>NZ_NEVM01000005.1:2150852-2458117 GCF_002261225.1 Bordetella genomosp. 10
CCCGGTCCGCCAGTGCCGCCCCCCTGGGGGGGCCGCGCTCCGCGCGGTAGGGGGGGTTACTTATACACGGCGGGGTCGCCCGAATCCGTCGGATTCGCCAGCACCTTCTTCAGCGACGCGCTCATCGGCAGGTTCAGGTTCACGTTCTTCGGCGGGATCGGGTTCATGAACCACTTGTCGTACAGCTTGGCCACCGTGCCGTCCTTGATCATCGCGACCACGGCGTCGTCGACCACCTTCTTGAAGGCAGGATCGTCCTTGGGCTCGATCACGGCGTAGGGCTCGACCGTGTAGGCCTCCTTGCCGATCATCCATTCGCCGGGATTGCGCGAGGTGGCGACCAGGCCGGCCAGCAGCACGTCGTCCATGAAGAAAGCCGTGGCGCGGCCGCTTTCCACGGTCAGGAAGGCTTCGGCGTGGTCCTTGGCCGGGATGATGTTCATGCCCAGCTTGTGCTCGGCATTGGCTTCCGTCGTCCACTTGATGTTGCTGGTGCCGGCCGTGGAAATGACGGTCTTGCCCTTCAGGTCGGCCAGCGTATTGATGTTGGACGACTTCTTGGCCACGTAGCGGTTGGCGGTGACGAAGGTCGTGGGCGCGAAGCTGACCTGCTTCTGCCGCTCCATATTGTTGGTGGCGGAGCCGCACACCAGGTCGACGGTGCCGTTGGCGACCAGCGGAATACGCGTGGACGACGTCACCGGCACCAGGTTCACCTTCACCGGCTTGCCTACGCTCTTCTCGACGGCCTTGACGATGCCGTGACAGATATCCATGGAATAGCCGATCGGCTTTTGCGTGTCGTCCAGGTAGGAGAACGGCAGCGACGCGTCGCGGTAGCCGAGCGAGATGGTTCCCGAGGACTTGATCTGGTCCAGGCGGCCTTCGGCATGTGCGGCAACCGAAGCCAGGGTGGTGACAGCGGCGAGAGCAGCGATGAGCGGCAATTTTTTCATATGGAAGATCCCATGGTGAGGAAAGGCCCCAGGATCCGCGGATAGCGGCATGAGGTCGGAAAGACATTGTTTCAGACTGGCGCGGTAAAACAATCGGTAATAGCCCTCTATCCGCTATCTCGCCGGCGACGCGGGGCCATCCTCTTCTATTCTGGACGAAAACAGTGCCCGCGTGACGACCTGCCTTACCGGCGGAATTCACGCCTTCTATACGTTTTTACGGATATCGACGCGCCTGGGGGCCGGAACGCAGGCGCGTGGGCCGCCAAGGTCTTGCCGGGGCCAGCTCAGCAGTAAGGACGGATGGCGCGAAATCGGCCGCGGGCGCGCACGCGCCGGCTTCCGCGCCACGCATATCCCGCTCAGGCACCCGACTCGCCGCCCGCCGTGGCCTGCAGCCACGCCTGGAAGCGCATCAAGGCCTCCTGCCGGCTGCCCGATTCGGGATAGCTGAAGTAATAGCCGTGCGGCACGCGCAGGACGCCCGGGCAGGCCGGCGCCACGCGCCCGGCATCCAGCGCGTCCTGCGCCAGGAAGCGCGGGACCAGCCCCACGCCCAGGCCCGCCTCGGCCGCGGCCAGCACCATGGTGAACAGCTCGTAGCGCGGACCGCCGGCGGCATGCGGCGCGAAATCATGGCGATTCTGGCCGTACCAGTCGCGCCATGCGTCCGGCCGCGACGTCAGGTGCAGGTGGGGCATGACGCCCAGCGGCCCTTCCCCCTCCTCTCTCGCGCGCGCCATGGACGGCGCGCACACCGGCACCAGCTCCTTCTCGCGGAACAGGAGAACGCCGCGCGTCCCCGGCCAGAGATGATCGCTGTGATACAGCGCCCCGTCGAAGGGCTGGTCCTTGAACTGGAAAGGCAGGGTGCGCACGGACAGGCTGACGGTGATGTCCGGATGCCGCCGGGCGAAGTCCGCCAGGCGCGGGATGAGCCAGGTGGTGGCCAGGGTCGGCACCACGGCGATGTGCAGGCTGCGGCCCATGCCCGTGCGGCTGACCAGGCCGAAGGTGTCCTTCTCGATCTGGTCCAGGTGCTGCCGGATGCGGCCGGCATATTCGGCGCCGTGGTCGGTCAGCACGATGCGCCGGCGCACCCGCGTGAACAACTGCACCCCCAGCCGCTGCTCCAGGCTGGCCACCTGGCGGTAGACGGCGCTGTGGGTCAGGGACAACTCCTCGGCGGCCCGCGAGAACGTGCCGAGGCGCGCCGTGGCCTCGAAGGCCTGGAGGGCGGTCAGGTTGGGAATGCCGGATCTCATGGGACGGTTGAACGGGCCAGTAGCCGAAAGGGGATGGCTGAAAAAAAGCAATGAAAGGATAGAAGAGCACGACCCGCACCGGGCGCCGCCGCGCCGCCCGTAGCCGCAGGAAAGTCCGGACCGCCAAACTGCTGCGTCGCAGCATCGCCACGTCGTGCGCCGGCCGCACTAGATTGTGCAATTTTATCAATTGCAATGTGCAGCCAAGGAACATTATTCTCGCCAGTATCCCTGATTCCGTATCGACCACTGCACAACTCTGCCATGCCGAATTCGCAACAACCCCGCCTCGGCGGACACATCCTCGTCGATCAGCTCGTCGCCCACGGCGTGAAACACGTCTTCTGCGTGCCGGGCGAAAGCTACCTGGCCGTCCTGGACGGCCTGCACGACGCCAACATCGACGTCACGGTGTGCCGCCAGGAAGGCGGCGCGGCCATCATGGCCGACGCGCACGGCAAGCTCACCGGCGAACCGGGCATCTGCGTGGTCACGCGCGGCCCCGGCGCCTCCAACGCCCTGGCCGGCGTGCACATCGCCATGCAGGATTCGACGCCCATGATCCTGTTCGTGGGCCAGATCGAACGCGGCATGCGCGAACGCGAAGCCTTCCAGGAAATGGACTACCGCGCCGTCTTCGGCACGCAGGCCAAGTGGGTCACCGAGATCGACCAGGTCGAGCGCATTCCCGAACTCGTGTCGCGCGCCTTCCACGTCGCCACCTCGGGCCGCCCCGGTCCGGTGGTCATCGCGTTGCCGGAAGACATGCTGGTCGAGACCGCCGCCGTGCCCGACGCGCCGCACTACGAAGTGGTGGAAAGCGCGCCCACGCCGGCCCAACTGGCCGAGCTGGAAATCCTGCTGGCGTCGGCGGAATCGCCCATCGCCATCCTGGGCGGCACGCGCTGGGACGCCAAGGCCGTGGCCGAATTCTCCGCCTTCGCCGAACGCTTCCAGTTGCCGGTGGCCGTGTCCTTCCGCCGCCAGATGCTGTTCCCCGCCGATCATCCCTGCTTCGCCGGCGACGTCGGCATCGGCCTGAATCCCGCGCTGCTCAAGCGCGTGGCCGAAGCCGACCTGGTGCTGCTGGTCGGCGGCCGCATGTCGGAAATGCCCAGCCAGTCCTACACCCTGTTCGACATTCCCGTGCCCAGGCAGAAGCTGGTGCACGTCCATCCGGACAGCGGCGAACTGAACCGCGTCTACCGCGCCAACCTGGCGGTCAACACCTCGCCCATCGCGTTCGCGCGCACGCTGAAGGACCTGAAGGCGCCGTCGCGCACGCCCTGGGCCGTCGATACGGAAGCCATGCACGCTTCCTACCTGAAGTGGAGCGACCCGTCCGCCATCAAGACCGCCGGTGCGCTGCAGATGGGCCAGGTCATGCAATACCTGGAGGAACACCTGCCGCCCGACGCCATCATGACCAACGGCGCCGGCAACTACGCCACCTGGCTGCATCGCTTCCACCGCTTCCAGCAGTACGGCACCCAGTTGGCGCCGACCTCCGGCTCGATGGGCTACGGCCTGCCCGGCGCGGTGGGCGCCAAGCGCGTGTATCCGAGCCGCACCGTGGTCTGCTTCGCCGGCGACGGCTGCTTCCTGATGCACGGCCAGGAATTCGCCACCGCCGTGCAGTACGCCCTGCCCATCATCGTGCTGGTGATCGACAACGGCATGTACGGCACCATCCGCATGCACCAGGAACGGCATTACCCCGGGCGCATTTCCGCCACGGAACTGAACAACCCGGACTTCGCCGCCTATGCGCGAGCCTTCGGCGGCCATGGCGAACGCGTCGAAACCAGCGAGGAATTCGGCCCGGCCTTCGAGCGCGCGGTGGCCAGCGGCCGCCCCGCCATCCTGCACTGCCTGATCGACCCCGAGGTGATCACGCCGGCCACCACGCTGGAAAAAATCCGCGCCGCCGCGCTGCAAGCCAAGCAATAAGAAAGAACGGCGCGGCGGGCGCGCAGGCAGGCGCCCGCCCCGACCGGCGGCACGGCCTCGCGCTCCACCGCGCCGCGGCGCATCGCGCCGGCCCGACGCCGGATTCCGAATCCCGAGAACATCCAAAACACGACTTTTTACCGAGGTGACTTCATGTCTTCGACGCCGTCCTTCAACTGGCAAGACCCCCTGCTGCTCGATTCCCAACTGACCGACGAAGAACGCATGGTGCGCGACGCCGCCGCCGCGTACTCGCAGGACAAGCTGGCGACGCGCGTGCTCAACGCCTTCCGCAACGAGCAGACCGACGTCGCCATCTTCCGCGAGATGGGCGAACTGGGCCTGCTGGGCCCGACCATTCCCACCGAGTACGGCGGCGCCGGCATGAACTACGTCTGCTACGGCCTGATCGCGCGCGAAGTCGAGCGCGTCGACTCCGGCTACCGCTCCATGATGAGCGTTCAGTCCTCGCTGGTGATGGTGCCGATCAACGAATTCGGCAGCGACGCGCAGAAGCAGAAATACCTGCCCAAGCTGGCCAGCGGCGAATGGATAGGCTGCTTCGGCCTGACCGAGCCCAACCACGGCTCCGACCCCGGCGGCATGGACACGCGCGCGGTCAAGACCGCCAACGGCTACAAGCTGACGGGCAACAAGATGTGGATCACCAACTCGCCCATCGCCGACGTCTTCGTGGTGTGGGCCAAGGCGGTCGGCGGCGAACATGACGGCAAGATCCGCGGCTTCATCCTGGAAAAAGGCATGAAGGGCCTGTCGGCCCCGGCCATCCACGGCAAGGTGGGCCTGCGCGCGTCGATCACCGGCGAAATCGTCATGGACGAGGTCGAGGTCGGCGAAGAGCAGATGCTGCCCAAGGTGAGCGGCCTGAAGGGTCCCTTCACCTGCCTGAATTCCGCCCGCTACGGCATCGCCTGGGGCGCCCTGGGCGCGGCCGAATTCTGCTGGCACACCGCGCGCCAGTACACCCTGGACCGCAAGCAGTTCGGCCGCCCGCTGGCCGCCAACCAATTGATCCAGAAGAAGCTGGCCGACATGCAGACCGAGATCACGCTGGGCCTGCAAGGCTGCCTGCGCCTGGGCCGCATGAAGGACGAGGGCACGGCCGCGGTGGAGATCACCTCCATCATGAAGCGCAATTCCTGCGGCAAGTCGCTGGACATCGCGCGCATGGCGCGCGACATGCTGGGCGGCAACGGCATCTCCGACGAGTTCGGCATCGCCCGCCACCTGGTGAACCTGGAAGTGGTCAACACCTACGAAGGCACGCATGACGTGCACGCCTTGATCCTGGGCCGGGCCCAGACCGGCATCCAGGCTTTCTCCTAAGCCTTCCCCGGCTGTCCGGGAAAGGCCTCCCGCCCACGCGGGCGCCCCGGACCAAAAGCCCCGCATCCAAACCGTTTCCCGAAAGCCGGATATCGATCCGGCCTGGGGCATGCGGTTCCGATGCGGGGCTTTTTTTTGTCGCCGGGCCGCCCCAAGGCAAAAAGCCCCCGTGGGGGGCAGCAAGCGGCGCAAGCCGCGCGGCGTGGGGGCGTTTCGTTCTGGCCGTGGTGTTTCGTTCTGACCGTGCCGGTGAACGTAAGGTCTGGTTGCAGGATATTGCCTGCCTCTCGGACTGAGTAAGGTGCAGACTGCCTCCACCTTACCCGCCTTGGCGCGACGGTGTCGTCGAGGCCTCACCACGGAGTTCATCATGGCCGACTGGACTATCACCCCGCAAGCGGGAAGCTCGCCCAACATCTACAGCGACACGACAAACGGAACCACAATCTCGGTGGAGCTCGCGGGACCGGGCTCCCGAAACGCTACCGGCCTGGCATTCAGCCTGACGTCGGACCAGGCGGGCACGACCCCGGTGCCGCCCTCGGTCGCGATAGTCTTTCCCGCTACGGGCTCTGCGGACGTCTCGGGCAATGTCACCACCCCGCTGACCATCATCCTCATGAGCCAGCCGGCAACGCTATACCTGAAGGTAGCGGGCACGGGGGATTCGGGCACGCTGCAGCTTACTCCGCATCTCATCAAGACGGTTACCCTGACACCGGATCCGGCAAAGCTGCAAACGACGGGAAACATTACCGTGACCGCCTCCCCGGTGGAGAACGCCGACGGAACACCTCTCGCCGCCGGCATTCCGCTCATCTGGACCCTGGACGCGCATACCTATCAGTACGCGTTGGGACGGCAGTCCTCGGACGACGCGACCGTGGCGAATACCACGAGCTACAAGTGGCAGTCGAACACGATTACCGACAGGCAAATGAAATACCTGGGCGCGGACGCGATCACGGTCTCCCTCGCCATCGGCGACGGCGATCCCCCCATGTCCCTGGGCATCCTCAGCGTGCCCATCCAACCGCTGCTGAGCGCGCCGGTATGGTCATTCCAATCCATATACGGCAATGTCGTGACCCAGGAACTGCATGATTCCTGCATGACGACGGGATATCCGGTCTCCATCCCCATTACCGTCAATGGCACGTATCAAGGCGACCTCATCAATCTCTATGCCTATGACCCGAAGGATGAGGCGCGGGAAGTCAGATACTCCTTGCAAACCCATGTCGTGACGGCCGCCGAAGCGGGCCGGTCCATCGCCATGTATGTCCCGGTGGACACGCCCCCGCTCAACGGCAACGGGAATTACAACCTGGCGTATCTGTATCTCAAGGCCGGCGTGCAAAGCCTGGGCGATTCGCAGCCCACGCCCATCGTCGTGGAGCTGGCCAATCCCGATCCCTACGGTCCCATCGCCGAAGGCCTGACGTCGCCGCGCGTGGCGCCCAGTCCCTACAACCTGGCGAATGAAAACAACAAGGACAGCGTCACGTTCACCGTCACGTTCGACGGCACCATCGCCCCGAAAGAAGGCGACACGATAGAACCCAACTTCCGTGTCGTCGGCTACACCATGGCGAACTTCAATGTGGTGACCCAGAAGAAGCTGCCCAAATATACGATCACGGCTGCCGACATCGCGAATAAGACCATCGTATACACCTTTCCCGATGCCGCGACGCGACGCACCACGTGGACGTATGTGGATCTCGCGGGCATCGACGGTTCCAACGGCAGCATGTTCTACAAGTATCAGTCGGTCGGCCAGAAAACCGCCTTAAGCTCTCCTCCGCGCCCATGGGGGATCGATACGGTAGCGCCCTACAGCGGAGAGGATGAAACAGTGCCGCCGGAAATCCGGAAAGCCCGCGAAGCGCTGATGGCCAAGCTCGATGCCCTGAAGAAATAACGGCGCCGTCCCTCCACCGAAGCGCCGGCGCCGGCAACGGCGCCGGCGATCCTCATCGACGATTTCAGCGGGCTGGCGGCAGGGGTCGGGCACGACGCCGCGTCGCGCCCGCCACGCCATCATGCGAGGCCCGTTTCATGGAAACAGACAGCTCGACGCCCCCCGCCGCGCCGGAAATCGCCATACAGAATTTCAACGGCCTGATCGACGACCGGTTCGTCACCTCCTGCCAGAACCGCATCCCCTTCTACTGGCCGTCGTACGCGGACCAGAACGTGGGCGACCAGGTCCTGCTGTTGGCCAACGGCACGTTGATCTTCTTCGGCACGCTCCCCGAAAGCGCGCTGAGCGGCAGGCCGACATTCACGGTCGACGGCAACGCCTTCGACTACACCGGCCGGTGCAATCTGCATTTTCAGATCGTCGACATCATGACGCACAACCCGGCCCTGTCCGATTCCCGCGTCTATACGGTGCAACGGAACGCCTATCCCGCTCCCGACGATCCAAAAGGCATCGCCCTGACCGCGCCCGTCATTTCTCCCTTGAAATACGACAAGAAGAGCTATGACGGCAAGCTCGCCCTGTCCGTCTCGATCGCCTATGAGGACATGAAGACCACCGACGCCGTGACGCTGAAGTTCGAACTGCGCAAGACGACCGCCAACTATCGAGGCCCCGTGCCGCTCTTCTACGACGTGCCGGACATCCCCGTTCCCATCGGCGCGAACGATGCGGCGGCGGGGAAAGTCACCGTGTCCCTGCCGGCCGGCATATTCCAGGGCGTGGACGAGAACATCGCCAGCGTCTATTACGTCGTGCGCAGCATGCCCGTCGATTCCAACGCCAGGTACCTGGACATGGAATCCCGCAGGAACCTGACATTCCAGGTGGACGTCGTCCCCCCGTACAGCGCTTGAACATGCATACGCGTCCCGGCGCCGTGTCCCGGACGCATGCATTGCTTACACAAAGTTGCCTGTCCGCCGCTTTATGAACGCGGCAGACTGCGGGCATCTTTCATCGCACCCGCACAACGGAAGACAGGATCATGCACAGGAAATTCTTTCGCCTGAAGGCCACCGCTTGCGCGCTGGGATCGTCATCCCTGATGTTCTGCGGTGCGGCGCAGGCCGTGCCGGACACCTGCTCGCCCACCTTGAACTCGGCGGCAAAAATGAGCACGGCCACGACGATCGTCACCACCGGGAACAAGACCGTGACGGGGAACGACGGCTGCAATACCTGGCAAGCCTCCAACGGGGGAACCGGTATCAGCGTCAAGGAAAATGGCGGGAAAGTCGGAAACGTGATCCTGGACGGCGGTGCAAGCCTGCTGGTCTCGGGCGTGAGCACCAGCGCCAGCGGCGATACGGGCGGCGTCGTCGCCGGTTTCGTCGAAGCGGGCGGCATCTATACACCGAACGGCGGCAGGGAGAGCCAGCAGGGCGGCAAGGGGACCATCACTATCCAGTCCGGCGCGCAGGTCGGGCGAGTGCTTCTCGGTCCGGACTCGATACTGCGCAACAGCAACATCGGCCCCCAGCAGGCTCAACTCGGCTCCGTCCAGACGACGGGCACCGTCACGCTGGACAATGTGCGCATGGCCTATTCGACGGCCACCAGCAGTTCCACCTACCTGCCCGACGTCGGCGTGATCTGGCAGCAGGGCGGCTCCGTAACCGTCACCAACTCGGAAATCTCCGGCGACAACGGCCTCGTGCTCGGCGTGGGCATCCTCGTCTCCAGGCCGCAACAGAACCCGCTCGTCACGCTGAACGTCGCCAACACGACGTTCGGCAACCTGGTGGACTCGGGCATATTCCTGCGGGAAGCCACGGGCTACGTCGACTACCAATTGACGCTCACCGGCAACACCGTCATGGCCGGCAAGGGGGGCGCGGGACTCGACATCAATCAATACAGCCTCGACATGTCGGGGAACGTCACCGCGCGCGGCAGCATCACGGCGACGGTCAGCGGCGGCACCTACGCCGGTCCGGCGGGCACGTTCATCGACGTGGACGGCCTCCATCCGGTCAACATCTCGTTCAAGGACAACGTCACGCTGCGCGGCCTCGGCGGGGGCACCCTGGAAGGCAGCGGCGCGGCCCTGTGGGTCGGCGGCAACGCCAACGTCAGCGTCGCCGACAGCACCCTGGACGGCGCCGCCAACGGACTGAAGATCACCTCGAACCGGACCGCCGCCGACGGCGCCACCATCACGCTGCTCAATACCGCCGTCACCAGCCACGACGACGCCGCCATCTACATCACCAACAACAAGGGCGAAACGCCCCGGCGCTCCACCCTCGGCATCGGCGCCGGCACGACGCTGGCCGGCGGCGACGGCAACATCCTCAAGATGGACAGCGGCGCCCTCTCCACCGTCATCGTCGACGGCAACGTCGGCGGCCGCAGCGGCAAGGTCGATCTCGCCGGCGATATCGCCGTCTCCGGCGCGGGCACCGACCTGCAACTGACCGTGGGCGACCGCGCCACGATCGCCGGCGGCCTGTCCGTCAGCGACCAGGCCACCACCACCGCCACCCTCTCCGGCGCCGGCGCCACGCTGGCCAACGGCCAGGGCGCGGCCGTCACGGTCGACAACGGCAGTGCCGCCATAGACCTGGCCAGCGGCGCCACCCTGGCCGGCAAGGACGGCCTGCTCGTCGACGTCAGGAATGCGGGGCAGGCCCAGGTCACGATGGAAGGCGGCGCGCGGACCGGCGACATGACCCGCTCCGCGGACGGCACGCTGAACGTCGCCTTGCTCAATGGCGCCACGTACACGGGCAGCGCGACGGCCAGTTCCATGGCCGTGAACGACGGCACCTGGGTCCTGGGCAATACCTTCGCCTCGTCCACCGACACGCTTTCCATGAAGGGCGGCATCGTCGACTTCAATGCCGGCGCCGGCGCCTACAAGACCCTCGCCGTGAATACGCTCTCCAACGCCGGCGGCACGTTCAAGATGGGCGTCGACTTCAACCCCGGCGGCGGCAACGACCTGCTGGCCGTCAAGGGCCAGGTCGACAACGCCAACCAACTGGCCGTGAACAACGGCGACCAAGGCATTCACCAGCCCCGCAACAACATTACCCTCGTCCAGACCGGCGGCGGCAACGGCCATTTCTCGTTGGCGGCGGGCGGCAAGGTCGACGCCGGGATCTATGTCTATTCCCTGCAGAAGACAGGCAACGATTGGCAACTGGTGCGCGACGGCTCGACGCCGACGGACCCCACCGATCCTACCGACCCGACCAATCCCACCGATCCGACCAACCCTACGAATCCGACGAATCCCACCAACCCGACCGATCCCACCCACCCGACGAATCCCACCGATCCCACCAACCCCGACAACGGCGGTCCGACCAAGCCCCCCGAGCCCAAGGACATGTCGCCGGCGGCCAAGACGGCGCTCAACCTCTCCAGTTCGCTGCCCTACGTGTTCTACGGAGAGATGGGCCTGCTGCGCCAGCGCCAGGGCGACCTGCGCCTGAACAAGGCCGGCAGCGGCGCCTGGGCGCGCAGCTTCTACAGCCACACCCAGATCGCCCAATCCGCCGCGCCCGGCTACGACCTGGACCAGTACGGCGGCGCCATCGGCACCGACAAGCGCCTGGTGCTGCAATCCGGCGATCTCTACGTCGGCGGCTTCGGCAGCTACAGCTACAACACCCTGGGCATCGCGGGCGGATCGACGGGCCGCGTCAACAGCTACGGCCTCGGCGGCTACGCCACCTGGGTGCGCGCCGACGGCTGGTACCTCGACGGCGTGCTCAAGGCAAACAACTTCGACAACGAAGCCCGCGTGATCGGCAGCAACGGCCAGCCGGCGCGCGGCAAATACAGCACGCCCGGCATCGGCGCGTCCGTGGAGGCCGGCAAGCACATCGACGTCGGCAACCGGGGCTTCATCGAACCCTATGCCCAGCTCGCCGCTTTCCACGCGCGCAGCGCGAGCAAGGACCTGGACAGCGGCTTCCGGATACGCACCGGGCCGACCAAATCCGTCCAGGCGCAGGTGGGCATGCTGGCGGGAACCGATATCGAGGTAGGCAAGGGATATGTGGTGCAGCCCTACATCAGGGGCGCCTTCATCCGCGAGTTCGTCAACAACAATAGCGTGACCTTGAACGGTACGCGCATCGTCGACGACCTCTCCGGCAACCGCATGCTCGCGGGCGCGGGCGTGGCCATGCAGCTCAAGCAGAATCTGCAGGTGCATCTCGACGTCGACTATACGACGGGCGGCCCCGTCGACAACGCGATGAACGTGAACCTGGGCGTGCGCTACGCCTTCTGATGCCATTGCGTTTCCGCCGCGACGGACGATCAGATTTTTCGGATATGGCTAACGGTAAATCCCGATAAGAATTCGGTTTTTACTTTCGGCACACGGCCTCGCCCATCGTCAAAACCAGGCGCGATGCGGTCTTCGAACGACCGCTCGCGCCGACGCACGGGGCCGCGCCACCATTCCCATGCCTATCGAATCCTTCCGTCTCAAGGCCGGCGCCTGCCTGCTCGGATCCTCATCCCTGATGTTCAGCGGCGCGGCATACGCAGCGCAGGACAACTGCTCCCCCCCGCTGGTCTCGGCGCCCAAAATGGACCAGTCCGATATCCTGGTCAACGGCACCAGGCACGTAAATACGAACCAGAGTTGCAGCGCCTTCGGTGTCAGCGGCAGCGAACTCGTCGTCGATGCCAACGGCGGCGTGGCCGGCAACGTCAAGCTCGACGCGAACGGCAGCCTGGTGATCAAGGGCGCGGCCAACCCCGGCGACACGGGAGGACAGGTCGCCGGTTACGTCGAAGCCGGCGAAACCTATACGTCGATAACCTCCCTCGCCTCCCCGGTCCCCCCGGGCACCACGGGTCCGAAGGGAGGTTCGGGAAAGGTCACGCTCGAATCCGGCGGGCAGATCGGTTTTGCGCTGATCGGGCCGCAGTCGACCCTGACGACCGTCAACACCAACGATCAGCAAGCGCGGATCGGCGTCCTGAAAACCGAGGGCGACGTCACGCTGGACAATGTGCGCATAGACTACGCCCTCAGGCCTGTCAGCACGATCGACAGCAACAAGCAGCAGGGCGTGCTCTGGGTGCAAGGCGGCAATACCTCCATCACCAATTCGGAGATTTCCGGCGACAACGCCATGGTGACGGGCGTGGCCTTCCTCGTTTCCCTGCCGCAACAGAACCTGCTCACCACGTTGACCGTCGCCAACACGACGTTCGACAACCTGGCGGACTCGGGCATATTCCTGCGGGAAGCCACGGGCTACGCCGATTACCAGATGACGCTCACCGACAACACCGTCATGGCCGGCAAGGGGGGCGCCGCGCTCGACATCAATCAACGCAGCTTCGACATATCGGGGAACGTCACCGCGCGCGGCAGCATCGCGGCGACGGTCAGCGGCGGCACCTACACCGGTCCGGCGGGCGCGTTCATCGACGTGGACGGCGTCCACCCGGTCGACATCTCGTTCAAGGACAACGTCACGCTGCGCGGCCTCGGCGGGGGCACCCTGGAAGGCAGCGGCGCGGCCCTGTGGGTCGGCGGCAACGCCAACGTCAGCGTCGCCGACAGCACCCTGGACGGCGCCGCCAACGGACTGAAGATCACCTCGAACCGGACCGCCGCCGACGGCGCCACCATCACGCTGCTCAATACCGCCGTCACCAGCCACGACGACGCCGCCATCTACATCACCAACAACAAGGGCGAAACGCCCCGGCGCTCCACCCTCGGCATCGGCGCCGGCACGACGCTGGCCGGCGGCGACGGCAACATCCTCAAGATGGACAGCGGCGCCCTCTCCACCGTCATCGTCGACGGCAACGTCGGCGGCCGCAGCGGCAAGGTCGATCTCGCCGGCGATATCGCCGTCTCCGGCGCGGGCACCGACCTGCAACTGACCGTGGGCGACCGCGCCACGATCGCCGGCGGCCTGTCCGTCAGCGACCAGGCCACCACCACCGCCACCCTCTCCGGCGCCGGCGCCACGCTGGCCAACGGCCAGGGCGCGGCCGTCACGGTCGACAACGGCAGTGCCGCCATAGACCTGGCCAGCGGCGCCACCCTGGCCGGCAAGGACGGCCTGCTCGTCGACGTCAGGAATGCGGGGCAGGCCCAGGTCACGATGGAAGGCGGCGCGCGGACCGGCGACATGACCCGCTCCGCGGACGGCACGCTGAACGTCGCCTTGCTCAATGGCGCCACGTACACGGGCAGCGCGACGGCCAGTTCCATGGCCGTGAACGACGGCACCTGGGTCCTGGGCAATACCTTCGCCTCGTCCACCGACACGCTTTCCATGAAGGGCGGCATCGTCGACTTCAATGCCGGCGCCGGCGCCTACAAGACCCTCGCCGTGAATACGCTCTCCAACGCCGGCGGCACGTTCAAGATGGGCGTCGACTTCAATCCCGGCGGCGGCAACGACCTGCTGGTGGTCAAGGGCCAGGTCGACGACGACAACCGCGTGCACATCAACGCCCAGGACCAGGGCGTGGCGGCTCCCCGCGACCACATCACGATGGTCGAGTCCGGCGGCGGCAGCGGACAATTCGCCCTCGTGGACGGCGAGCAGGTCGACGCGGGCATCTACGTCTATACCCTCAAGCGCGTGGGCGACAACTGGGAACTGGTGCGCAACGACATCGACCCCGATCCGACGAAGCCCGTCGATCCGACGCATCCGGACGATCCCACGCATGACGATCCTACCCACCCCGACGACCCCACGCATCCCGACGATCCCACGCATGACGATCCGACACATCCCGATGCCCACCACCTGTCGCCCGCGGCCAAGACCTCGCTGAACGTCGCCAGCGCGATGCCCTTCGAGTTCTACGGCGAGATGGACACCCTGCGCCAGCGCCAGGGCGACCTGCGCCTGAACAAGACGGACAGCGGCGCATGGGTGCGCAGCTTCAGCAACTTCAGCGAGATCGGCCAGGCATCGGCGCCGGGCTACAGCCTGAACCAGTACGGCGGCGCCTTCGGCGCGGACAAGCGCTTCATCCGGCCCTCGGGCGACCTCTACGTCGGCGGCTTCGGTTCATACAGCTACAACACCATCGGCGTGGAAGGCGGCTCGTCCGGGCGCAGCAACAGCTATGGCCTGGGCGGCTATGCCACCTGGATGCGCAACGACGGCTGGTACGTGGACGGCATACTCAAGGCCAATAGCGTCGGGAACGACCTGCGCGTGGTCGGCAGCAACGGCACGCCCGCCCGCGGCCGCTACGACACGCCCGCCTATGGCGGCTCCCTGGAAGCGGGCAAGCACGTCGACGTCGGCAAGAAGGGCTTCGTCGAACCCTATGGCGAAGTGGAAGGCTTCGTCGCGCCGAGCGCCAACGACAAGCTGGACAGCGGCTTCAGGATCCACAACGGCGCGACCAAGTCCATGCAGGGCGAGATCGGCGTCGTGGGCGGCGGCAACTTCGAACTGGGCCGCGGCTACGAAATGCAGCCCTACGTCAAGGGCGCCGTGGTCCGCGAATTCGTCAACGACAACAGCGTCACGCTCAACGGCACCCGCTTCAAGAACGACATGTCGGGCAATCACCTGCTGGTCGGCGCCGGCGTCGTCGTGCAGCTCAAGCAGAACCTGCAGGCCCATGCGGACGTCGACTACACCAGCGGCGGCCCCATCAAGCACACCACCGACGTGAACATCGGCGTGCGCTACGTGTTCTGAGGGAGAGCTTGCCATGTCGAACCGATTCAAGCGGCGCGAGCTCGCCTTGCTGCTTTCCCTGCTCGGCGCGGGCGCGGCCTGCGCGGCGCCCGAGGCCCATGCCGCGACCCAATGTCCGGGAAACCAGAGCCAATTCTCCGCCGACGCGCTGGATGCGTCCAAGGTGCCGGCCACTCGCCGGGCGGCCGGCGGCCACACCGTGAACGTGAACGCCGGCCGGGATTGCGATACTTTCCTCGCCAACGGCGGCCAGTTGAACGTCCAGGCAGGCGGCGCCACCGGCAATATCCTCACCCAGCAGGACGGCCAGGTCGTCGTGCAGGACGGCGGCACGGTCAACGGCATCATCGCGGCCGGCAATACCATGCAGCCGGCCGCGGGCTCGCCCCCGGCGGCCTATGGCCAGCGCGGCGACGTCATGCTGCAGCCGCACGCCACCGTGGCGGGCATCCTCATAGGCGAAGACTCGACCCTGACCGCCGACGGCGCCGACGTCGGCTGGATCAAGTCGGCCGGCACGACCACGCTGAACGACGTGCAGATCGAACCCAGCGCCTACGCCCTGGGCACGCCGGGGCTGCAATACGACGCCGGCCTGGAGGTCAACGGCGGCACGACCTCGGTCAGCGATAGCGTCGTCTACATGCTGACCGACGCCATGGACGATCCGCATGCCACCGGCATCGCCGTCCATGGCGACAACGCCTACGCCGGCGGTCAGCAGATAGACGTGCATATCCTCGGCACCAGCGTCACGTCCGGCACCGCGCTGAGCATCGCGCGCGACGGCGCCGCGCCCGACGAGGCGTACGACGTCGAACTGAAGGACTCCCGGTTCCTCGGCGAGGGGCCCGCGGGCGGTCCCAGCGGCACGGGCGCCTATGTGTCGGTGACGGGCGGGACGCAAGCGGTTGCCATCGTCTCCGAAAAGAACGTCTTCGAAGGATCGAGCGGCCTGCAGTTCATCGCGTCGGACGGGAACACCCGCTTCACGGACACGGGCAGCAGGTTTTCGGGGGACAACGCGCAAACCACGCAGAACCCCTACGGCGCCGGCACCGGCATCTATGCGGCGGGCAACGGCCAACTGGCGTTGAGCGGCTCGACCGTGCGCGGCAAAAACGACGGCATACAACTGGACACCCTGGCCGGCGGCGACGGCGCCACCTTGTCCCTGACCGACGGCGCGCACGTCCAGGGCACGGGCGGCGCGGCCCTGCACATCGTCAACCACGGCGGCAATGCCGACGCGGTCGCGCACGTCCTGATCGCATCCGGGTCGACGCTGGACACGGCCCAGGGCAACGGCGACATCATCCAGGCCGACGGCGGCGGCAAGGCGGACGTCACCGCCGACGCCGTCGCCCTGAACGGCAACATCGCGGCGGCGGACACGAACACGGCGCTCGACGTCTACGCGCGCAACGGCGCGTCCCTTGCCGGCGCCTTCAGCGCCGCCGGCGGCGCGACCCTGGGCATGGGCGCCGCCGACGCCCGCTTGAACGGAACCGTCGAGGCCGGCGGCGCGGGCACGCACGCCATCGTCCAGCTCGATGCCGGCGGCGTCCTCGACGGCGGCGTGGCCCTGAGCGGCAAGGCCCAGGGCACGGTGAGCGTCGCCGGCGCCGGTTCACTGCTCTCGCGCGCGGACGGGGCCGCGGTCGAGGTGGACGACAGCGACGCGACGATAGCCGTGCGCGACGGCGGCCGCCTGCAAGGCCGGGACGGCATGCTGGTGAACGTCGCCGACGGCGGCAGCGCCCAGGTGCTGCTGGCCGATACGACGCAGCAGGGCGACATGGCGGCCTCCGCCGACAGCAGGCTGGACCTCACGCTGGCGGGCAGCGCGGTGCTCGACGGCAACGTGTCCGGGAAAAACGGCAGCGTGGTCCTGCGGGACCACGCCCGGCTCAACGGCGACGTCGGCAGCCCCGCCGTGGTCGTGGCGGACGCCGCCACCCTGAACGGCGACCTGGACGGCGGCTCGCTCACCCTGGCGGGCGACGGAACCTGGGAGCTGGGCGGCGCGCCCACGGAGAACCTGGACACGCTGGTGATGAACGGCGGCGACGTCGACTTCAATTCCGGCGCGGGCGGCTTCAAGACCCTGAAGGCGGCCTCGCTGGGCGGCGCCGGCGGCACGCTCTCCATGGACGTCGACTTCAACCCGGGCGGCGGCAACGACCTGCTCCAGGTCGATACCGTCGACGGCGCGCACGGCCTGCGCGTGAACGCCGACCAGGGCGTGGCGCATCCCCGCAACGACATCACCCTGGTCCAGGCCGGCGGCGGCGCCGGCAGCTTCCGGCTGGTGGGCGACGGCAAGACCGACGCCGGCATCTACGTCTACGAGGTCAGGCAGAACGGCGGCCAGTGGCAGTTGGTGCAGACCGGGACCGTGTCGCCAACGGATCCGACGGATCCCACGAATCCCACCGATCCCGTTAATCCCGATAACCCTGCCAATCCCGTTAACCCCGTCAACCCGGCCGACCCGCGGAACGATCCCATCCCCAAGCCCAGGGACCTGTCTCCCGCGGCCAAGACGGCGTTGAGCATGGCCTCGTCCCTGCCCTATGCCTTCTACGGCGAGCTCGACACGCTGCGCCAGCGCGAGGGCGACCTGCGCATGAACAAGGCCGGCAGCGGCGCGTGGGTGCGCAGCTTCGCCAACAGCAACAAGATGGCCCAGTCGACGGCGCCGGCCTATCGCCTCGACCAGTACGGCGGCGCCTTCGGCGCGGACCGGCGCTTCGCGCTGTCTTCCGGCGGCGATGTCTATGCCGGCGGCTTCGGCAGCTACAGCTACGACACCTCCGCCATCGACGGCGGCTCCACCGGCCGCGTCAACAGCGTCGGCGTGGGCGCCTATGCCACCTGGCTGTCGCAAGGCGGCTGGTACGTGGACGGCGCCCTGAAGGCCAACAGCTTCGGCAACGAATTGCGCGTGGTCGGCAGCGACGGCGCCCGCAGCCGCGGCAAGTACGACAGGCCGGGCTACGGCGGCTCGGTCGAAGCCGGCCGGCACTTCGACCTGTCCGGCAAGGGCTACGTCGAACCCTACACCCAGATCGCCGCCTTCCAGGCCGGCAGCGCCGGCAAGACGCTGGACAGCGGCTTCCGGATCCACGACGCGCCGACCCGCTCCGTGCGCGGGCAGCTCGGCTTCCAGGCCGGCGCCGCCTTCGCCACGGACAAGGGCTATCTGATACAGCCTTATGTGAAGGCCGCCGTACTGCGCGAGTTCGTCAACAGCAATCGCGTCAGCCTCAACGGCGCCACGCTTTCGGACAACCTGAACGGCAACCGCGCGCTGGTGGGGATGGGCCTGCAGGCGCAGTTCAAGCGGAACCTGCAGGTGTATGCCGACGTCGACTACACCAGCGGCGGGCCCGTCGATCACAGCGTCGACGGCGACCTCGGCCTGCGCTACGTGTTCTGAAGGCGGCGGCTTTCCACCTTGCGGGCGGCCACGCTAACCGGGAGGCGGCGCCGAGGATTTCTGCACGGGGGCCGGTCCCACGCCGCGCAGCAGGAAGCGGCGGTAGACCGGCCCCTTGCCCTGGTCGATCACCACGGCGCCGCCGACGTTCATGCGCGGCTCGGCCTTGCAGGACGGGTCCAGCAGCCACAGGGCGGGCACGCTGCCGCGCGGCGGCACGTCTTCCCATTGCGCGGGCACGAAGCCGGCGGCCATGGGGATGTTGAGCGCATCGATGCGCGTGCATAAACCGGCGAAGGATTGGGAGGCCAGGAAAGCCGCGCGCAGCGGCGTGCTTCCCTCGTTGCTCACCAGCACCTGGATGGCGACGCGGTCCAGGTTGCGCTGCCAGCCCAGGACGGTGATGCGGACGGGATGCTCCAGCGCGGCGTGGCGCGGCCACGTCAGGTCGGCGGGCGCCTCGCCCGCCAGCACCTGGGCCGAGGTGTCGGCCAGCCACAGCGCGCCGCCGCGCCATTGCCCCAGCGCGAGGCCGTCGCAACCGCCGGCATTGGCCACCACGCGGCGCGCCTGCGCCGCCGTCATGAGGAGAGGCGGTTCGCGCGCGGCCAACGCGCGCCAGGCGGCCCGCGCGGAGACCTTCAGGCGCGTGCGCGCGATGTTCTCCAGTTGCGTCGCGCGCGCGTCCTCGCGGCCGAAACGCGGGCAGACCGCGGCCACCTTGTCCAGCATGTCCAGCCCGGTGATGGCCTGGTTCAACACGAAATTGCCGGCGGCGGGCGGCAGGGCGGCGCGCGCGGCCTGCCCCTTGTTCGGCGCCGGGTCCGCGGCCCGCGCCGGCGAGGAAGAAAGGATGGCGATGGCAGCCGTGGCCGCCATTACCGTAGCCATTACCGTGGCCCTTGCCGTGGCCATCCGCGTGGCCGCGCGGGCCGCGAACCGCGCGCGCATGTGGGTCGCAACGATGAACGGCATGGTGCGCGCGCCCATCAACCCGACTTGTCTTCGCTGAGATCGAACAGTATGGTGGCGTCCAGCTCCAGCACGCTTTCGCCGTGCTGGTTCAGCACCACCCAGGTCCAGGACGTGATGCCGAGATCCGGCCGCGAGGAGGACGTCCGCACGGCCTGCACGCGGGCCTCCAGGCGCAACTGGTCGCCGGGCCGGACGGGAACCCGCCAGCGCACCTCGCCCAGCCCGGGCGAGCCGAAGGATTCGGAATCGTGGAGCGCGGCGTCGACGGCCATGCGCATGGCCAGCGCGCAGGTATGCCAGCCGCTCGCGATGAGGCCGCCCCAGCGGCCTTCCGCGGCGCGGGCCGGATCGGCGTGGAACCATTGCGGATCGTACTGGCGGGCGAAGGCCAGGATCTCGGCCTCCGTCACGGTGACCGGTCCTCCCTTGATCACCATGCCCTGCTTGAACTCGGCGAACTTCATCGTGCGTCATCCCCTGGCAGCAGCCGCGCCAATCCGGCGCGGCTGCTCCTAGGATAGATCAAAGTCGCGCCGGGGGTATTCAGCGGATCGGCCAGGGGTACATCGCCCCGCCCTGGCTCCACAGGGCGTTGGTGCCGCGCGCCAGGCCCAGCTTGCTCTGCTTGCCGACGTTGCGCTCGAAGATTTCGCCGTAATTGCCCACCGCCTTGATGGCGTTGTAGGCCCATTTCTCATCCACGCCCATGTTCTTGCCCGCGCCCGGCGTCACGCCGAGGATGCGCTGGATGTTGGGATTGGGACTCTTGAGCATCTGGTCGACGTTCTTCTGCGTGATGCCGTATTCCTCCGCCTCCATCAGGGCGAACAGCGTCCAGCGCACCACGTCCAGCCACTGGTCGTCGCCCTGCCGCACCATCAGGCCCAGCGGCTCCTTGGAGAAGCGTTCGGGCAGGATTTCATAGTCGTCCGGCTTGGCCAGTTGCGTGGCGCGCACGGCGGCCAGTTGCGAGGCATCGTCGGTGAACGCGTCGCAGCGGCCCGATTCGAAGGCGCGCACGACTTCGGTGACCTTGTCGATGACCACCGGCGTGAACTTGATGCCGTTGGTGCGGAACCAGTCGGCCAGGTTCAGCTCCGTCGTGGTGCCCGGCTGCACGCAGATCGTGGCGCCGTCCAGCTCCTTGGCGCTTTTCACGTTCAGCGACTTGCGCACCAGGATGCCCTGGCCGTCGTAGAAGCTGGCCGCCACGGCCGCCAGGCCCAGCGAGGTATCGCGCGTCTGCGTCAGCGTGACGGTGCGCATCAGCACGTCGACCTCGCCGGACTGCAGCGCGGTGAAGCGCTGCTGCGTCGACAGCGCGGTGCCCTTGAACTTGGAGGCGTCGCCGAACATCGCCGCGGCGACCGCGCGGCAGATGTCCACGTCCATGCCTTCCCATTCGCCCTTGCTGTTGGTGGCGCTGAAGCCCGACACGCCGTCGCTGAGACCGCATTGCACATAGCCCTTGCTCTTGACCGCGTCGAATACCGGCCCCGCCGCAGCGCTGGCCGAAGCAAGGGCCAGCGCTGCGGCGGCGGCCAGAACGGACAAGTGTTTCTTCATGAGGTGTCTCCCGGATTGCGTGCCTTGCCTGAACGGATGGTTCAAGCAGGAATGGTTGAAACGCACGGGGTCCAGGCGGATGGCGTGGACCGGCGACGGCCCGCGCGGCGACGGTGCGTCGGCGCGGGCCAGCACGCAAACTTAGGCCAGCCGGGGCCGGCCGGCAATTAGGTACAACACTAGTCGCCGGGGGCGTGTCCTCAGGCCGGCCGGAAGGCCGCGGCGGCGCGGCCGATGCGGTCGTTGACGGCGTCCCACTCCGGCGTGCGCGGCGGCGCCTCGACCAGGATCTTCGTATAGCCCCGGCCATCCAGTTCGCGCATCAGGGAATAGATCGCATGGGCGTATTGCGCCGGATCGGCGGAGACCGGCTGCCAGGTCAACGCGGGGTCCATCTCCAGGGGACGAGGGGTGTAGCCGATCACCACGCAGCGGCTGCCGGCGGGCAGTCCCACCCCCACCACCAGCGCCTCCAGGGTCGCCCTGTCCACCAGCTCCAGCGGCGTGCTCGGCGCGTAGTGCGCCTTGAGCGTGCCGGACGCGCGCGGCGCGGCGGCGTCGGGCGCGTCCGGCAACCGGCCCAGCACGCGCGCGATGTCCTCCGGCCGGATATGGCCGGGCCGCAGCAAGACGGGCCCCACGCCCTCTTGCAGGCGCGACAGGTCGAGGATGGTCGATTCGATGCCGACCTCGGCGGGGCCGCCCTGCAACACGGGCATGCCGGCGGCGACCTGCTCGGGAAACTCCGCCAGCACGTGCTCGGCGCGCGTGGGCGACACGTGGCCGAAACGGTTGGCCGACGGACCGGCCACGCCGCCATGCCCGCCCTTGAGCGCGGCAAAGACGCGCAGCAGGCGCTGCGCCACGGGATGCGCGGGGCAGCGCACGCCGACGCTGTCCTGCCCGCCGCTGACCGCCGCGTCGACGTGCGGCGCGCGCTTGAGGATCAGCGTCAACGGCCCCGGCCAGAAGGCATCGATCAAGGCGCGCGCCTGCGCCGGAACGTCGCGCGTCCAATAGTCGAGGTCCGCTTCCGGCGCGACGTGGACGATGACGGGATGATTCGAGGGCCGGCCCTTGGCGGCGTAGATGCGCGCCACCGCCCGCGGGTCTTCCGCGTCGGCGCCCAGGCCGTAGACGGTCTCGGTCGGGAAGGCGACCAGGCCGCCGCGCAGCAGCACCTGGGCGGCGTGCTCGATGTCCTGGTCGCTGGCGGCGCGGGCCTGGCTCATGTTCGCGTCCCCGCCGCTCACTGCGGCGCCGGCAGGCCCAGCGCCGCGGCCACGCGCGTGGCGTCGGCGCGGGCCTGCGCCATGGTGGCGGCGACGATGGTCACGTGGCCCATCTTGCGGCCGCGCCTGGCCTCGCGCTTGCCGTAGAGGTGCAGCTTGGCGGTGGGCACGGCCAGGGCGGCGGCCCAGTCCGGCTCGCGCTGCGCGTCGCCGGCGTCCGGGTACCAGATGTCGCCCAGGATATTCAGCATGATGGCCGGCGCCAGCAGGGCGGTGCTGCCCAGCGGCAGGCCCGCCATCGCGCGCGCCTGCTGCTCGAACTGGCTGGTGACACAGGCGTCGATGCTGTAGTGGCCGCTGTTGTGCGGCCGCGGCGCGATTTCGTTGACCAGCAGGCGGCCGTCGCGCAGGACGAAGAACTCCACGCACAGCACGCCGTGGTAGTCGAGCCCCTGGGCGATGGCGAGCGCGGACGCGGCGGCCTGCTGCTCCAGTTGCGCGTCGGGCCCCGACAAGGCGGCCAGGGCGACCGTCGACACCGCCAGGATGCCGTCGCGATGCGCGTTGCGCGCCACGGGAAACATCACGGTGGCGCCATCGAAGCCGCGCACGATGACCACGGAGATTTCATGGTCCAGCGCCAGCAGGGCTTCCAGCACGCAGGGCACGCCGCCGAACTCGTCGAACGCGGCCAGGGCCTCGGCGCGCGTGGCGACGCGGGCCTGGCCCTTGCCGTCGTAGCCCAGGCGCGCCACCTTGAGGATGCCGGGGAACAGCGCCTCGTCGGCCTGCTCCAGGTCGGCGCGAGCGCGCACCGCGGCATGCGGGGCCACCGCGATGCCCTGGGCGGCGACGAAAGTCTTCTCGGCGATGCGGTCCTGCACCACGGCCACGGCGTCGGCGGCCGGGCTGACGCGGCAATGCGCGGCCAGGCTGCGCAGGCTCTGCGCCGGCACGTTCTCGAATTCGGTGGTGACGGCGCGGCACAGGCGGGCCAGCTCGGCCAGGCCCTGCTCGTCGTCGTAGGCGGCGTGGATGTGCTTGTCGGCCACCATGGCGGCGGGGCCGTCGGCGGCGGGGTCCAGCACCGCCACCTTGTAGCCCAGGCTCTGCGCGGCATGGCAGAACATGCGGCCCAATTGGCCTCCGCCCAGCAGGCCCAGCCAGTCGCCCGGCGCGATGGGGGTGAACGCGGCGCCCCCGGGCGCGGAAGTGGTCGGCGCGCCGCTCATGCCGATGCTCCTTCGGGAGGGACTTTCATATTGCGGGCCGCCTCGGTCTGGCGCGCGCGGAATTCGAGCAGCCTGGCGTGCAAGGCATCGTCGGTGGTCGCCAGGTTGGCGATGGCATGCAGCGCGGCATTGGCGGCGCCGGCCTCGCCGATGGCGAACGTGGCCACCGGGACGCCCTTGGGCATCTGCACGATGGACAGCAGGGAGTCCTCGCCACGCAGGTAGCGGGACGGCACGGGCACGCCGAAGACCGGCACTTCCGTCAGCGCGGCCATCATACCCGGCAGGTGGGCGGCGCCCCCGGCCCCGGCGATGATGGCGCGCAGGCCGCGCGCGCGGGCCTGCGCGCCGTACTCGGCCATGTCGTGCGGCATGCGGTGCGCGGAGATCACCCGCGTTTCGCAGGGCACGCCGAAGTCCTGCAGCATGGCGACAGCATGCTTCATGACCTCCCAGTCGCTGGAGGAGCCCATGATGACGCCGACCCGCGGCGCGGTCGGGGACGAGGTGGTCGTAGAGGCAGTCATAAGCCGGAGCGCAGTCGTAAAACCTGGGATTTTAACCGGCCCCGCCCGCCGGTTCTCAGGCGGCTCGCCGGCGGCGCTCCCGCCGCGCTTCGGCGCCCTACCTCGGCGCGTCGGCGGACGGCGGCGACGCCGGCTGGGCGGCGGGCTGCAGGTCGGCCAGCACGGGCGTGGGCCACCATTCCGGCGGCAGCCAGGCGTATCCCTGGCCGGGCGCCGGGCAGTCGGAGAGACCGCATTGCAGGCCGGCCGCCCCCGTCGCGGCCAGGGCCACGGCCAGGAACAGCCACATGGGCAAGGCCGCCAGCACGCCGACGCGGCGCGGCATGGCGTTGTCGCCGGCCCGGCGGTCGAAGGCCAGCATGAAGGTGCAATAGACCAGCAGGACCGCGTAGCCCGCCAGCGCCCAGGTCGCCGGCCGCAGGCCCAGCAGGGCCGGGGGCGCCAGCGGTCCCGGCGCGGCTGCGACCGCGCCGACCAGGGGCGGCAGCACCTGCAGGCCAGCCGCCGCCGCGCCGCCCAGCGCCGCCGCGAGCACCACGGCGTAATGCGCCGGCGAGGGGCCGAAGCGCAGGTTCAGGAGCAGGCCGGCGCCGGCCAGCAGATACGCCAGGCGCTGCAATTGCGCGGCCGCGTCGGGCGCATAGCCATAGCCGAACTCCCAGACGAGCGAGAGGCCCAGGATCGCGCAGAGGACCAGCAAGGCCAGGGCATTGAGCAGCACCGAGGCGGGCCGCGGCGGGCGCATGGAGAAGATCATCATGATCAGAGCCGCAGTCCGGCGAGCGGCGCCAGGTGCCACTGGCCGGCCGTGGTCACGGCGAAGAGGACCAGCGTCAATATCCAAAACGTGAAGCTCGCGCCGCGGCGCCCCCGCAGTCCGAACCAGACCGCCAGCGTGCCGAGCAGAAACGGCAGCAGCATGACCATGTCGACGCCTCCCCTTTTAGCCCCCATCCGAGCGAATGCGCCGCACTATAAATGAAGCGCGCGGAAAAGACGACTTCAGGCGTCAAGGCGGCAAAAAATGCCCCCACGCTGCGCGGCTACGCCGCTTGCTGTCCCCCGAGGGGGCGTTTTTGCCTTGGGACGGCCCAGCGGCAAAAAACCGCGGCGGCAGGAAAAACGGCCTCGGTATAAGGCAGCGGCGGTATCAGGCAACGGCATAACGCAAGGGGCATAACGCAACCCCATGAAAGCAGACGGCCGCCCCAAGGGGCGGCCGTCATGCGTATCCGTCATGCGTATCGGAAGAGGTAGCGATGGCCTTGCGCGCAGGCCATCGTCAAGCAATCCTCAGGCCATCAGGCGGTCCAGGGCCTCGCGATACTTGGCGGCGGTCTTCGCCAGTACGTCGGCGGGCAGGCGCGGCGCCGGCGGCGTCTTGTCCCAGTCCTGGGTTTCCAGCCAGTCGCGCACGAACTGCTTGTCGAAGGACGGCGGGCTGATGCCGACCTTGTAGCCGTCGGCCGGCCAGAAACGCGAGGAGTCCGGCGTCAGCACTTCGTCCATCAGGTGCAGCGTCCCCTGCTCGTCCAGGCCGAATTCGAACTTGGTGTCGGCGATGATGATGCCCTTGGTGGCGGCGAAGCGCGCGGCCTCGCCGTACAGCTTGAGCGTCACGTCGCGGATGCGCTCGGCCATTTCCTGGCCCACTTCCTTGACCACATGCGCGAAATCGACGTTTTCGTCATGCGTGCCGAACTCCGCCTTGGCGGCCGGCGTGAAGATGGGCTGCGGCAACTGGCTGGCCTGCTGCAGGCCGGGCGGCAGCGCGATGCCGCACACCGCGCCGGTCGCCTGGTAATCCTTCCAGCCCGAACCGATCAGGTAGCCCCGCGCCACCGCCTCGACCAGGATGGGCTTCAGGCGCTTGACCACGACGGCGCGGCCGCGCACCTGGTCGACTTCGTCGGGCGCGACCACGTCCTCCGGCCGCACGCCGGTCGAATGCGTGGGCAGGATATGGCCCAGCTTGCCGAGCCAGAACTCGGTCAGCTCGGTCAGGACCTGGCCCTTGCCGGGAATGGGGTCATCCAGGATGACGTCGAACGCGGAGATGCGGTCGGTGGCCACGATGAGCAACTTGTCGTCGCCCACCGCGTACATGTCGCGCACCTTGCCGCGTCCCAGCAGCGGCAGGGACTTGATGCTGGATTGATGCAAGGCGGTAGTCACGTGCTGGTTTCCTTACTGCACGACCTGGGCCAGCTTGCCGCTGGCGTAGGCCTGGGCGATATCGGTCAGCGGCGTCGCCTTGATCTTGCTGGCGTTGCCGGCGGTGCCGAATTCCGTATAGCGCTTGACACAGATCCCCTTGGCCGCGGCGCGCGCCGGCTTCAGGTATTCGCGCGGGTCGAACTTGGCGGGATTCTCGGCGAAGAAGCGGCGGATGGCGCCGGTCATGGCCAGGCGGATGTCGGTGTCGATGTTGATCTTGCGCACGCCGTACTTGATGGCTTCCTGGATTTCCTCGACGGGCACGCCGTAGGTTTCCTTCATGTCGCCGCCGAATTCGCGGATTTCGGCCAGCAGTTCCTGCGGCACGCTGGAGCTGCCGTGCATCACCAGGTGGGTGTTGGGCAGGCGCTTGTGGATTTCCTTGATGCGGGAAATCGACAGGATGTCGCCGGTGGGCTTGCGGGTGAATTTGTAGGCGCCGTGGCTGGTGCCGATGGCGATGGCCAGGGCGTCCAGTTGCGTCTTGCGCACGAAGTCGGCCGCCTGCTCGGGATCGGTCAGCAACTGGTCCATGGTCAGCTTGCCGTCGGCGCCGTGGCCGTCTTCCTTGTCGCCCTGCATGGTTTCCAGCGAGCCCAGGCAGCCCAGTTCGCCTTCCACCGTCACGCCGACCTTGTGCGCCATGTCCACCACCTTGCGGGTGACGTCGACGTTGTAGTCGTAGTCGGCGATGGTCTTGCCGTCTTCCTTCAGCGAGCCGTCCATCATCACGCTGGAGAAGCCCAGGTTGATGGCGCCCTGGCAGATGGCCGGCGATTGGCCGTGATCCTGGTGCATCACCACGGGGATGTGCGGATACGATTCGACGGCGGCCTGGATCAGATACTTCAGAAAGCCCTCGCCGGCATACTTGCGGGCGCCGGCCGAGGCCTGCATGATCACCGGGCTGTCGGTTTCGGCAGCCGCTTCCATGATGGCCTGGACCTGTTCCAGATTATTGACGTTGAAAGCAGGGATGCCATAACCATGCTCGGCGGCGTGGTCGAGCAACTGGCGCATCGAAACTAGGGCCATGAGAGAGATCCTCCAGGGGTGCTTATTGAAAAATGATGGAAACCGGTGAATGCGGCGATTTTACCGGGGACCGGAGGAAAGTTCTTGCAACCATGGATTTACGTCTTCCAGCGGATTGTTTCCGGGTTTATCCCTGGCCACCCCGGGCGCCGATGTTACGCTGAACCTCGTGCCGCGCCGGCGGTCATTAACGACGTGTCGCGGACGTTCGCGCCCGGCCCTGTCGTTCCGGCGGGCCGCGTCTCTGTCTCTTCGAAGGAAAGCCCCATGAAAATCAGGATCTCCGCTGCTTTGCTGCTCCTCGCCGCCGGCGCCGGCGCCCAGGCGCAAGTGCCGATCTCGGCCCAGACCGCGCCGCCGCCGGCCGGGGCGGGCGGCGTGCAGGAATACAGTTTTCCTTCGCAGCCCGGCAGCTATTCGCCGCCGTCCACGCTACGCATGACCGTGTCGCCGCAGGCCGCCCCGATGCAGCCGCCGCCGGTCCGCGATACGCCGGAAAGCCTGCGCAAGTACACCGAGTGCCGGGATGAGGCGGACCGGGCCTCGACCTCGGCGGCCAAGATGCGGGATGCGGTGGGCCAGTGCCTGCAGGAACTCAATGCCCGCCGGGCGCAAGGCGAGTAAGGCACATCCGAGGCACACCCGAGGCAAACCCGGGGCACGCCCGGGTCGCACCAAGGTCACACCAGGGACGGGCGGCGCGGTTAAACTCCGTTTCGACGCATCAAGTTACTTTTCTCGTACGCCGCGCCTGCCCGTCATGACTGAGAACGCCAATTCCGCCCCCCCGACCATATTCCTGTACACCGAGGAAAAACGCGGCAATCAGCTCGTCGAATCGGTGGTCATCGGCCAGATTTCCGATTTTTCCGGGTCGGAGAAGCTGATCGTGGTGCAGGATCCGCATACGCGCATCAATTTCGTCTATCGCATCGACGCCTTCAGCAATAACCTCGACGCCGTCTCGATCACGCACTGCGCGGAGGCGGATTTCGCCGCGCGCAAGAACATCACGATCCGGGGCGCCACGTTCAAGCTGGGCCCTCCCTCCGACGCCATCAAGCTGCTGCGCGGCAAGAACCAGTGGATCCAGGACAAGGGGTCCATCCTCTCCGTCCTGCTGCAAGGCGCCGCCACCAACACCAAAAGCGTCGGCATGGTGCGCACCCAGATCCAGCGCGAACGTCTCGACCGGATTCCGCCGGGCGTCCAGGTGGAATACCTGCGCGACCGCGCGCGGGAAGCCGAGCCGCCCCCGGCCGGCGAGGATCCCGCCGTCTCCTGAGACCAGCGCCGCCGGCGCGGTCCGCGCGCCGGCAAAAGGTCCGAAGGTTCGCCAACGCCCGGGCGGGCGCGCCGCCGCCTACTCGTTCACCGAACAGGCGATGGGCTCGCCGCCCTGGAATTCCACGTCGTAGGTGTGTTCGTCGTCCCACGGCAGCGTAAACCACAGCTCATAGTCCTCGGCGTCCTCGTCGAACAGCCAGACGGCGCGCAAGGTGGCGTGGTCGACCATGGCGGACACGGAATCGCCGGGCGGCAACTGGTCGGGCGGCACGCCCGCCTCCAGCCAGTCGTCGCGGGAATAATTCTCCAGCAGCAGTTCGGCGGCCGCTTCGATGCGCTCCTCCAGAACCCGCAGCAGCGCCTTCAGGTTACGCACGCCATAGGCCGTCGGCGCCTCGCCGGCGGTCTGCATCATGACGTGGATGGGCGGACGGCCGGACGCAAAGGACACCTGTTCGGCGGCCCATAGTTCCGGTTCTTCCTGGTCCTGGACAAAATGGGGGTCAACCATGAGGGGTCTCCTGAAGACAAAACGCGATTCGGCGCGCCAATTTTTGGAAATTTTCAAAACGAAACGGCAGCGACGGGGTTACAGTCCTCATCGTAGCGTGTAATCTTTGCCGCCAAATAGGCGATGAAGCGTAACTATATTCCTCCCTTCCGGCGGTTTCAGGACATTCTGGCTTCAAATTTCCGCCGAATAATGGCTACGGTTCCCGCACAATAAATAACGAACCCCAACACTTCCTTGTCACAGGTAGCATCCATACGCCTTCCGAACGGTCTTCTGTCGTGCGTCGCTTCGTGCGGACTGAGCCTGGGCCTGCTGCTGGGCGGCGGGCCGGCGGCGCGGGCGGACGGCGCGCCGGCCCGCGCCGCCGCGTCGGCCCGCGCGGTGGCGCAGGTGGTGACGGGCATACTCGGATACGCGCGCTGGCCCACGCCGCCGCATCCGGAATTGCCGCTGCTGTGCGTGACGGGCGCCTCGCCCTATTCCGCCGTCCTGCTGGCGGGCGGCGAGGCGATGTCCAGCGTGCGCACGCGCCGGGTGGCGCCCGACGATGACCGCCTCGCGCAGATGTGCGAGGCCATCTACGTCGGCGAACTGCCCCGCGCCGCGTTGACGCATTTGCTGCAAGGGGTCGTCGGCAAGCCTGTGGTCACCATTCTTGAAAAAGATCCCGACTGCAGCGCCGGAGGCATGTTCTGTTTGAACATCCAGGGCGCCCAGGTCGGTTTCCTGATCAATCTGGATATCATCGCCCGCAGCGGCGTGCGTATTCATCCGAGCGTGCTGCAGTTGGCGCGCCGCAAGCCTCAGCCATGACAACCCCACCGAGCTCCTCCGGTCCCCGTCTTCCCACGCTGCGCGATGCGCTGCGCCGGGCGCAGGTGTCCGTGACCATCATCGCGGTCGGCCTGGTCGGCCTGGTGCTGACCATCATGGGCCTTGTCGCGCTGCGCGCCTACGCCGAACACAACACCGGGCTGATCGCCCGCTCCATGCTCTATACGGTGGAGGCCTCGGCCGTCTTCCACGACGCGCCCGCGGCCCAGGACGCGCTGGCCCTGATCGCCAACGCGGAAAGCGTGGGCACGGCCATCGTGTTCGACCGCGACGGCCTGGTGCTGGCGCAATGGGGCCGTCCGCCCGACCAGCGATTTGCCTGGATACGGCGGCCGTTCGAAAGAATCTTCACGCCTCCGCCCATCGTCACCCCCATCGTGCATCGCGGCCATACGGTCGGCACGCTGCTGGTGACCGGCCACCCGGGCACCATGCTGGCCTTCCTGCTCAAGGGGGTGGCCGGCATCCTGGCCTGTCTGGTTGCCAGCGCCATGCTCGCGCGCGCCATCGCGCGGCGCACCTTCGAGAACATCGTCGAGCCCCTGCGCAACCTGGCCCAGGTGGCGCACGCGGTGCGCAACGAACGCGCCTTCGGCGCGCGGCTGCCGCCGGCCGACATCGCCGAGCTCAACGCGCTGGGCGAGGACTTCAACGCCCTGCTGGACCAGTTGCAGGCGTGGCAGAACCAGTTGCAGCACGAAAACGCCGCGCTGGCGCACAAGGCGGCGCACGACAGCCTGACCGGCCTGCCCAATCGCTCGCATTTCGAGGAAAGGCTGCAACAGGCCATCCACGACGCCGGCGTGCTGGGGCAGCAGGTCGCGGTGCTGTTCATCGACAGCGACCGCTTCAAGGAAATCAACGACCAGCAGGGCCATGCCTCGGGCGACGCGGTGCTTATCCACATCGCCGCGCGCGTGCGCAACCTGCTGCGCGAAGGCGACCTGGTGGCGCGGCTGGGCGGCGACGAATTCGCCGTGCTGATCTCGCCGCTGCGCGATGTCGAGACGGCCCGCCGGCTGGCCGCCAAGATCCTGGCGAGCATGCGCGAGCCCATCCGCCTGCCGGGCGGCAGCGAAACGGTGAGCTCGCTGAGCATCGGCGTCGCCGTCTACCCGGACCACGCCAAGGACGCGCGCAGCCTGTTCGAGGCCGCCGATAGCGCCATGTATCACGCCAAGCGGCAGGGCGGCGACAGCCAGGCCCTGGCCCAGCCGCGGCCCGAGACGCCCACCCTCTATCCCAAGGAGATCCCATCGTGAACGTTTCCCGTCCCTTCCTTGCCCGCCTGGCCGGCGCCATGGCCATCGCGGCGAGCGCCCTGCTGCTGGCCGCCTGCCAGAGCGTGCCGGGCGGCCTCACGCCGGCGCAGATCGCGGTGCTGAAGGAAGAAGGATTCACGCAGACCGACGAAGGATGGGAATTCGGCATCTCGGACAAGGTGCTGTTCGACAGCGACCAGGCGGCGGTCAAGCCGGAGAGCGTGGCCAACATCAAGCGCCTGACCGGCAGGCTGCTGGGCGTGGGCCTGGACCGCATGCAGTTGAACGGCCATACCGACAACCGGGGCAGCGACGCCTATAACCGGCAGTTGTCCCTGCGCCGCGCCCAGGCCGTGGCGGACATCGTCGTCGCCGCCGGCGTGCCGGCCGCGAACGTCCAGGTGCACGGCCTGGGCGCGGCGCATCCGGTGGCCGACAATGGCAGCGCCGCCGGGCGCGCCGAGAACCGGCGCGTGGCCGTGGTGATCGTCACGCCGTAGCGCCCTCTCCGCGTTCCAAGGAAACGGGCCGGCGTTGCCGGCCCGTTGCGCTTCGGGTGTCAAGCCACGACCTTCAGGCCACGACCTCCAGCCCGCCGCCGCCGGCGTGCGCGGCCACGGCCACGGGGTAATGCGCGGCGAACACCAGCCGGCCGCTGCTCCACGTATGGCTGACCAGGGGCAGCCCGTTCACCACGTTGACCGCGATCAGGTCGGCGCGCAGGCCGACGCGGATATGGCCGCGGTCGTCCAGGCCGCAGGCCCGCGCCGGATTCCCGGCCACCAGGGCGCTGGCCTGGGACAGGGTCAGGCCGGCCTGCGCGGCGGCGGCGAAGGCCGCGGCGATCAGGGTCGACGGCTGGTAATCCGAGCACAGGCAACTGGCGACGCCGGCGCGGATGGCGTCGATGGCGCGCATCGATCCGCTCTGGCTCTGCCCGCGCAACACATTGGGCGCGCCCAGGATGGTAGGCAGGCAGCAGGACACCGCCGCCTTGGCGGTATCCAGGTTGATGGGGAATTCGCTCATCGACACCCCCAGGTTGCGCATGGCGGCGATGCGATGCACCGAGTCGTCGTCGTGGCTGGCGGTGGGCACGCCGGCGGCGCGGGCCTGCGCCAGCAGGGTCTCCACGCGCTGCGCCGAGCCCTCCATGCCGGCCAGCTTGGCGCGCGCGGCCTCCTCGGCCTGCTCGCGGCTGAAACCGTGGTTGCCCATCACGTAATCGAGATAGGCCTCCAGGGTCTTGAACTGCCCTTGCCCCGGCGAATGGTCCATCACGGACAGCAGGTCCACCATGCCCGCCTCGATCAGGCATTGCAGATGGGGCATCGCCGTCTCGTCGCTGATTTCGTAGCGGCAGTGGATGCGGTTGTCGACCAGGCCGTGCCGGCGGAAGGCGTGCACGGCGCGGATCAGCTCGGCGACGGTCTCGTTGTTGCGCACGCCCCATTCGCGGTTGGCGAAGGACAGCGCGTGATACGGCGTGCTGATGCCGGCGGCGGCGTTGCGGCGATCCACCTGGGCGACCGCGAAGTCGAAGGGGAACAGCACGCGCGAGCGCGGCTCGGCTTCCTTCTCGATGGCGTCGCAATGCAGGTCCACCAGGCCCGGCATGAGGATCTGTCCTTGCAGGTCCACCTCCCGCGCGGCCCCCGCGGCGGCGGGCTCGATGGCGGCGATGCGGCCGTCCTCGATCAGCACGGCGCCGTTCTCCAGCACGGTGTCGGGCAGCACGACGCGGGCATGGGTCAGTAGCGTGGCGGTCATCGTCTACTCCGTCAAGGCGGCAACGCCGGCCGGGCTGGCGGGCTTGAGGGCCAGCACGCGGCTGGCCACGGCGTCGCGCACCGCTTCGTCGTGGAAGATGCCGACCAGGCAGCGGCCCTCGGCCATCGATTCGCGGATCAGTTCGACCACCACGGCGCGATTCTCGGCGTCCAGCGAGGCGGTGGGCTCGTCCAGCAACAGCACGGGATGGCCGCCGATCAGGCCGCGCGCGATGTTGACGCGCTGCTGCTCGCCGCCCGAGAAGGTGGCCGGCGGCAGGCGCCACAGGCGTTCCGGCAGGCGCAGGCGCGCCAGCAGCACGGCGGCGCGTTCGCGCGCCTCGTCGAGGGCGACGCCGCGCTGGCGCAGCGGCTCGGCCACGACGTCCAGCGCGCCGACTCGCGGGATGGCGCGCAGGAACTGGCTGACGTAGCCGATGACGTCGCGGCGCAGGCGCAGGACGCGCTGTTCCGGCGCGCCGGTCAGCGTCACCCATTGCCCGCCGTCGCGCACGCGGATGACGCCGGCGGTGGTCAGGTAGTTGCCATACAGGCAGCGCAGCAGCGTGCTCTTGCCGGTCCCGGACGGTCCCGACAGCACCAGGCATTCGCCGCGCGCGGCGTCGAAGTCGACGTTGTCGAACACGGGCAGGCGCACGCCGCCCTGGTTGTGCAGGGTGAACATCTTGCCGACCCCGCGGGCTTCTATCATGGTCTGTGCTTGCATGGTCTGTACTCGTTTTAGGGTCAGCTCTGCAGGATGGAGGAAACGAGCAACTGGGTATAAGGATGCTGCGGATCGTCCAGGATCTGGTCGGTCAGGCCGCTTTCCACCACGCGGCCGCCGCGCATGACCAGCGTGCGATGCGCCAGCAGGCGCGCCACGGCCAGATCGTGGGTGACGACGATGGCCGCCAGCCCCAGGTCGGCGACCAGTTGGCGCAAGAGGTCAAGCAGGCGCGCCTGCACCGATACGTCCAGCGAGGCGGTGGGCTCGTCCATGAAGACCAGGCGCGGGTGCGTGACCAGGTTGCGCGCGATCTGCAGGCGCTGCTGCATGCCGCCCGAGAACGAGGACGGCGCGTCGTCCAGGCGGCCGACGTCGATCTCCATCTTGCGCAGCCAGTTGCCGGCCACCTCGCGCAGGCTGCCGTAATGGCGCTGGCCGATGGCCATCAGGCGTTCGGCGATGTTGGCGCCGGCGCTGACCTGCATGCGCAGGCCGTCGCGCGCGTGCTGCCGCACGTAGCCCCAGTCGGTGCGCGCCAGCAGGCGGCGCTGCGCGCCGGACAGGCTGGCCAGATCGGTCGGTCCGCGGTCGCGCAGGTCGTAGCGCACGCTGCCGTGCTGGGCCTCGACCTGGCAGGACACGGCTTGCAGCAGCGTGCTCTTGCCGGAGCCGGACTCGCCCACGATGCAGAGGACTTCGCCGGGGTAGAGATCGAAATTGATTTCGCGGCAGCCGTGCACGCCGTCCCAGGTGTGGGTCAGGTCGCGCACCGACAGCAGCGGCGGGTCGATATCGCTTGCGTTCATGCCTGTTCCTCGCGCCGCGCGGCGCAGTATTCCGTGTCGGAGCAGACGAAGCTGCGGGCGCCCTCGTCGTCCAGGATGATCTCGTCGAGAAAGCTGTCCTGCGATCCGCACAGGCTGCACCGGTGCTCCCAGCGCTCGATGGTGAAGGGGTGGTCGTCGAAGTCCAGGCTTTTCACCTTGGTGTACGGCGGGACCGCGTAGACGCGCTTCTCGCGCCCGGCGCCGAACAGCATCAAGGCCGGGTTGCCGTCCATCTTGGGATTGTCGAACTTCGGAATCGGCGAGGGCCGCATCATGTAGCGGTCGTTCACCAGCACCGGGTAGTCGTAGGTGGTGGCGATGTGGCCGTGGTGCGCGATGTCCTCGTACAGCTTGACGTGCATGCCGCCGTACTCGGCCAGGGCGTGCATGGTGCGGGTCTCGACCTCGCTCGGCTCCAGCCAGCGCAGCGGTTCCGGGATCGGCACCTGGAACACCATGATCTGCCCGGCGCGCAAGGGCGTTTCCGGGATGCGGTGGCGCGTCTGGATGATGGTGGCGGCCGCCGTCGACTCGGTGGTGCGCACGCCCGCGACGCGGCCGAAGAAGCGGCGGATGTTGACGGCGTTGGTGGTGTCGTCCGACCCCTGGTCGATGACCTTGAGCACGTCGTCGGCGCCGATGATGGCGGCGGTCACCTGGATGCCGCCGGTGCCCCAGCCGTAGGGCAGCGGCATTTCGCGGCTGCCGAACGGCACCTGGTAGCCCGGGATGGCGACGGCCTTGAGCAAGGCGCGGCGCAGCATGCGCTTGGTCGATTCGTCCAGGTAGGCGAAGTTGTAATGCGGATCGCGCGCGACGGCGGCGGCGTCCTGCGGAGCGGGAGTATCCATGGGAATCCTGCGGGCCTCGTGTTCGTGGAAAGTCATGCCTGCTGCATCCCGGCATCCTCGGCGACCGTGGACGCCGGAATGCCGTCGGCGGCATCCGTGGCTGTATCCATATCCGTGTCCGTATCCGCGGGCGCGTTTGCGGGCGCGCCGCCCACCGAGCCGTGGGCGCGTTCGGCCTGCAGGCGGCGCAGCAGCGCCAGGCTGGACTGGAAATCGACGTAGTGCGGCAGCTTCAAGTGCTGCGTGAAGCCGGACGCCTCGACGTTGTCGCTGTGATAGAGCACGAACTCGTGGTCGTTGGCGGGCGACGTGCCCGCCTCGCCCAACTCGCGCGCGCGCAGCGAGCGGTCTATCAGCGACATCGACATGGCCTTGCGCTCGCCGTAGCCGAACACCAGGCCGTAGCCGCGGGTGAAGATCGGCGCCTGGTGCGCCTTGCCGGTGAACTGGCTCACCATCTGGCATTCGGTGACGTCGATCTCGCCGATGGTCACGGCGAAGCCCAGTTCCTCGACGTACAGCTCCACCTCGACCGAACCGTAGCGGATCTCGGCGACGAAGGGGTGGGTGTTGCCGTAGCCGCGCTGCGTCGAATAGCCCATGGCCAGCAGGAAGCCCTCGTCGGCGCGCGCCAGGTTCTGCAGGCGGGCGGCGCGGGTGGCGGGAAAGGCCATGGGCTCGCGCGTCAGGTCGAACGGCGCGGGATCGCCGGCGGGAATTTCCTCCGGCTCCATCAAGGACTCGCGCGCCAGCAGGTCGGTGACGCGCGGCATGCCGGACGCCAGCGGCTCGGACGCGGGCGGCCGCGTCGCGGGCGCGGGCGCCGCGTCGTCCTCCAGCGAGAAATCGAGCAGGCGCTGGGTGTAGTCGTAGGTCGGGCCCAGCACCTGGCCGCCGGGCAGGTCCTTGAAGGTGGCTGAGATGCGCCGCTGCAAGCTCATGCGCGCGGTCTCCAGCGGCACGCTGTAGCCGAAGCGCGGCAGCGTGGTGCGATACGCGCGCAGCAGGAAGACCGCTTCGACGACGTCGCCGGCCGCCTGCTTCAAGGCCAGCGCCGCGAGATGCGGATCGTAGAGCGAGCCCTCGGCCATCACGCGATCCACCGCCAGCGGCATTTGCGCGCGGATCTGCGCCAGCGTCAGCGCGGGCACCGCCGGATCGCCGCGCCGGAAGCTGTCCAGCATGCGATAGGAATTCAGGATGGCGCGTTCGCCTCCCTTGACGGCTACGTACATATCAAGCCTCCACCCGCGTCGTGCGCGGCAGACCGCAGATCTCGCGGCCGTGCGTCAGCAGCACGTCCACGCCTTGCGGGAAACGACGGTGATTGACGGTCAACTGCCGCCGGAAATCGGCCGGCAGCCCGGCGGGCGCCAGCGCGCGGGCATCGGCGATGCCGGGTCCCGTCAGGCGCAGCGCGGGACCGCCCTGCCAGCCGGCGACCTCGATCAGCATGGTCGTCGAGCGGTCCGGGTAGGCGGGATCGCCGGCATTGCAGTCGGCCAGGCCGGGCGCGGCATGGCCGGCGGGCACGACCACGAAGCTGGCCTCGGCCGGCGTCTCCACCAGCGGGCAGCCGCAGTGAAAGCGCAGGAAGGCGGCGACGGCGCCGTCCAGGCCGGGCGGCAGCCAGACAGGGGTATCGACGTCGGCGAGGGTCAGCAGCAAGGCCGCCAAGGCCGGCGACAGGCCGGCCGGCACGCCGCAGTCGGCCGGCAGCGCGCGCGGCAGGCCGGGCTCGGCCATGGCCTGGAGCGCGACGCGGAACACGGCCTGCGCCTGCACGCCGGGATCGGCGAAACCCGGCAGCAGGTTGGTCACGGGCGCCGCGGCGGCGCGCGGGGACTGCGGAATGAGAGGGGACGTCACGGAAAGGGGCATCTCGATAGGGGCGGACATCTCAATTCTCTCCACGCACCATGGTGAAAAACTCGACGCGCGTCTGCGCCGCCTCGGCGGCGCGGCGCGCGCGGCGCTCCTCCTGCGCCCGGGCCAGGGGCGCGATGACCGAGGCCTGCACCGGCTCGCGCCAGTCGTCCATCTGCAACAGGCCGTCCAGGACGGCGGCCTGCTCGGCGTGGCGCAGCGAGCGGCCCTGCACGTAGGCGGTGCCGACCACGCCCTGCTCGAAGGCCACGGCGCAGCGCGTCACCGACATTTCTCCCAGGTTGAACTGTTCGCCGGTGCCGCCGGCGCGGCCCCGCACCATGGCCATGCCGACTTCGGGCGCGCGCAGCGGGCGGAAGGCCGGCAGCGGCCCCAGGGCCCGATAGGCCTGGTCCAGCGCGGCGCCGTCGGCGAGCGCCAGCACCCGCATCCATGCGGCGCGCGCGGCTTGCGATCCGGTCGGGGAGGTCTGCGTATCCATGCGTTTCCTCTAAACGTCTATACGAATAGATGCTAGTATGAGCCTCCACGCGAGGCAGTTCAACATGGCGGCGATGAATTTTTGATGACAGGTGCGACTCGCGGCGCGCTCCCCGCTGAGGCAAAATCCAGCATTCCTTCATTCACACATTCAGGGACGCGCCCTCGTGCAGCGCGCCCGACGGGAACTCAACATGTTCGAACGACGATCGGGCATCGCGGTCTGGCGACAGATCGGTGAAGCGCTGGCGATGGATATTCGCAACAAGCTCTACAACCCGGGCGAGCAACTCCCGCCCGAGCCGGAGCTGGCGGCGAAGTTCTCCGTCAATCGCCATACGATCCGGCGCGCCATGGGCGAGCTGGAGCAGATCGGCCTGGTGCGCATCGAACAGGGGCGCGGCACCTTCGTGCAGGAACACGCCATCGACTACGCCATCGGCAAGCGCACGCGCTTTTCCGAGAACCTGCGCAGCCAGGGCCTGCTGGGCCACGTCGAAGTGCTCGGCAGCCAGGCGGAACGGGCGGCGGAAATCGCCATGCAACTGGGCCTGCCGCGCTCCGCCACCCTGTTGCGGGTGCAACTGCTCGGCAAGGCCGAGAACCGCACCATCAACGTGTCGGACCATTATTTCGAGGAACGCCGTTTCCCGGGCTTCGCCGACAAATTGAAGGAAGCGAAGTCCATCTCCAAGGTGTACAGGCAGTTCGGCATTCAGGACTACACCCGCAAATGGTCGCGCATCACGGCCACCTTGCCGGACGAAGCCCATGCCCGCCTGCTCAACCAGCCCAAGACGCGCCCCATCATCCAGGTGGAATCGCTGAACGTCGACGCCGAGGGACGGCCGCTGCAATACGGCATCACGCGCTTCGCCGGGGACTGGGTGCAGTTGATGATCACCGGCGACGATTAGGAAGACGGCGGGCGGGCGCGGGGTCTAACGGTCCGTCCATCAAAGGTCCGCCCATCAAAGATCCACCCGCCAAACATCTAGACATCTGTTCGTCATCAAGCAGGCATATAGTTGCCTTTTCGGCCGCGCGTCCGGTCCCCCACACAAGGCTGCCGCATATGAATACGTCCGTCTCTTCCCATTCCGCCCTGCCCGGCATCGCCGGCCGCCGCGTCCTGACCGCCGACGGCCTGCGCGCCGCGCGCCTGGGCTTCAGCGGCGAGCGCATCGCCGCCGGCGCGGGCGCCGCGCCTCTGCTGGACGCGGGCGACCTGCTGGTGCTGCCCGGCATCATCGACCTGCACGGCGACGCCTTCGAGCGCGCCGTCATGCCGCGCCCGGGCGTGACGTTTCCCTACGAGAACGCCCTGCACGACGTCGACCGCCAATTGCTCGCCAACGGCATCACCACCGAATTCCACGGCGTCACCCTCTCCTGGGAAGGCGGCCTGCGCGGCGAGCCGTATGCCGAGCGCATGTTCGACGCGCTGGACCGCATGCGCCCGACGTTGGGCGCCCGCCACAACGTGCACCTGCGCTTCGAGACCCACCACGTCGGCGGCATCGATACCGCGCGCGCGTGGATACAGGCCGGCAAGGTCCAGTTCCTGGCCCTGAACGACCACCTGCCCAGCATGGCCAAGCGCCTGGGCAACGACCGTAAATTGCTCCAGTACGCGGAACGCGCCGAGTGCGACCTGGACACTTTCCAGGATCGCATCCGCGCCGCCATGGCCTGCGCCGACGAAGTGGCCGGCGCCATGCGCCAGTTGACCGAATGCGCGAAACAGGCCGGCCTGGAGGTCGCCTCGCACGACGATCCCGATCCCGCGACGCGCCGCTACTACCACCAACTGGGCTGCCGCATCGCCGAATTTCCGCTGACCGCCGAGGTGGCGCGGGTAGCGCACGAACTGGGCGACTTCACGGTCTTCGGCGGACCCAACGTGGTGCGCGGCCGCAGCCATACCAACGCGCCCAACGCGACCGAGATGATCCAGGCCGGCTTGTGCGGCATTCTCACCTCCGACTATTACTATCCGGCGCCCCTGGCGGCGACGATGAAGCTGGCCGACAACGGCGTGCTGCCGCTGGCCGAGGCGTGGGCGCTGGTGTCGCGCAACCCGGCCCGCGCGGCCGGCCTGCGCGACCAGGGCGCGCTGGAGCCGGGCATGCTGGCCGACGCCATCGTCGTCGACGACAGCGTGCCGGGCGTGCCCAAGGTGTGCGCCGCCATCGTCGGCGGCCGGCTGCGCTATGCCGCGCAGCAGTTCGAGATGGAATTGTTGCGGCAGGCCCAGGCCGCCTGAACCGGGACTTCGCCATCATGAGCCCGGACCCGCAACGCGCACGGCGGCTGGAGGCGGAGCGCGCGCCGGAGGCCCCGGCCGCCCCGGCGGCTGTCTCCCGCCCCTCGGACGCGCCCGCCCGGCATGCCTACCGCTACGCCGTCTATCTTGCGCCCACGGGCGCCTGGCGCGACATCGGCAGCCGCTGGCTGGGCCGCGACGAAGAAAGCGGCGCCCCGCTGCCGCGCGACGCGGGCGACGACCCACGGCGCGATGCGTGGACCGAGGCGCCGCGCCACTACGGGCTGCATGCCACCTTGAAACCGCCGTTCCGCCTGGCGCCCGGCGCCGACGCGGCGGGCCTGGACCGGGCCGTGCGCGCCCTGGCGCGCGCCCACCGGTCCTTCGGCATCGCGCTGGAGCTGCGCACGCTGCGCGGCTTTCTTGCCTGGTGCCTGGTGGAGGACGAACCGGCCTGGGGCGCGCGCCAGGACGACGTCGCCGCCGGCCGCGCCGCCCTGCACGCCCTGGCCGACGACGCCGTGCGGCGCCTCGATCCCTGGCGCGCCCCGCCCTCCCGGGACGAACTGGCGCGCCGCCTGCGCGCCGATCTCGACCCGGCGCAGCGCGCCATGCTGGAAACCTGGGGCTACCCCTATGTGCTGGACACCTTCAAGTTCCACATCACCTTGACCGGCCATCTCGCCGGCGACGCCCTGGCGGCGGCGCGCGCCCAACTGGCGGCCCTCGGCGCGGGCAGGCTGGAGCGACCGATGCCGGTGGACGCCGTCACCGTCTACGTGCAACCGTCGCCCGATGCGCCCTTCGTCGTGGCGCGCCACTACGGTTTCGACGGCGCCACGCGCGACGGCGCGGGCGCGGACTATCTGCCGCCGGCGGCGGCGGGCGCGGCGCGATGAGCGCGCCCGCCCTTCCCGGCCGCCGGGACGGCAACCATGACGGCAGCCGCCTGGTCTACGTCATGGGCGCCTCCGGCAGCGGCAAGGACACCTTGCTGCGCCTGGCGCGCGCCCGGCTCCAAAGCCAGGACCGCGTCCTGGTCGCGCACCGCTACATCACCCGTCCCGCCGGCGCCGACGAAGCCTCCGTCTACCTGGAACCCGCCGAGCACGCGCGCCGCGCCGCACTGGGCTGCTTCGCGCTGCACTGGGCCAGCCATGGCCTGGCATACGGCATCGGCGTGGAAATCGACGCCTGGATGGACGCCGGCATCACCGTGCTGGTCAACGGCTCGCGCGCCTATCTGCCGCAGGCCTGCGCCCGCTATCCGGGCCTGTGCGCGGTAACCGTGCACGTGGACCCGCACGTCCTGCGCGACCGCCTCGTCCATCGCGGACGCGAAAGCGCCGGCGACATCGCCGCGCGCGTGGCCCGCGCCCAAGCCGTCTTCGACATTCCCCAGGAGTGCGAGACGGCCACCGTGGACAACAACGGCGACGCCGGCGACGCGGCCGCTGAACTGCTCGCCATCGCGCGCCGTCGCTGCCACGGTCTTACAACAGCGGTTGGCGCGCGCGCTCCTTCAGGCAGAGCACGGTAATGAGGCCGACGGCCGCGCCGAACATCCCGTAGTAGACGACGGACATCTTCTCGCCGGTCCAACTGATCAGCATCGTGGCGACGGCTCCGGCGAAACCGCCGAAAATCATGACCGCGAAGTTGTAGCCTATGGCGAGCGAGGTGGCACGCACCCGCGCCGGGAAAAGCTCGCAGACGAAGGCGCAGTACGCGCCCTGGAACAGGCCGAGCACGAACATCAGCCAGCATTGCACGAAGGTCAGCACGACCAGCGTCGGCATCGTGCCGACCAGGCGGAACAGGGGATACGCCGTCAGCAGGCTGATCAGCGCCGACGCCACCATGGGCTTCTTGCGGCCGATGCGGTCCGAGATGGCGCCTGAAAAGAGCGTGCCGGCGATATAGGCGAAGGCGGCGAAGAGCGAAGCGGTCACGCCGCTCTTGAACGACAGGCCGAGCGACCCCGTGGCGTAGCTGGGCATGTAGTAGTAGAAGAGATATGTGCCGATCGTACCGTAGATGGTCATGCCGAAACCGGCCAGCACCAGGCGCCAATGCGAAACCAGCGATTCGAGGAAGGGCGCGCGCTTGACCGGGGGCGCCGTGTGCCGGGCGTCCAGGTATACCGGCGATTCCGAGAGTCGCGATCGCACGTAGAGGCCCACGGGCACGATCAGCAGGCCGATCGCGAACGGAATGCGCCAGCCGAAGGCGCTGATCTGCTCGGGCGTCAGCATCTCCGTGATCCCGACGCTCACCGCCGCGCCCAGCACCATGGAGCAGGCCTGGGCGATCATCTGGAAGCTGCCGTACAGGCCGCGCCGCTCGACAGGCGCGTGCTCGACCAGGAAAGCCGTCGCGCTGCCGACTTCGCCGCCCGCGGAAAAGCCCTGCAGGAAACGCCCCACCAGCATGAAGATGGGAGCGGCCAGGCCGGCCTGCGCGTAAGTCGGCGCGAAGGTGATGACCGCCACGCCGACCGCCATCACGGAGATGGTGACGAGCAGCGCGGACTTGCGCCCGCGCCGGTCGGCCAGGTTGCCGATGACGATGCCGCCGAGCGGACGCGTGAGAAAGCCCACGCCGAACGTGGTCCAGGTCGCGAGTATCGCAGCCGTTGGATTCTCGCTGGGGAAGAACTGCTTCGCGATGACGGAAGCGAAGAAAGAGAAGACGGTGAAGTCGAACCATTCGAGCGCATTGCCGACGGTCGAGACGATGATCACGCGCCAGTCGATGCCTTGCGAGGCGGTTCGAGCGGAAGGCTGGCGGCCGGCAACGTTGATGGAGGCTTGTTCCATGAGGCAATCCCCTTGCGGTTGTTGGCAAGCTGGATGCCATGATACTGATTCAGTACCGGCTGTATCTAGCGGAATTCCCTGTATCCGTGCGGCGGCGATTCCCTACGGGAACCTGAACGCGAGCAGCCTCCGGGCCGCGAAAACGGCTTTCATCGATGCCGGCAAGCGCTAGATCAACACGCGGCGCACGCGCGCCGAGAGCATATCGATGGCGACCACGAACACGATGATGATGATCATCACCGCGCAGGTCTGCGCATACTGGAAGCTGCGGATGATGTCCCACAGCACCATGCCGATGCCGCCCGCGCCCACGATGCCCACCACCGAGGCGGAGCGCACGTTGGACTCGAAGCGGTACAGCGAGAAGGAGATCCACAGCGGCAACACCTGCGGGATCACGCCGAAGACGATTTCCTCGATGGCGTTGGCGCCGGTGGCGCGCACGCCCTCGACCGGCCGCGGATCGATGGCTTCGACCGCTTCCGAGAACAGCTTGGCCAGCACGCCCAGCGTATGCACCCACAGGGCCAGCACACCGGCGAAGGGGCCCAGCCCCACCGCCACGATGAACAACATGGCGAACACCATCTCGTTGATCGCGCGGCAGGCGTCCATCAGGCGCCGCACCGGCTGGTAGACCCAGACCGGCACGATGTTCGAGGAACACAGCAGGCTGAAGGGCACCGCCATGACGATGGCCAGGAAGGTGCCCCAGATGGCGATCTGGATCGTGACCAGCATCTCGTCCAGGTACATGCGCCAGTCGCGAAAATTCGGCGGGAAGAAATCCTTCGCGAAATCGCTCATGTTGCCGGAATCGCGCAGCAAATCCAGCGGGCGCATGTCGGCGCCTTTCCAGGAAGCCACCAGCAGGGCCAGGACCACCGCCCACACGATCAGCGTGGGCAGCGAGGTCCGCGGCGGGCGCGCGGGAGCGGCGGTCGAGAGGGTCACGCTCATGATGCCGTCCTGTTATTTGGCCGAAGCCACTTGCTTGGCCAGCTCGGCCAGCTTCGCGTCGATGTCGGCGATCTTCTTGCGCTTCTCGTCGGCGCTCAGCGTGGCGTCGGTCTCGACCTTGGCGCGCTGGCCCGCCAGGTTGATCTGGCGGATGGGGACCAACTGGCCATCGTCCGAGCGGGTGAAACCCTTGTATTGCAGGACCGCCAGCTTTTTGGCTTCATCCTCGGTCTTGCCGTAGTTGAGGAAGAAATCCTGGATCCTGGCCTTCAGGTCGGCCGGCAGATCCTTGCGGTAGACCATGGGGTCGGCCGGGATCAGCGGCGACTTCCACAGGACGCGGATCTGGTCTTCGGGGTTCTTGCCGGTGTTCTGGCGATAGCGGTCGATCGCCTCGGTGTTGGTGATCGCCACGTCCACCTGCCGGTTCATGGCCGACATCAGATTGGTTTCGTGATTGGCGACGCGGAAATTCTTGAAGAAGGTCTTGGGATCGATCTTGTTGGCGCCCCACAGGTAGTAGCCCGGCACGGCGGTGCCCGAGGTGGAGTTGGGATCGCCGGCGCCGTAGCTCAGCGTCTTGCCGTTCTTCAGCACGTCGTCCACGGACTTGAGGGGGCTGTCCTTGGACGTCACCAGCACCGACCAGTAGCCGGGGCTGCCGTCCTTGGCGATCACGTGGGCGAACACTTCGCCCTGCGCGCGGTCCACGGCCTCGATGGCGGACAGGTTGCCGTACCAGGCGATCTGCACCTTGTTGAAGCGCATGCCTTCAATGATGCCCGCATAGTCGGAGGCGAAGAAGGGCTTGACCTGCACACCCAGGGCCTTGCTCATGTCGTCGATGACGGGCTGCCAGCCGGACTTCAGATTGGTCGAGGATTCGGTCGAGATGATGCCGAAGTTCAAGGTTTTTCCGTCCTGCGCGTGGGCCGTGGTGGACAGGGCCGCGGTGGCGATCAGGGCGAGAAACGTTCTGCGTAGCATGGTGGCTCCGGGAGCGGGCAGGTCAAAAGGGAACAGCGGGAAATCCAGGCGGCCGCCGGTCAGGCGGCGACCCATTGCGGCGCGGCGACGGCGCGGCCGGCGGCGGCGCCGTCCACGGCGTCGGCGCCGGGCATCAATTCGTTCAGGTCGGCGCCATACAGGTCGCGCAACATGGCGGCGGAGAGTTCGGCCGACGGGCCGTCATAGACCACCTTGCCGCGCCGCAAGGCGATCACGCGCGGGCAATAGCGCATGGCGACGTCGACCTGGTGCAGCGACACCACCACCGCCACGCCGCGGCTGCGGTTGATCTGCGCCAGCGTGTCCATCACGCGGCGCGAGGACTCGGGGTCGAGCGAGGCGATGGGTTCGTCGGCGAGGATGGTGCGGGCGTTCTGCACCAGCGTGCGGGCGATGGCCGCGCGCTGCTGCTGGCCCCCTGACAGGGTCGAGGCGCGCTGAAACGCATAGCCGTCTATACCAACTTGAGCCAATGCCTGGAGCCCGACGGCGACCTCGTCGCGGCGGAACCAGCGCAGGAGGCTGCGGTACATGGGCATGCGCGGCAGCATGCCGGCCAGCACGTTGGTGATGACGGGCAGGCGTCCCACCAGGTTGAATTGCTGGAAGACGAAACCGATGCCGGCGCGGGTGCCGCGCACGCGCTTGCTGATGCGGCCCTGGCTCTGGATCGTCTGGCCGTTGACCGTGATCTCGCCGCAGTCGCCGGCCACGAAACCGGCCAGATGGCGCAGCAGCGTCGACTTGCCCGAGCCCGATGCGCCCAGCAGCGCCACCATTTCTCCAGGGGCGATTTGCAAGCTGACATCGTCCAGCGCCTTGTCGGCGGCACGGAAGGACTTGCTGAGCCCCTTGACTTCGATCGCGTAGGTCATGCGCGTTCCTGTTCATTCAAGACTTGCGGTAGTGTGTGCAAGCGCGATGACAGGCTGATGACTCGAAAAAGGGGGCGGGGAAGGGTTTTACGCGCAAAACCGCGGCGATGTCATGCCGCTGAAATATTCCCCGTATCGGACTGCGGCATCAAGGCATGGCGCGACGCCAGCCACGGGCCACCGTCAGGGACTTCGATTCAGTAACCGATCGACGCATCGACCACGTTGTCCAGGGGGCGCCCAGCGGCCAGGTTGGCCAAGTTGCGGCCAAAAATCGCCAACGATCTATCGATATAGCCGACCGGATCGTCGGCGGATACGTGGGGAATCACCATCAGGTTGGGCACATCCCACCATGGCGCCGTTGCCGGCAGCGGCTCCGGGTCGAAAACATCGAGCACCGCGCCCGCCAGGCGCCCCTCCCGCAGCAGCTCCGCAAGCGCATCGTAGTCGACCACCGCGGCCCGGGCCATATTCACCACGCCCGCATGCGGCGGCAGCATCATAAGCTCGCGGGCGCCGATCGCGCCGCGCGTCGCGGCCGTCAACGGGCACGTCACCAAGAGAAAATCAACGCTAGGCAATGCTTGCGCCAGAAGGTCCGGATGGAACATGCATTCGACGTGCGGATGGGGGGCGCCGCTGCGTCGCACACCCCAGATATTCAGCCCGAGGAGCTTCGCCTTCTCCGCTATTGCCCCGCCGAGCGCGCCCACGCCATAAATCAGGACGGTCTTGCCGCGGATCGGACGCGCCAGCTTGCGCTTCCACGCATGGCTGCGCTGGCTGGTCATATGCTGCGGGACGTGGTCGTTCAGCATCAGTAGCGCCAGCAGGCCGAACTCGCCGGCCTTTTCCGCGTGTATGCCGCTGCTATTGGTCAAAACCGCGCGGTCGGGCAACCAGTCCAGCGGCAGATAGCCTTCTACGCCGGCGCTGGTGCAATGGATCAGCTTGAGGCGGCCGCCATGGCGGTTGAGGCGCGCGGTATCCAGCTTCGCGCCGACGAAGAAGTCCGCCTTCTCCAACGCGCCAATGTCGGGGGCATCCGAGAAGGCATCCACGATGTCGACGTCCATGGGCAGGCCGCGAATCGCGGCCCGCACGGCGGCCGGTTCGATCAGATAGGCGGGATCGCGGCCGCGGATATTCTCAACATAAATCAGCATCGGGATAGTCTCACGCTTCCAGGTATCGGCCATGCATCGCGCCGCCCGATGGCCGTCGGCACACCATCGCGAACCGGCGTCGCGCGTCGACGGTCAGTGCAGCAACTGCGCCAGGAAGCGCTGGCTCCGCTCATGCCGCGGCGTGTTGAAGAATGCCTCGGGGGCAGCCTGTTCAACCACGGCGCCTGCATCCATGAAGACGACCCGGTCGGCGACTTCGCGCGCGAAGCCCATCTCATGGGTTACGCAGATCATGGTCATTCCCTCGCCCGCAAGCGACTTCATGACGTCCAGGACTTCCTTGATCATTTCCGGATCCAGCGCCGAAGTCGGCTCATCGAACAGCATGATGTGCGGCCTCATGCACAAGGACCGCGCGATGGCGACCCGTTGCTGCTGTCCACCCGAGAGCTGGCTGGGATACTTCAACGCGTGATCGGCCATGCGCACTCGGTCCAGGAAACTCCGCGCCGTATCCTCGGCCTGCTTCCGGTCCTGACGGCGCACGCGCGTAAGTGCCAGCGTGCAGTTCTGAAGGACCGTCAAATGCGGAAACAGGTTGAAGTGCTGGAATACCATCCCGGTGTCCTTGCGGATTTCCCGCATGCTGCGGATGTCCTTGCCAACTTCGCGGCCGTTCGCGATGATGGCGCCGCCTTCGTGCTTTTCCAACCCGTTGATGCAGCGTATCAGCGTCGATTTCCCCGAACCGGAAGGTCCGCAGATGACAATGGTCTCCCCCTGCTCGACCCGGAGATTCACGTCGCGCAAGGCATGGTACTTGCCGTACCATTTATTCAGGCCGACGATTTCGACCGCGTGCTGCGTCGTATTTGGCAAAGTGTCTGTCATCAACGTGTCTCATCGATGGGCGGAACGCAACATGCGCAGTTCCAGAAGCCTGACCAATTGCGCAATGGCGACGGCCAGCACCAGGAAGATTATCTCGGTCGCGACCATGGGTTCCGCGAAGCGAAAGCTGTCCGAGCCGAGCTCCAACGCCATGCCGAGCATTTCAGGCACCGCGATAACGGCGAGATAAGGCGTCGCCTTCAGGAGCGAGACGAAGTAGTTGCCCATGGGGGCGGCAATCTGTCTCAGCATCTGGGGCATGATGACGCGAAGCAATGTATCCGCCCGTGAAAGCCCCAGGCTCACTGCCGCCTCGGTCTGGCCGCGCGGAACCGCGTCTATCCCTGCCTTGAACACCTCCGCCAGATACGATGCGTAGTACAGGCCCAGCGAGAAAACCCCGATGAACAATGCAGGCAGCGTTACCCCGTACTGCGGCAGCACGAAATAGAAGAAGTAGATCTGGACGAGAATCGGGGTAGACCGGATGAAATCGATAATGAACCGGATGACCACGCCAAGCGGCCGGTTCGTCCGGCGCAGCAGCTCGAGCGCAAGGCCACCGGCGGCCGCCGCCACATTGGCCAAGACCGTCACCCAGAGCGTCGTGCCGAGCGCCTTGAGGATGACGGGAAAGGAGTCGAGCAGGAACTTGTAGTCAAACATTCGACCTCCGGTCCACGTGGCCATGCCGCCGTTCGAGGTAGCGTCCGAGAACGGTCAAGGGATAGCAGACGGCGAAGTACGAGACGAGCAGCGCCAGATAGGCGGGAGCGGGCATGAAGGTCACCTGGGCGATTTCCTTTGCCCGATAGGTCATGTCAGCGAGACTGAGCAACGACACCAGCGCGGTGCCCTTCACCAGTTGGATGAAAAGGTTGATGAAGGTCGGGATGCCGCTGCGCAATACCTGGGGCAACTGGATGAACACCAGGTTCTGTAGCGGGGAGAGACCCAGCGAGATGCCCGCCTCCGACTGGCCCCGGTCCAAGGCCTGTAATCCCCCGCGCACGGCTTGCGAGCCGTAGCCGCCGATATTCATTCCAAGGACCATGCTTCCTACCGTCATTGCGCTCAACTCCACGTGCGCCATCGGTAGCGCATAGTAGAAAACGAAGAGCAACACGACGATGGGCGAGCTGCGCCAAAACTCGATGAACGCCGTCACGATAAAACGCCGCCATCCGGCCCACTCATGTTGCAGAGTCCCGAACACCAGGGCGAACGGGATGCCGTATAGAAGCGCAATGGCGATAACCCCCGCCGTTGCCCAAAATCCGCCCCAAATGCTTATCAGAATTTCCGAGAAGGCCATCGACATATACCCCGGCAGCGCTTTTCAGCCGGCGCAGATCTTGGCGCTGACCAGACCGTCCGGCGCCTTCTCCTCGGGCGTGAATCCGTATTTTGCGGCAATCTTCTGCACGGTCCCGTCTGCCTTCAATTCGGCGAGTTTCGCGTTGAAGGCATCGCGCAAGGCGGCATTGTCCTTGCTGAAAGCGGCGCCCACATACGAGACGAGCACCTCGCCGGTCTTCGGATCGGTCGGACCCTTGAAAGGTTTCGCCCTTTCGATTTCGTTTGCGAGGTTCGGGCGTTCGAGCAGCGCGTTCGCTGTCCCGGATGTGAAGACAAGACCATCGACCCGATGCGACGTCAGCGCGGCAACGGACGATTCCGTGTTCTGGAACTGTTGCAATTGATCGCCAGTCACGCCGGCCGCCGCGGCATTCTTGGCTTGCTGGCTGCCCCGGGTTCCACCGATGGTGATCTTCGGGTTCTTGAGCACATCCTCGAAACCATGGATGCCCTTGGGATTTCCCTTCGCGACAAGCAAGGCGTCAAGGCTGCTCAGCTCGGGATCGCCGAATTCGACCAGTTTGCAACGCTCCGGCGTGAGCACGATACCGGAATCGACCACGTCGTATCGCTTCGACAGCAAACCGGGGATGAGCGAGCCGAAATCGCTCACCACGAAGTTCAGCTTCTTGACCCCCAACGACTGGAATACGGCCTTGACGATGTCCGCATTGATGCCCTTGATTTCGCCGTCGGTGTCCTTGTAGGCCCATGGCTTGTTGTTTCCGATACCCACGGTCAACGTGTCCACGTTGACCGTGGGGCTCGCATAGCCGGCGGCGCCGGTCACGACGCCGGCCAGGGCTGCCGAGATAGCGACGAACTTCTTGGGATTGAACTTGATCATGGCGTTCCCCGTATGGTTTTGATGATTGACTCGCTGCGCCGGGCGATTGCGGCCGGGCATCCTCGATACTGCTATTGCTTACTTGACCGTGTAGGCGAGAAATTCCTTCACCGCATCGCTGCGCAGGTTGACGCCCCAGCCCGGTTTGTCGCTGATATCCAGGCGGCCGTTCTTGATGCGCGCTTCCGGGGGATCGTCGAGGATCTCGATATATCCCGGCATGGTTTGCCAATACGGATAGATTTCCTGGATCGCGAAATTCGGAATGCAGGCATCCAGGTGTAGCGCGATCGCCGTAGACAGCGGGCTACCGCAAACGTGGGGTTGCACGCGGACGTCATAGGCCTCCGCCATCGCCGCGATCTTCTTGGCCTCCAGAATTCCGCCCGTGAGCGCGATGTCGGGCTGGATGACATCGACGGCATGCGACTCCAGCATGGGACGGAAACCATACCGCGTATACACGCGCTCACCCGCGGCGACAGGAATGCGCACCTGCTCCGATATTTTCTTTAGGGCGCCCACGTCAAACGGATCGCATGGTTCTTCAATGAAGAAGATGTCCAGCTCTTCCACCTGGCGACAAAATCGGACCGTTTCGTCGCAAGTCAGTCCGCCGCTCAAATCCAGCATGATGTCGACGTCGGGCCCGACGGCCTTGCGAGCGGCCTTCAACTTCTCCAGCGAGAGCTTGAGAATATCCTTGCCCAGGCTGCGCATCGAGGGATGACGCGAAGTCGCGCGAGGATCCGGGTCCCGATAGGCGAAGGGATAGCATTTCAAGGCATCGTAGCCTTCCGCCACCGCTTTCTCGGCGGCATCGGCGAATGGCTTGACCTCCCGGTGCGGCTGCCCCCACCCGTTCGAGTAGAGCCGCACGTCATCGCGGATTCTGCCGCCCAGCATTTCATACACGGGCACGTTCAGCGCCTTGCCCTTGATGTCCCAGAGCGCCGTTTCAATGGCGCTGATCGCGCCGAAGACGATCGGTCCGCCACCCTTCGCCCAGAATGTATGGTCGTACATCTCCGACCAGAGCGCTTCGATCCGGAACGGGTCCTTTCCAATGAGAATACGCTCGGCGATGTCCTTGATCATGCCCGCCGCGGCCGTTTGTCCCAGCCCATAGGCGATCCCGGCTTCCCCGATCCCCGTCATGCCGTCGTCCGTTTCCACCTCGACGATCACCGGATGCAGCCGGGCGGTATGAACCGTATACACCCGTACCTCGCGAACTTTCATTAGCTGTATTCCCAAGAATTAGTGGCAATCGTCCTGTAAATGGGCGATGGACGATTGTAGATGGTCGACCATATATTGCACGAGTATAGGAACAGGGAAACGATGCCGTCAAGAAGTAAAAACCCCGGTTTTCCCCCCCGGCACGGCAGGATCCGCGCCCTCCTTGCCCTGTCGCGACTCGACGCCGCGAAGATGGGCGACGAGCTTCTCGCCCGCCGCCACATTATGTTCGGCGGACAATCGCGCGGCGGTTTCGGCATCGCCCGCCAGGATTGCCTCAACGATGGGGCCATGGTGCGCGGGGACCGCCGCGTAGACATTTTTGGGGATAAAGTCGCTCCACGTGATGTAGAGCGAAATCTGCTGCTCCACCACTTTGTACCATTGCGCCAGCCGGGAATGGCCGCTGAGTTCGATGATGACCTGATGCAGGTGGAAATCCGCTCTCGAAACCGCTCGATTGTCCTCGGCCAGACAGGCATCCAGCAAACGCTTGTAGGCCGATTCGAGATGCCGCCGGCCAGCGCCGGTCAAGTTCGCACACGCCAGCCTGGCGCCCAACGACTCCATGCTGGCCCGCAGCGTATACAACTCCCATGCATCGTGAGACGTTATCCGCATCGTTTCCCAGCCGGTATAGGGCACCAATTGCACCAGGCCTTCCTGCACCATGCGCTGCAGGGCGCCGCGCACCGTCGCGCGCGACAGTCCGAACCGATCGGACAGGAATGCTTCGGTCAGCTTCGAACCTGGGGCAATCTGACCGCTAAGGATGTACTCCCGAATTGCATCGGCCGCCATTTGTTCCGCCGACTGCTTCTCAATCTTCCCTAAAGTCATGCTCGCAGCCCTCAATAATGTTGCGTAGTTTACTCGCTGCGTATTGACCGTCCACGCATGGCAGCTTGCGCCCGAAGCCCTGCGGCGCGCATGCGGAAAGGTGTGCAAAAACGTCTGACGAGCGCTCCCCGGCGCAAACGAAAGACCGTGGAATTCGAACGGCATCGGGCCGGCATGCTGCAAGAGATTGCCATCAAAGAACGGCCGCCTCACGCTCACGATGCAGGCAACGGAGCATATACGGGATCACTACGGCCTTTGGCCGACGCGCCGGCGCGTCGGCCCGCGCAGAATCCTCCCTGGGACCGAATCGTGACGAGGCCCCGGCCCGCCTTGCGGGCAGTCAAGAGGAGATATATCGGTGGGCCTGCTGAGAACCTTGTTCGCCCTTTCCGTCGTGCTCGACCACTCGCCCCTCAACCAGGGCCACGTGCTGGTCGGCGGACGCCTGGCGGTGCAGCTCTTCTACGTGATCTCCGGCTTCCTGATCTCCTACATCCTCAACGCCAACGATACGTATCGCAGCGCGGGACGCTTCTATACGAACCGCATCCTGCGCATCTACCCGATGTACATCGTGGTGGCGCTCATCGCCCTGGTGACGAACCTGGCCATCCATCCCGCGTTCATGGAGGTCTACGACCGCAGCCCCCCGCTGGCGGACCTCTGTCTGATGCTGGCCAACGTCTTCATCGTCGGCCAGGACTGGATCATGTTCGCGGGCATCAAGAATGGGCTGCTGGCCTGGACCGGCGCCTATACGAACAGCGACGTCCCGCTCTACGACGGCCTGCTGGTGCCGCAGGCCTGGACGCTGGGCGTGGAGCTGACCTTCTACCTGATCGCGCCCTTCGTCCTGCGCTCGCTGCGAACCGTGCTGCTGCTGTTCCTCGCGTCGCTGGCCTTGCGCGTCGCGCTGCTGGGGATGGGCATCGCCCAGAGCGACCCCTGGTCGTACCGGTTTTTCCCGCTGGAGCTCGCGTTGTTCCTCGCCGGCGCCCTGTCCCATCGCCTGCTGCTGCCCCTGTTCACGCGGCTGAGCCGGCGCCTGCGCTTCCTGCCGGAACTGGCGACCGGGCTGTTCGTGCTGTACACGCTATTCCACTTTTCGGTGCCGCTGAATCACAACGCGCGCGACGCCCTGGTGTTGATGATCTTCGCCACCTTCCTGCCGCTGGCGTTCATCTTCCAGTCGCGCTATCGGCTGGACAAAAAAATCGGGCAGCTAAGCTACCCGATCTATATCTGTCATGCCGTCGTGATGCTGCTGGTGGGGCAGATGACCGCCCTGCTCGGCATCACGGACGCGCTGGCGATTTCCGGCCTGAACGTCCTGCTTTCGATCGCGGCGGCGTGGCTGTTGTACCAGGCCATCGACCACCGCATCGAGCGCCTGCGCCAGCGCGTCAAGACGGAATCGTCCGCGCCGTCAGACGCTGCCGCCGACGCGCTGCGCGCCTGAGCCGGGCCTGGCCAGGCTCAGGACCGCCTGCACGACCACGGCCACCACGATGTTCACGGCCAGCGCGAACAGGCCCGTGTACATGGCGTAGCTGTCGCCGCCGACCACGAAGGTATGCACGGGCTTCACGCCGTCGGCGATCGCCAGCCAGGAACCGATGCCCAGGCCCGCGATCCAGCCGATCAGCAGCGACGTGCCGCGGAACCAGTTGAAGAACAGGCCGAAGACCACCGCGGGGAAGGTCTGCAGGATCCACAAGCCGCCCAGCAACTGGAGATCCAGCGCGTACTGGGTTGGAATGAAGAGGATGAACACCAGGGCGCCGACCTTCACCACCAGCGACACGATCTTGGCGACCTTGGCCTCGCCCGCCGGCGACACCTGCGGGTTGACGTAGGCCTTCCAGAAGTTGCGCGTGAACAGGTTGGCCGCGCCGATCGACATCACCGCCGCGGGCACCAGCGCGCCGATGGCGATGGCCGAGAACGCGAAGCCCGTGAACCAGCTCGGGAACAGCGCGTTGAACAGCGCCGGCACCGTGTCGTTGGGCGTTTGCGGATGGACGCCGGCGGCCCAGGCCATGTAGCCCAGCAAGGCGATCAGGCCCAGCAGCAGCGTGTAGGCCGGCAGGTAGATCGCATTCTTGCGGATGGTGGTCGCGCTGTTGGCGGCGAAGATCCCGGTCAGGGTGTGCGGATACATGAAGGCCGCCAGCGCCGAACCCAGCGCCAGGGTGGCGTAGGGCAGGAACTGCGAGGGCTTCAGCAACAGGCCCGTGGCGCCGCCCTTGGCCGTGTAGGCCTCGTTCGCCTTGGCGAACACCGCGCCATAGCCGCCCAGCTTCAGCGGCACCAGCACTACCGCCACCAGGACCACGATGTAGATCATCAGGTCCTTGACGAAGGCGATCAGCGCCGGCGCGCGCAGGCCCGCCGAATAGGTGTACAGGGCCAGGATGACGAAGGCCGCCGTCAGGGGCAGTTCGCCGGTCAGGCCCAGGGCCTTGATCACCACTTCCATGCCGACCAGTTGCAGGGCGATATAGGGCATGGTGGCCAGCACGCCGGTGGCGGCGATGGCCAGCTCCAGCGGCCGCGACTGGAACCGCGCGTAGACCACGTCGGCCGCGGTCACGTGGCCGGCCTTGTGGGCGACGCGCCACAGGCGCGGCATGATGCAGAAGACGATGGGATAGACCAGGATGGTGTACGGCAGCGCGAAGAAGCCATAGGCGCCCACGGCGTAGACCAGGGCCGGCACGGCGATCACGGTGTAGGCGGTGTAGAAATCGCCGCCCACGAGGAACCAGGTGATCCAGGTGCCGAAGCGGCGGCCGCCCAGGCCCCATTCGTCCAGGTGGGCTTCGCCCGAGCCGCGCTGCCAGCGCGAGGCGAGAAAGCCCATGATGGTGACCAGCGCGAAAAAGAAAATGAATACGCTGAGCGCGGTCCAATTGATGTGCGGAGCGATACCCATCACTCGTCCCCCTCGTCGCGCGTCGAGCGGAAGACGATCCAGGTCAGCGCGGCGGTCACCGGCACCCAGAGCAGTTGATACCAATAGAAGAAGGGGAAACCGAACAGTTCAGGGGTCGCCTGGTTATAGAACGGTACCCACAGCAGGCCGAAGAACGGCAGCAGTAGAAGGATCCTCATGGGGCCTTGACTCTTATAGAAGGGATTGTGTCTCGAATTGTCAGGCCGCCCCTGCGGCGGTTTGTCGGCCGGCGCATGTGCGACGGGCGGAGAATACTCGCCCCATGCCCCCCTCGCAAATAGGAAATGTAGGGACCTTAGGGGTTTTCCATTAGCTAATGCGCTGTTAAACTATCACTCAGAAAAGCCTGATAGACAGGTAACTTACGCCGTGCTGAAGTGAACGAGGCCATCCGGCCAGGCACGACATCACGCACCTCATCCCGCTCGCGATGCAGTCCGTCCGGGCGAGTCCATGCCGCAGGACGGTTCGCCGTCGCGCGGTATCCGTGGGAACCGGATATCCGGCCCCGTCCGCCAGGACGCAGCCGCCTCCCTCTGCTCCCTTCCATGCCTCGGCGACCGCACGCCGCCTGGGCCATTACGTTACCGGCGGCACCGGCACTGCCGCGCTTGGTTCACGCGTCGCTCGCGCTTGGCTGGCTGCCTGCGCCCGCCCCGCATTCATCTTGCCCGCCTCGCGGCGGGCTCGCCCGGCCGCCGCCGTGTCGCCACGCGCCGGCATTCGGGCCCATCAGGAGAAATACGCATGGCTAAAGAAGAACTCATCGAACTGGACGGCATCGTCGACGAAGTGCTGCCCGACAGCCGCTATCGCGTCAAACTCGACAATGGCATCGAAGTTGGCGCCTATGCCTCCGGCCGCATCCGCAAGAACCGCATCCGCATCCTGGCCGGCGACCGCGTCACGCTGGAAATGTCGCCCTACGACCTGACCAAGGGACGCATCAACTTCCGTCACAAGGACGAACGCCCGCAGGCGCCGCGTCCCCAGCGCCAGCAGTACGGCGCCCGCCGCTGAAAGCCGGGGCTCCGGCACCTCGGGGATGCGCAAAACGCATCGGGCGGGCCCCAACCCGCCATCAATTCCGCCGTTTGAAAGACGTAAAAACGAGGTTTAATTTACGTGTTTTCAATGGCGGTTTTTTTGCCTGGGGCCGCCCCTAGGCAGAAAGTTATCTACTAGCGATGTCGACGGACGATCAACTGCGCAGGGCGATGGATCGGCTCACCCGAGCCGAAAAAATGCAGGCACGGGCCGAGAAGGTCTGGAAGAGCCTGGACACCTCGCGCGCGGCCTTCATCAACAGCCTGCGCAACACGGGCTTGTCCTACGCGCAGGCGCAGAACAAATTCGACGACTTCGTGGAAGAACAGCGCCGCCTGCGGATCCGCCTGGCGCTGGAAGTCGAGGCGGCGCAGCGCGACTATCTGGAATTGGCGCAGCGCGCCGCCGGCGCCGAAGCGCGGGCCGCCTGAGCATCCCGCCCGCGGCCCGGCGCCGGGCGAGCGATCACATGCAGAGATTCGCGGCCTGCACCAGCTCCTGGGAGCTCCACGACGAACGGGCCGACATGCGGATCTGCACGCTGCCATTGGCCCAGCGCTGCACGCGCAACGCGCTCGAGATGCCGGTGGCGCTGCCCGTCGTCACGTCCACGCCCCCATCGATATTCGTGAGCTTCACGTCCTCGCCCTGGCGGCGCCAGGCGTCGGCCACGCATGCGGCATAGGTTTCCGGCGAATGCTGGGTATGGCCGTAGAAAACCGGATCCTTTTTCAGCAGGTCGCTGGACGTCGTGCAGCCGGCCAGGAGAGTCAGGGCGGCGATGGCCAAATAACGCTGTTTCATGTTTCTGCTCGAACGATAAGACGAAGCAGGACTATAGCGCCATCGCCCTGGGCGCAGGTCCAGACACGGGTCCAGACGCGGATTCAGCCGCGCGGCGGCCGCAGCGCCGATTTCGGCCGGAACGCCTTGACCACCTCGGGCCGGGTCTCCACGTATGGGCCGCCGATCAGGTCGATGCAATAAGGCACCGCGGCGAAAATCCCCGGCACCAGCGAGGCGCCGCCGGCGTCGCGCAAACCCTCCAGGGTCTCGCGGATGGCCTTGGGCTGCCCGGGCAGATTGACGATCAGCGCGGCGTGATCCGGCGTCTCGCGTATCACCGCCACCTGGCGCGACAGGATCGCGGTCGGGACGAATTTCAGGCTGATCTGCCGCATCTGTTCGCCGAAGCCTGGCATCTCGCGGGTGGCCACGGCCAGCGTGGCCTCGGGCGTGACGTCGCGGCGCGCGGGCCCGGTGCCGCCGGTGGTCAGGACCAGGTCGCAACCCACCGTGTCGACCAGTTCGACCAGCGCGGCGGATATGCCGGCGGCCTCGTCGGGAATCAGGCGTTCCGCGCCCTGCCAGGGCGTGGACAGCGCGCTGTCCAGCCATTCGCGCAAGGCTGGCAGGCCCTGGTCCTGATAGGCGCCGGACGAAGCGCGGTCGGAAATGGAAACCAGGCCGACGATCAGTTCGTCGGGATGGCGGCGAAGCAGGCGGGAGGCAGGCGTGGCGGCGGTAGTCATGGCGCCACTATACCGCCCGCGGCGCGGGCCCGATCACTTTCCCAGGCCCGCGCGCGGGTTGAACGGAATGTCGCGCGCCATCCGGCGATACGCCTCGCGCGCGGCCTCGGTGTCGGCCGGCGGCCAGGCCACCTCCAACTGCAGGTACAGGTCGCCCGGATGCGCGCCCGGCAAGCCCTTGCCCTTCAGGCGCAGCTTGCTGCCGGGCCGCGAACCGGCGGGAATGGTGACCTCGACCGGCCCTCCCGGCGTGGGCGCCTGCACCTTGCCGCCCAGTGCCGCCTCCCAGGGCGCGACCGGCAGCGTCAACGACAGATCGCGTCCGTCGACGCGATACAGCCGATGCGGCTTGATCCGCACCTCCAGGTAGAGGTCGCCGGGTTGTCCGCCCGCCTGGCCCGGCATGCCCTGGCCGGCCAGGCGGATGCGCTGGCCTTCGCGCACGCCCACGGGGATGCGCACGCTGAGCTTGCGCTCCTGCAGGCGTGGACGGCCCTGCGCGTCCATCTTCATGGAGCGCAAGCCGATCTCGCGCGTCGCGCCGAGCAGGATGTCCTCCAGCTCGACCTCGATCATCGCGTGGTAGTCCTCGCCACGCGCGCGGCTTTCGCGCGCCGGGCCCCCGCGGCGCCGCTGGGCGGCGCCGAACAGCGAGGAGAAGAACTCGCTGAAGTCCGCCTCCTCGCGCGGATCGCCGCCGGAGAACTCGAAGCCCTGCTCCCAACCGGGCGGCGGACGATGGCCGCCGCCGGCCGCGACGCTGGCCGCCAGGTCGTCATAGGCGGCGCGCTTCTCGGGATCGCGCAGCACGTCGTAGGCTTCATTGATGTCGCGCATGCGCGCTTCGGCGTCGGCTTCCTTGCTGACGTCGGGGTGGTATTTGCGCGCCAGTTTGCGATAGGCGCGCCGCAGGTCGTCGTCGGAAACACCCCGCTCGACGCCAAGCGTGTCGTAGTAGTCCTTGAACTCCATGCTCGCTCACAAGAAAAAGTGCCCCACGCCGCCTGCCGTTCCTAGGCGCTTTACCCCGAAGCCGGGGCGGCGCATCGATGAGGTGGAATATAGGGACGATCGCGTGGTTTTCAATGTAGGTTCGCGCCTGCTTGAAATTGTCAAGACCCTCCCTACATACGTGTCATGCAGCGCTGGCTGCAGCCGAAAACCGACGCCAGGCCCTCTCGCCGCATCCCCGAGGATGCGTTTCGCGCCCGGCCCCGTGCGTCACCCCTATCCCCGCGACGGAGGACGTTCGAGATGTTTCAATCCCTGCTGGACCTGCCCACCGGCGTATTCGCCGAATTCGACCGCTTGCAGCGCGCCCTGGCGCCCGCCGCCGGCAGCATCCGCGCCGTGCCGCGCGCCTTTCCCGCCATCAATATCGCGCAGAACGCCGAGTCGGTGGACATCGACGTCTTCGTGCCGGGCATCGACCCCGCCCAGCTCGACGTCCAGGTCGACCGCGGCCTGCTGACCATCAGCGGCGAGCGGCGCGGCGCTACCCCGGAAGATGGCGCCAAAGTCAGTATCTACGCCTCCGAACGCTACACCGGCCGTTTCAAACGCGCGATCAGCCTTTCGGACGACGTGGACGCGGACAAGGTGTCGGCCCGCTATCGCGACGGCGTACTGCGCATCTCCGTGCCCCGCCGCCAGGCCGCGCAACCGCGCCGCGTCGCCATCCAGTAATCATCGATATCCCGAGGACCAGACCATGACCACCGTTATGCCCCAAGAAGCCGGCGCCAAGGAAGTTGCCGCCAAGGAAGTTACTGCCCGATCCGCCGGCAGGGCCGCCGCGCGCTCCCTGCTGCCCCGCGTCGACGTCACCGAGGACGACCAGGGCCTGACCCTGCTGGCCGACCTGCCGGGCGTGCCGCGCGACAAGCTGGACATCCAGATCGACGGCACCACGCTGAAGATCGAGGGCGAAGTCGCTGCCTTCGGCGGCACGCCCACCCACACCGAAGTCGCCGCGGACCGCTACCAGCGCGCTTTCACGCTGAGCCCCGAACTGGACGGCGCCGGCATCGTCGCCGAGCTGACCAACGGCCTGCTCAAGCTGCGCATTCCGAAACGGGAAAAGCCCCAGCCCCGCCGCATCGACGTCGCCCTGGATTGAAAAAAAACCCCACGCCGCGCAGCCTGCGCCGCTTGCTGCCCGCGAGGGGCGCTTTCATCTTGGGAGCGGCCCGGCGATGAAAAAAGGCCCCCACGCCGCGCGGCTGCGCCGCTTGCTGCCCCCCGAGGGGGCGCCTTTCATCTTGGGAGCGGCCCGGCGATGAAAAAAGGCCCCCACGCCGCGCGGCTGCGCCGCTTGCTGCCCCCCGAGGGGGCGCTTTCATCTTGGGAGCGGCCCGGCGATGAAAGCCATCGCGCAATAGGAAAACCGGACAGGCTTCGAATCGACGTTCGAGGCCTGTTTTGTCATGGGCGCGCGCGTCCCGCGCGGGCGCCTGTTAAGCTATGCCGAACGTAGCGGGGCCTGTTTTCCCCCCTTTTTTCCCGATCCGGAGCCGACCGTGGCAGTACCGCTCACTCTCTATATCGACAACCGCCTGCTCAGTCCCTACGCCATGTCCGCCTACGTCGCGCTGGCGGAGAAGAACCTGGACTTCGAACTGCGGCTGGTCGATCTGGACCAGGGCGAGCAGCGCATGGCGCCCTTCCTCTGTCGCTCGCCGACGGGCAAGGTGCCGGTGCTGGCGCATCACGATTTCTACCTGAGCGAATCCAGCGCCATCGCCGAATATCTGGAGGACGTCTTTCCCGCGCCCGAATACGCGGCGATCTGTCCGGCCGATCCGCGGGCGCGCGCCCGCATGCGCCAGGTCCAGGCCTGGCTGCGCAGCGACCTGGCCGCGCTGCGGCGCGAGCGTCCGACCGAAGTCGTCTTCGAAGGCCTGAAGCCGGCGCCGCTGTCCGACGCCGCCCAGCTCGACGCCACCCGCCTGGTCCGCGTCGCCACCTGCCTGGTGCCGGCGGGGCAGAAACACCTGTTCGACGACTGGTGCGTCGCCGATGCCGACCTGGCCTTGATGCTCAACCGCCTGGTCCTGTCGGGCGAGGACGTCCCCGCCCGCCTGCGCGACTACGCCGCCGAACAATGGGAGCGGCCCTCCCTGCGCCGCTGGCGCGACGGCAGATAGGCCGCCCGGGCCGCGACGAGCTTATCCCGCGCGTTGCTCCAGCACTTCCACCGCGGGCAGCGTCTTGCCTTCCAGGAACTCCAGGAACGCCCCGCCGCCGGTGGAGATATAGCCCACCTTGTCGGTGATGCCGAACTTCGCGATGGCGGCCAGCGTGTCGCCGCCGCCGGCGATGGAAAACGCCGGCGAGTCGGCGATGGCGCGGGCGATGGTCTCCGTGCCATGGGCGAACTGCTCGAATTCGAACACGCCCACCGGACCGTTCCAGACGATGGTGCCGGCCTGCTTGAGAATGTCGGCCAGGGCCTGGGCGCTTTGCGGCCCGATGTCCAGCACCATGTCATCCTCGGCCACGGCATCGGCCGGCTTCACGGTGGCCGCCGCGTCGGCGCCGAAGGACTTGGCGCACACCACGTCGGTGGGAATGGGCACGTCGGCGCCGCGCTTGCGCATGGCGTCGATCACCGCCACGGCTTCCTGCACTTGATCGGGCTCGGCCAGCGACTTGCCGATGGGCTTGCCGGCGGCCAGCAGGAAGGTGTTGGCGATGCCGCCGCCCACCACCAACTGGTCCACCTTGGACGCCAGCGATTGCAGGATGCTCAGCTTGGTCGACACCTTGGAGCCGCCCACGATGGCCACCAGCGGACGCTTGGGCGCGTGCAGGGCGCGGCCCAGCGCTTCCAGTTCGGCGGCCAGCAACGGGCCGGCGCAGGCCACGGGCGCGAAGCGGGCGATGCCGTGCGTGGTGGCTTCCGCGCGATGCGCGGTGCCGAACGCGTCGTTGACGTAGACGTCGCACAGCGCCGCCATCTTGCGCGACAAGGCTTCGTCGTTCTTCTTTTCGCCGGCGTTGACGCGGCAGTTCTCCAGCAGCACCACCTGGCCGGGCGCGACGTCCACGCCGTTCTCGACCCAGTTCTGCACCAGCGGCACGTCCTGCGCCAGCAGCTCGGCCAGGCGCTTGCCCACCGGCGCCAGCGTGTCTTCCGGCGTCAGCATGCCTTCCTCCGGTCGTCCCAGGTGCGAGGTGACCATCACGGCCGCGCCGGCCTGCAAGGCCAGCTTGATGCCCGGCACCGAGGCGCGGATGCGCGTGTCTTCGCTGATGTTGCCGTTGTCGTCGAACGGGACGTTCAGGTCGGCGCGGATAAAGACGCGCTTGCCTTTGAGCGCGCCGGACTGGGCCAGCGCGGACAGCGTATTCACCTTGGACATGGATGCTTCTCCTCCGGGGCCCTGTGCCCCACAAGACGAAGGGGACGGCGCGTCCCCTTCGTATGGTTCCTATCGGGCCCTTTCCCCCCGCGGAAACGGCCCTGGCCGGCGGCCGGTCCCCACCGGCGCCGGACGGCGCGCTTACTTCGCCGCCATCAAGGCCACGGTGGTGTCCAGCATGCGGTTGCTGAAGCCCCACTCGTTGTCGTACCAGGACGAAACCTTGACCAGCGTGCCCGAGACCTTGGTCAGCGTGGCGTCGAAGGTGCTGGAAGCCGGGTTGTGGTTGAAGTCCACCGACACCAGGGGCTCGGTGTTGTAGTTCAGGATGCCCTTGAGCGAGCCTTCCGACGCCTTCTTCAGGATGGCGTTGACTTCCTCGACCGAGGTTTCGCGCTTGGCGATGAAGGACAGGTCGACGATGGAGACGTTGATGGTCGGCACGCGGATGGCGTAGCCGTCCAGCTTGCCGTTCAGTTCCGGCAGCACCAGGCCCACCGCGGCGGCGGCGCCGGTCTTGGTGGGGATCATGCTCATGGTGGCCGAACGGGCGCGGCGCAGGTCTTCGTGGTAGACGTCGGTCAGCACCTGGTCGTTCGTGTAGGCGTGCACGGTGGTCATCAGGCCCGAGACCACGCCCAGCTCGTCGTTCAGCGGCTTGACCAGCGGGGCCAGGCAGTTGGTGGTGCACGAGGCGTTGGAGATGACGGTGTCGCTGGCCTTCAGGACGTTGTGGTTGACGCCGTAGACGATGGTAGCGTCGACGTCCTTGCCGCCCGGCGCAGAGATGACGACCTTCTTGGCGCCGCCCTTCAGGTGGGCGCCGGCCTTTTCCTTGGTGGTGAAGAAGCCCGTGCATTCCAGCACCACGTCGACCTTCAGGTCGCCCCAGGGCAGTTCGGCCGGGTTGCGGTTGGCCAGGACGCGGATGCGATCGCCGTTGACCACCATGTATTCGCCGTCGACCTCCACCTTGCCGGGGAACGGGCCGTGAGCCGTGTCGTAGCGGGTCAGGTGGGCGTTGGTCTTGGGATCGCCCAGATCGTTGATGGCGACGATTTCGATGTCGTGCTTCTTGCCGCTTTCGTAGTGCGCGCGCAGAACGTTGCGGCCGATACGGCCATAGCCATTGATGGCAACACGGATAGTCATGTCTGGATCTCCTTTTACAAAACCTGTTTGACGGCCTCGGCCACCTTCTCCGGGGTCAGTCCGAAATACGTGAACAGGGCGCCGGCCGGAGCCGATTCGCCATACCGATCGATGCCGACCACGGCGCCTTCCAGGCCGACGTACTTGTGCCACAGGCCGGTGGTGCCGGCCTCGACGGCGACGCGCGGCAGGCCCTTGGGCAGCACGCTGGCGCGCCATTCGGCGTCCTGCTTGTCGAAGACGTTGGTGTTGGGCATGGAGACCACGCGCACGGGCACGCCGTCCTTGGCCAGCGATTCCTGCGCGGCCAGCGCCAGGCCGACTTCCGAGCCGGTGGCGATGATGACGGCGCGCGCCTCGGGCGCGTCGCGCAGCACGTAGCCGCCGCGCGCGATGGCGGCGGTGGTGGCCGCGTCGCGCGGCACGAAGGCCAGGTTCTGGCGCGACAGCAGCAGCGCGCTGGGACCGCCATCATGCACGTCCATGCCGATGCTGGTCGGGCGCGAGACCGATTCGATCCAGGCCACCGCGGTTTCGGTGGTGTCGCAAGGACGCCAGACCGACAGGTTGGGAATCAGGCGCAGGCTGTTGGCGTGCTCGATCGACTGGTGGGTGGGACCGTCCTCGCCCAGGCCGATGGAGTCGTGCGTGAACACGTGCACCACGCGCTGCTTCATCAGCGCGGCCATGCGGATGGCGTTGCGCGAGTAATCGGAGAAGGTCAGGAAGGTGCCGCCGAAAGGCAGGTAGCCGCCATGCAGCGCGATGCCGTTCATGATCGCGCCCATGCCGAATTCGCGCACGCCGTAGTTGATGTGGCGGCCGAACTGGATGCCCTTCTCGCCGGCGCGCACCGGCGCCACGCCCTTCCAGTCGGTGTAGTTGGAGCCGGTCAGGTCGGCCGAGCCGCCCAGCAGTTCGGGCAGGGCCTGGGCCAGCGCGGCGATGGCGTATTGCGAGGCCTTGCGGGTGGCGACCGTCTCGGCCTTTTCCTCGGTCGCGTCGAGATAGGCCCGGGCCTTTTCGGCGAAATCGGCCGGCAGGTCGCCCTTCATGCGGCGCAGGAATTCCTTGGCTTCGGCGGGGAACTGCGCGGCATAGGCGTCGAAGCGCTGCTGCCATGCCGACTGCGCCTCGGCGCCGCGCGGACGCGCATCCCAGCCGGCGTAGATGTCGGCGGGGATTTCGAAAGGCGGGTAGTTCCAGTTCAGCGCGGCGCGGGTGGCGGCGATTTCGTCCTTGCCCAGCGGCGCGCCGTGGACGTTGTGGGTGCCTTCCATATGGGGGGCGCCCTTGCCGATGACGGTGCGGCAGATGATCAGCGTCGGGCCGCCGTGGCTGGCGGCGTGGCCGTGGGCCTGGCGGATGGCGGCGTCGACCGCGTCGGCGTCGTGGCCGTCGATGGCGCCGATGACGTTCCAGCCATAGCCCTCGAAGCGCTTGGCGGTGTCGTCGCCGAACCAGGCGTCGACGTGGCCGTCGATGGAGATGCCGTTGCTGTCATAGAAGACGATCAGCTTGGACAGCTTGAGCGTGCCGGCCAGCGAGCAGGCTTCGTGCGAGATGCCTTCCATCAGGCAGCCGTCGCCGACGAAGGCATAGGTGTAATGGTCGACGATGGCGTGGCCGGGGCGGTTGAATTCCGCCGCCAGCAGCGCCTCGGCCAGCGCCATGCCGACGGCGTTGGTCACGCCCTGGCCCAGCGGGCCGGTGGTGGTCTCCACGCCCGGGGTGATGCCCACTTCCGGGTGGCCCGGCGTGCGCGAATGCAACTGGCGGAAATTCTTCAGCTCTTCGATCGGCAGGTCGTAGCCGCTCAGGTGCAGCAAGGAGTACAGCAGCATCGAGCCGTGGCCGTTGGACAGCACGAAGCGGTCGCGGTCGGCCCACGCGGGATCGGCCGGATTGTGACGGAGGTGGCGGGTCCACAGGGCCTGGGCGATTTCCGCCATCCCCATCGGAGCCCCCGGGTGTCCGGAGTTGGCCTGTTGCACGGCGTCCATCGCCAAAGCGCGGATCGCATCCGCCAAGGAAGGTTGACGGGCTGTCGGATTGCTCATTCGTGAGGGCTCTCTCGCCGGCTGCAACGTAACAGGGCGCCGGTAGGGTTGCAAAAGCTCAAGATTTTAGCACCGCGGGATTACCCTGCCGGGCCCGGCCCATCGGCCGGATGGATGACGCGCCGGCGCGCCGGGCTGGCGGGCGGGACACGTGGCGCGGCCGGAATGCGGTCAAAATAGCGCGTTTGCCGCCCACAATAGCGGTTTCCGTCCTGGTTTTCGTCACCGCCCTGTCCGCCGCCATGCCCATGCCCCGTTTTTTCGTCGACCTGCCCCTGGCCGCCCACAGCCGCATCGCGCTGCCGGAGGCTGCCGCGCACCACGCCGTGCGGGTGCTGCGCCTGCGCGACGGCGATAGCCTGTCCCTGTTCAATGGCGAAGGCGGCGAATATCCCGGGGTATTGCACGTCGACGGGCGCGCGGCCGCGGTCGAACTGGGCGCCTTCGACCCGCGCGAAGCCGAGCTGGCCGGCGCGATCACGCTGGTGCAGGGCCTGCCTTCCGGCGACAAGATGGACTGGATCGTGGAAAAGGCGGTCGAGCTGGGCGTGCGCACCATCGTGCCCATCGCCGCCCGGCGCAGCGTGCTGCAATTGAGCGGCGCGCGCCAGGACAAGCGCCTGGCCCATTGGCGCCGCGTCGCCGTGTCGGCCAGCGAGCAATGCGGGCGCAACCGCCTGCTGCATGTGGCCGAACCGGTGACGCTGGAACAATGGCTGGCGCAACCCGCCGCGGGACTGCGCGTGCTGTGCCATCCCGAGGACGGCCAGCCTTATGCCGATACGCTGCGCGCGGCCGGCGAAGCGCGCGCGCTGGACCTGCTGGTGGGACCGGAAGGCGGGTGGGACGATGCGGAACTGGCGGCCGCCCGCCGGGCCGGCGCGCGGGCCGTTACCTTCGGCCCGCGTATCCTGCGCACGGAAACCGCCGGCCTGGCCCTGGCGGCCGCCGCGGCCGCCGTGCTGGACTGGGCTTGACTCAGTCGCCCTCGCCGTAAGGCGCGGCCGCGACGCCGGGCTCGGCCATGGGATGCGCGCCCGCGTGCTCGATCACATAGGAAAACAGCCGGCCGTTCTCGCGCGCGAATTCGGCGGCGTCGGCGCAGACGGTCTCGATGCGGCCGGCATCCTCTTCCAGCACCGGATCGCCCGAGTGCAATTTCTGCAGGCACAGGACCGCGCCGACTTTCTGGTCGAGCACGGTATCGCACAGGCAATCGTAGAGGGCATCGAAATTGCCGCCGAAATACATGGGGAAGTCGACCGCCTTGGCGATGGCGCGCAGGACCGCAGAGCGGCTGCGGGCGCGGTCGCAATCGGCGACGAATACGCTGGCTCCCAAGGCGCGCGCGGCATCGGCCAGCGACGACGGATCCAGGGATGCGGGATCCAGAGCGCCGCCGCGCCGCAACTGCCGCTGCAAGGCGGATTGACCGGTATTGGCCATGCTGGGGACCTCCTGGAAATACGCCCGTCAGGGACGGTCAACAGGCCCCCGGGCTTTCACGCTGCATCGTATCGGCATATGCCGGCCCAATCAATCGTTCGCGCAAGGTTTGTCCCACCTGAAACGGCGGACCGGCGTGCCCCGCGCGACACGCATCGGACAATACACTGAGTCCGGGGAAAAAACCAAGAGACCTTGTCATCGGATAGTGACATTTACGTGGCACGTCGACGGTCCAGCGACCGACGGCGCGGCAACGCCACGCGTCCGCGCGAACGCGCACGCCCGCGCGGACACGGTCCCGAGGACAAGCGGCCGCACGGACACACGGACATCAAGGGAAAAGGTATGCAATCGGCATGCCATGGCAGGCCGCGCCGATTGCATGCGCGCGGGAAGGCGGGGGCCGAGGCCCCGCCCCGGCGCGGCTCAGGCGATCCTGGCCGCGCGGTTATTGGCGTCGACGACCGTCAACGCCGTCATGTTGACGATGCGCCGCACCGTCGAGCTCGACGTCAGGATGTGCACCGGCGCGTTGGCGCCCAGCAACAGCGGGCCCAGCGCGACGTTGCCGCCCGCGGTGGTCTTGAGCAGGTTGTAGGCGATGTTGCCGGAGTCGACGTTGGGGCATACCAACAGATTGGCGATGCCCTTGAGCGTGGACGACGGCAGGATGCGCAGGCGCAATTCCTCGTCCAGCGCGCAGTCGCCGTGCATTTCGCCGTCGATCTCGATATGCGGCGCCTGTTCGCGCACCAGGCGCAGGGCCTCGCGCATCTTCGCGCCGGACGAGGAACTGCCCGACCCGAAGTTGGAACGCGACAGCAGCGCCACCTTGGGCGCCAGGTTCATGCGCTCCATTTCGGCGGCGGCGGCGATGGTGTATTCGGCGATCTGCTCGGCGCTGGGCTCGTCGTTGATGTGCGTATCCACCAGCACCACGGTGCGCTCGGCCAGCAGCAGGATGCTCATGGCCGCGTAGGTCCTGGCGCCTGGCTTCTTGCCGATGACCTCGTCGATCATGCGCAGATGGTCGCCATAGGCGCCCACGGTGCCGCAGATCATGCCGTCGGCGTCGCCCAGATGCACCATCATGGCGCCGATCAGCGTCAGGCGGCGGCGCATTTCCACGCGCGCCATTTCCTTGCTGATGCCGCGCCGGCACATGATTTCCCAGTAGGTGGTCCAGTAGCGGTGGAAGCGCTCGTCGTACTCGGGGTTGGTGACCTCGACGTCCTGGCCGAGGCGCAGGCGCAGGCCCAGCTTCTCGATGCGCGCGGCCAGCACGGCCGGACGCCCCACCAGGATGGGACGGGCCAGGCCTTCGTCGACCACCACCTGCACCGCGCGCAGCACGCGCTCGTCCTCGCCCTCGGTGAAGACGATGCGCACCTTGCCGCCGTCGCGCACGAACTGCTTGGCGGCCGCGAACTGCGGCTTCATGAAGGCGCCGGAGTGATAGACGAACTGCTGCAACTGGCCGACGTAGGCCTCCATGTCCGTCAGCGGACGGGTAGCCACGCCTTCTTCCATGGCGGCCTTGGCGACGGCCGGCGCGATGCGCACGATCAGCCGCGGATCGAAGGGCTTGGGAATGAAGTACTCAGGACCGAAGCTCAGATCGTACGTGCCGTACGCCGCGGCCACGATTTCGTTCTGCTCTTCCTGCGCCAAGCCGGCGATGGCGTGGACCGCCGCCTTCTCCATGCCGCGCGTGATGGTGGTCGCGCCCACGTCCAGCGCGCCGCGGAAGATATAGGGGAAGCACAGCACGTTGTTGACCTGGTTCGGATAGTCCGAACGGCCGGTCGCCATCACGGCGTCGTCGCGCACGCTCTTGACCACTTCGGGCAACACTTCCGGCGTCGGGTTCGCCAGGGCCAGGATCAGCGGGCGGGGGGCCATCTTGGCGACCATCTCCGCCTTGAGCACGCCGCCGGCCGACAAGCCCAGGAACACGTCGGCGCCCTCGATCGCCTCGGCCAGCTTGCGCAGGTCGGTCTTGCGCGCGAAGCGCTGCTTGTCCGGATCCATCAAGGCGGTGCGGCCCTCGTAGACGACGCCCTCGATGTCGGTGACCCAGATGTTTTCCAGCGGCAGGCCCAGGTCGATCATCAGGTCCAGGCAAGCCAGCGCAGCCGCGCCGGCGCCGGAGGCGACCACCTTGACCTTGTCGATGTCCTTGCCCACCACCTTCAGGCCGTTGATGAAGGCCGCGCTGACGGTAATGGCGGTGCCATGCTGGTCGTCGTGGAAGACGGGGATCTTCATGCGCTCGCGCAGCTTGCGCTCGACGGTGAAGCACTCCGGCGCCTTGATGTCTTCCAGGTTGATGCCGCCGAAGGTGGCTTCCAGGCCGGCGATGATGGTCACCAGCTTGTCGGGATCGGTCTCGTTGATCTCGATGTCGAAGACGTCGATGCCGGCGAACTTCTTGAACAGCACCGCCTTGCCTTCCATCACCGGCTTGGAGGCCAGCGCGCCGATATTGCCCAGGCCCAGCACGGCCGTGCCGTTGGTGATGACGCCCACCAGGTTGCCGCGGCTGGTGTAGCGCACGGCGTTGACCGGATCCGCGACGATTTCCTCACAGGCCGCCGCCACGCCGGGCGTGTACGCCAGCGCCAGGTCGCGCTGGTTGGTCAGTTGTTTTGTGGGCGTAACCGAAACCTTGCCGGGGCGGCCCTGTTCATGATATTCGAGCGCGGCCTTGCGTAAATTGGCGTCCATGATCGCTTTCAAGGGTGGAAAAAACTGGCAGCAATGTTACTCCTTGCCACCCCGGTTTCGCGCATGGCGGGGCAAATCGAATCCCATGCGCCACCGTTGGCCGCTACGGCAGCGGCGCTTCCGGATACAGGCCGGCCGGATCGAAGGCGTCCTTGATATGCGCATCCAGGGCCCGCGCTTCGGCGGGATAAGGGGTGGCCTGGACCTGGCCGGAACCGGCCGCGGCAACGGCCTGCAGCACCACGCTCTCGATCCAGGCCAGCGCGCCTTCATGGCCCGCCAGCAGGCCGGCGAGATTGGCTTCGGCCGGGGGCAGCGGGTTCAGGGCATCGAGGCGGTAGCGAGCGGGCCAGGCGGCCTGGCCTCGGCACCAGGCCGCACCGGGGCGGCCCGACAACATATACAGGGCCGGGATCAGCGCCTGCCCCGTGGCGCTGCGCAGCGGCAAGCCGCCGCTCGCGCCGAAAGGCCCCAGCGTTTCCAGGGCGCCGTCGGCCAGCATCACGTCCACGCTGACCAGCCCGGGCGGGCAGGCCAGGCCCGGCGTCCCGTCCATATGGCGGCGCCCCGCCAGCCAGGCCGCCACCGTCATCTCCCCCGGCAGCCCGGCGAACTGCGCCAGCCCCGCCTCGACCAGCCTCGCCATGGTCACGCCCGGCCCGGCGCGCCAACGCGATGCCGACGTTAACGACGCCGACGCTGATGTGGATGTGGATACCGGTCCCGATGTCGATTCCGACACCGACGCCGGAGTCGATGCCACTGCCGATACGGATGCCAGGGCTGGGGCCGATCCCGCGGGTGCCGGCGCGGACGCCGGCGGTGAGGGCAGCGTATCTTCCACGTGCTGCAGCGCATCCAGCCCGCTGGGATCCACCCACAGGCAAGGCCGCCCCGGCGCCTGGCCGCGGGTTTCCGCCAGGGCCATGACGACGCCATATTCCTCGCACAATCCGCGCGCCACGCGCACGTCGGCCACGGAGACGGGCCGCCAGCGCGCCGCGCTGGCCGGCGCCTCGGCCAGGGGCACGGCCTCGGCCAGGGACGATGCCGCAACGGATGCCGGCGCGGATGCCCCGGCGGATGCGGGCAACGACGACGATGATGGCCCCGATGCCGCGGCGGCAGCCGGCACCGCCCCCATGGCCGCGGCCGCGTCGATCGCGCGCAGTTCTCCCTCGCAGGCGCGCCGCAAGCGTCTCAAAAACGCCTCCCACGGCGTTTCGGGCGGGCGACGGCCCAACAGGAATGCGCGGCGTCCTGCCTCCATATGACTACAATTCCTCTTTTGGCTTTCTTTTGGTTCTTTTGACTCTTTTGGCCCGGATGCCTTCATCGGCCACGCCCTTGGCCCCACGTGGCCGCCAGACGGCGCCGATGCCCCCGCGCCAACGCGGGCACGGACCAGCCCCCTTTCATTGCCGCCCCGGCGCCCATGCGCCGATGCCGCCCTGCCCGCCTTAACAGCCTTAACAGCCTTAACCGCTTTAACCGCCTTAACCGCTTCCGCTTCGAGAATCCCCATGCCGCGCCTTGCCTCCCGCACCCAGGACTTCCTGACTTTCCAGGTCGTCGAATTATTCAAGCAGGCGCAGGCGCTGCGGGCGGCAGGCCGGGACATCATCAGCCTGGGCATCGGCGAACCCGACTTTACCGCGCCGCCCCAGGTGGTGGAAGCGCTGGAGCGCGCCGCCCGCGCCGGCCTCAGCGGCTACACCGCGCCCGCCGGCGTCTCGGCCCTGCGCGAAGCCATCGCCCACTACTACGAAACGGAATTCGGCGCCCGCGTCGACCCTTCGCGCGTCATCGTGACCAACGGCGCCTCGGGCGCCCTCGCCCTGGCCTGCGCGGCGCTGGTCGACCCGGGCGCCGGCGTGATGATGCCCGACCCCTCCTACCCCGCCAACAGCAATTTCGTCCTGGCCAGCGGCGGCCGGCCGCAATTGGTGCCCAGCACGGCGGACAAGCGCTACCAGTTGTCGGCGCAGGACGTGCGCGAGAACTGGGCGCCCCACACCCGCGGCGTGCTGATCGCCTCGCCCAGCAATCCCACCGGCACCTCGGTGGCGCCGGCCGAACTGGGCAAACTGCTGCGCGAAGTGCGCGAGCGCGACGGCTTCACCTTGATGGACGAAATCTACCTGGGCCTGTCCTACGAACAGCCGCCGCGCTCGGCGCTGACGCTGGACGACGACATCGTCGTCATCAACAGCTTCTCCAAGTACTTCACCATGACGGGCTGGCGCCTGGGCTGGCTGATCGTCCCGCAGAGCATCGCGGGCACCGTGGAGAAAATGGCCGCCAGCCTGCACATCTGCGCGCCGACGCTGGCCCAGCACGCGGCGCTGGCCTGCTTCCTGCCCGACACGCTCAAGGTCTACCAGCAGCGGCGCGAGGCCTTCCGCCAGCGCCGCGACGTCCTGTTGCAGGCCTTCGCCGGCATGGACCTGGCGGTGCCGGTCAAGCCGGACGGCGCTTTCTACATCTACGCGGACCTGTCGAACCAGGGACTGGACAGCATGACGTTCTCGCGCCGCCTGCTGCAAGAGGCCGGCGTGGCGGCCGTGCCGGGGGTGGATTTCGGCCCCGCCCATGGCGACCACACCATGCGCTTCGCCTACACCCTCGGCCTGGACCGGCTGGAAGAGGCCGCCACGCGCATAGCGGGTTTTCTGGAAACCCTGCGCGAACCGGCGCTTTGAGACTGGCGCGTCAGTCGCGCGCCAGCGGGATGCCGGACGCCACCGCCAGGCGGCGGCGCTCGGCCAGCACCTTGTCGCCGTAGCCGCCGTCATTGGGGCCGCTGGAACCGACGTAGCAGGCCAGGCCGCCCGACACCGAGCCGCGGCGGTTGATGCAGTCCTTGAGGATGCCGGCGCCGACCCGGATGTTGGCCACCGGATCCAGCGCGCCGTTCTTGCTGCCCAAGGTGTCGAACTTCGACCGGTGCACGCTGGTCATGACCTGCATCAGCCCCTGGGCGCCGACGCTGCTTTCCGCGAAGGGGTTGTAGCGCGACTCGATGGCGATGACGGCCAGCAGCAGCAAGGGATCGACCTTCAGCTCGCGTCCCACCTTGTAGGAGGTGTTCACCAGCACGCCGGTGGCGTCATAGGCCACCTTGTACTTGCGCGAAATGTAATTCCGCAGGGCCTCCACCTGCGCGGTGGTGGCCGTCGTCTCCAGGCGCGGGCGCACGGGCGCCGGCGGATGGGGCAAGGGGGTGAGGTAGCCGGTGGCATTGCTGCCGGTGGTATCGGGCACGGCCAGGGCCACCGCGGCGCCGGTGTCGGTATCCATATCGCCGGCCAGCAGGCCGTCCTGGTCCGAGGACGCAGTGGGGGCAACGGAACTTGGCGCAAGCGCCGTCAGCAAGGCTTTGTGCACCTGCAAGGCCTGGTCGCGCAGACCGGGCAAGGCGAATCCCATGCTTACCGTCACGATGACCGCGATACCCAGGTAGACTGAGCAAATCCGCAGCCATTCGGCAAGATAGCGATGCACTCCTTGTGCCAGGTGCCTGAAAAGGACGCTGGCGGCTGACGCATCGGGCATGGAGACCTCCTGCGTAGTTGTAAAGGAGGGGGATGTTAACCTTTATCGCCGGACGCGTATGTAACCAAGCCTCTAATAGGTTTGCAACTTTGCGTAATTTAATCTAACTCTCCTTCATCTTCCCGAGATCGCAGTGAAATACCGAGACCTCAGAGACTTCATCGCCCAACTCGAAGCGCGCGGCGACCTCAAACGCATCCGGACGGCGGTCTCGACGCGACTGGAAATGACCGAAATCGGCGACCGCGTGCTGCGCGCCGGCGGCCCGGCGCTGCTGTTCGAAAACGCCCGGCACGAAGACCGCCCTGCCGGCATGCCGGTGCTGACCAATCTTTTCGGCACCCCGCAGCGGGTGGCCTGGGGCATGGGCGCGGCGGACGTCGCGGCCCTGCGCGAGACCGGCGAACTGCTGGCCTCGCTGCGCGAGCCGGAGGCGCCGAAGGGCCTGCGCGACGCCTTCGCCAAGGTGTCCATGCTGAAGTCGGCGCTATGGGACATGAGCCCGAAGACCGTGCGCGGCGCGGCTTGCCAGGAAATCGTGCTGGAAGGCCAGGACGTGGACCTGGGGCGCCTGCCGCTGCAGGCCTGCTGGCCCGGCGACGTGGCGCCGCTGCTGACCTGGGGACTGGTGGTCACGCGCGGCCCCAACGCCAAGCGCCAGAACCTGGGCATCTATCGCCAGCAGCCCATCGCGCGGAACAAATTGATCATGCGCTGGCTGTCGCATCGCGGCGGCGCGCTGGACTTCCGCGACCACGCCCAGGCCTACCCGGGCCAGCCCTTCCCCGTCGCGGTGGCGCTGGGGGCCGACCCCGCCACCATCCTCGGCGCGGTGACGCCGGTGCCGGACACGCTGTCCGAATACCAGTTCGCCGGCCTGCTGCGCGGTTCGCGCACGGAAGTCACGCAGGCGCTGGGCAGCAAGCTGTCCGTGCCCGCCTATGCGGAAATCGTGCTCGAAGGCCATCTGCTGCCGTCCACGGACCCGCGCGCGGTGGCGCCCGTGGTGCCCGAGGGCGTCAATCCGCCGCCGGACACCGGCTACGAAATGGCGCTGGAAGGCCCGTATGGCGACCACACCGGCTACTACAACGAGCGCGACTGGTTCCCCGTGTTCACCGTCGACCGCATCACCATGCGGCGCAATCCGATTTACCACTCGACCTACACCGGCAAGCCGCCCGACGAGCCGGCGGTGCTGGGCGTGGCGCTGAACGAAGTCTTCGTGCCCCTGCTGCGCCGCCAGTTGCCGGAAATCGTCGATTTCTACTTGCCGCCGGAAGGGTGCAGCTACCGCCTGGCGGTGGTGTCCATCCGCAAGCAGTATCCGGGCCACGCCAAGCGCGTCATGTTCGGCCTGTGGAGCATCCTGCGCCAGTTCATGTACACCAAGTTCATCGTGGTGGTGGACGAAGACATCGACCCGCGCGACTGGAAGGAGGTGGTGTGGGCGATGACCACCCGCATGGACCCCGTGCGCGACACCACGCTGGTGGAGCACACGCCCATCGATTATCTGGATTTCGCCTCGCCGGTCTCCGGCCTGGGCGGCAAGATGGGCCTGGACGCCACCAACAAGTGGCCGGGGGAAACGCAGCGCGAATGGGGCACGCCCATCGTCATGGACCAAGCGGTCAAGGACCGGGTCGACGCGATCTGGGGGGAATTGGGGCTATAGACCCTATACGCCGCCGTCAACCGGCCCGGCGCGCTCGTCGTCCTGGTGCTTTTCGCGCCAGACGCGCAGCGCCTGCCAGCCGACCAGGGCGCCGGCGGCCAGTTTCAGCAGCTTGGATTTCTTGCTGCCCCCCATCACCAGCGCGGAGACGCTGGACATGACCATGGGATAACGCCGCAACAGGTTGAACGCCTGCCACGCCAGCTTGCTGCTGCCGCCGCTGGCCAGTCCTTGCAGGCTGCCCGGCAGCACGCTTCTCAACAGATGCGAAGGAGACAAGGCCACCCCGGCCTCGGCCAGGTTGTGCACCAGCGCTTCGCGCTCGACGGCCGCCTTGGCGCGCAGCAGCTCCAGGCGAACGGCGCGGTCGACGGCGGGCGACAATTTCTTGCTCATCTCGGTCCCCCGGATTCAATCAAAGACGGTCGCGCCGCGCCTGGCGCGCCTGGGCGGCGGCCGCTTCGGCCGCTTCCTCGGCCTGCGCCGCCGCGCGCACACGATCGAGCAGTTGCACGTCGCGGCCCAGTTCCTCCAGCGTGGCGGCGAAGGGCACCGGCCCGTGCAGCAGATGGCGCCACACAACCACCAGCAGGATGACCCCCAGGACGGCATAGCCGGCCGCGAGCACGCCCAGCGCCATATAACGCGAGTCCGTGGGCCAGAAATACACCGCCACCAGAATGGAAAACACCAGCACGGCGAGGGTCAGGAACAGCAGCGCCGCGAACGACAGTCCCAGGACGCGCAGCAGCCGGCCCTGCTCGGCGCGGGCTTCCAGCGTCAGGAGTTCGAAACGCGTGCGGACCAGCTCGACCAGGCTCGAGGCGACACCCAGCAAGGATTTTCGGATAGCCATGGCGGAACAGGATGAGGCGGGGAAGTCGAAGATGCGGCCGGCTTCGCAAGCGCCGTGCCGCATCTTTCATCCGCCGCGGTAGGGAACAGGCTTCGGAACGGATTGCCGCGACGATCAGCGACGGCTGATCAACAGGCCCAGCAGCAGGCCGACGCCGCCGGCGATGCCGATGGCCTGCCACGGATTGTCATGCACGTAGTCGTCGGTGGCGCGGGCGGCCTTGCGGCCGCGTTCCAGGACGGCGTCCTGCACGTCGTAGAGCGTTTCGCGAGTGCGCTTCAAGGTGGCCAGCGCGCGTTCACGCAACTCGGCGGCCTTGTCGCCCGTGGTGGACGCCGCTTCGCGCAGCAGGTCCTCGGCGTCATTCAAGCTGCTCTTGACATTGTCGATCAGGGTTTCCTTGACGGCTTCCGGGGATTTTCTCGCGTTCATGGTTCGCTCCTTGCGTTACGTGTCCGGGGCCGGTGGGAACAGCAGGCCCGATACCGATTGATGATACCAGCCGGATTTGCGCTATCTGTCGGCGGCGTGACGCTTTTGCTACCGACTGCAACGCGGCCACCGGCCATCCATGGGGTTCGCCGCTCCGTTCGCCGCTCCCATGCGCCTGTTGCCGCGGCCCGCGCCTATCCCTGCTACTTCAACTGCGTGATCTCGACCGAGGACCTGATGCCCTGCTGGTCGATGTCCTGCTTCATGACCAGGTTCACCGCGGGACAATACCAGTCGGTGACCGTGGAGTTGATGCCCGGGATGGGAATGGTCAGGCTCTTGAAGGTGGCCATGGTGGGATCGGAGTTGCGCTCGTAGCGGACGGGGAAGCACGTCTTCTTGCCCAGCGCGGTGTCCAGGGGCTGCTGGGCGCCCACCGTCTTCTGGCCGATGCGCACGGTAGTCGTGGGCGTGCCGCCGACCGGCGCTTCCTTGCCGATGCGCAGGCGGAAGTTGGAGCCCGGCAGTTTCTGGCCGGCCGCGAGCTTGCCGTCGTAGGCGAAGAGCCCCAGCATGCGCAGGTCGAACTGGCCATCGCCGCTGGGCTTTTCGCCGGCATTCTCGTACTTGACGAAGGTCGCCTGGCCGGCCCTGACCGTCATCAGGTAGTCCAGCTTGGATTTGCCGGGCGGCAGGCCGGCGTAGGAAAACGTGGCAACCCCGTTGACGCGGGCCCGGCAGTTGTCGCCGTTGGTCTTGTCGACTTCGCTGAAGGCCAGGTCCGCCCCCAGCGCCAGGTTGCCGCGCCCGGTCAATTGCACCGCGCCGCCTTCGTGCATGAAGGCGGCGTCGCAGACGCCCGCCTGCGCGGCGCCGGCGCCCAGGGACAGCGCCAGGGCGCCGGCCGCCAGAATCTTGGAATGGGAAAACACCGTGGAAACCCCGCTATGAAGCTATACGCCGCTGCGTCATGGAGCGGCAATCATCGCCGATACTACACTGTCCGGCGTCTATTCAGACCCGTCCGGCCGGCCGGAAGTTTTATGCCTTGCATATATATTTCTTGCGACTTTTATACATTTAAATAATATTGAAATTCCCCCTTCTTCGTTCTCCGGGGACGGGAACCAAATTTAGAATGCCCATTCGCGTGGTGCTCACGCCCGTACCGGCCGCCGCGGCACTCGTGCCGTGGCCCGGAAATTCGCCCCCTGACCGCGTCTTCGCCCGCCCTTCCGGGCCTCGATGCCAGCGGCCATTCCCTTGATCGACGCCAGCCGCCCCGCCCCCCGTCCGGATATTCCTCATGAAGCTGTTCCCGCTATTCGCCGACCTGAATCAGCGACCGGTCCTGGTGGTCGGCGGCGGCGCCGTTGCCGCCCGCAAGGCCCAGGCCCTGCTGGAAGCGGGGGCCCGCGTCAGCGTCGGCGCGCCGCGCCTGAACGCGGCCCTGGCGGCGCTGGCCGCCGCGGGCCGCGTCGCGCACCTGGTCGGCGATTTTCAGCCGGAGTGGCTGGAAGGCGCCTGGCTGGTCGTGGCCGCCACCGACGACCGCGCGGTCAACGCGCACGTATCGCGCTGCGCCGAAACGCGGCGGATCTTCTGTAATGTGGTCGACGATCCGGCGCTGTCCTCGTTCCAGGTGCCGTCCATCGTCGACCGTTCCCCGCTCATCGTGGCGATTTCCTCGTCAGGCGTGGCGCCCGTGCTGGCCCGGCGGCTGCGCGAGCGCATCGAATCGCTGTTCGACCATGCCCTGGCCCCGCTGGCCGAACTGGCCGCGCGCCATCGCGCCGCCATCCGCGCCGCCCGCCCCGACCTGGGCGCGCGCCGCCGCTTCTACGACTGGCTGCTGGACGGCCCGGTGGCGTCCCTGCTGCGCCAGGCCCGTCCGGCCGAGGCCGAGGCGGCGCTGACCAAAGAACTCGACGCGCCCGAGCACGTCCCCGCGGGCAGCGTGGTGCTGGTGGGGGCCGGGCCGGGCGACCCGGGCCTGCTGACGCTGCGCGCGCTGCGCGCCCTCAACGAGGCCGACGTCATCCTGTACGACCGCCTGGTCAGCCCAGATATCCTGTCCCTGGCGCGCCGCGACGCGGAGCGGGTCGACGTGGGCAAGCACCCGGGCGAAGACCACCACGCCACCCAGACGCGCATCCATGGCCTGATGGCGGACAACGCCCGCCTGGGCCGGCGCGTGGTGCGCCTGAAGGGCGGCGACGCCTTCATTTTCGGCCGCGGCGGGGAGGAGCTGCAATTCCTGCGCGCGCGCAATATCAGTTATGAAGTGGTGCCCGGCATCACGGCGGCGCTGGCCTGTGCGGCGCACGCCGGCATTCCGCTGACACATCGCGCCCATGCGCAATCGGTGCATCTGGTGACGGCGCACTCCAGCGCCGAGGCCGATACCCTGGATTGGCCGGCGCTCGCCGGCGCCACCCAGACGCTGGCCTTCTACATGGGCGTGGGACAACTGGACTCGCTGGCGCGCCGCCTGATCCAGCATGGGCGCGATCCGCTCACGCCCTTCGCGCTGGTGGAAAACGGCAGCCGGCCGCAGCAGCGCGTGTTGACGGGCCAGTTGGAGGACCTTCCGCGCCTGGCGCGCGCCCACGGCATCCACGCGCCGGCCATGCTGATCGTCGGCGAGGTGGCGCGGCTCGGCGACGAGCTGCACTGGTTCGGCCAGCACCTGTCGGAACGCGCCGACGCCACGGTGTAGGCGCGCCGGCAACGACCGGGCAGGCCTCGCCGGCCCGCGCCTGGCGAGTCGCCGTCAACGCGGGACCGCCGCGCAGGCCGACCGCCGGCAGGCGACCGCCTATTCTTCTTTCTGCTTGGTCCCGAAAATCCGGTCGCCGGCGTCGCCCAGGCCAGGAATGATGTAGCCGTCCTCGTTGAGCCGCTCGTCGATGGCGGCCGTATAGATCCGCACGTCGGGATGCAGCTTTTCGATGTGCGCGATGCCCACCGGCGCCGCCACCAGCACGAGGGCGCGGATGTCGCGGCAGCCGGCCTGCTTGAGCAGGTCGATGGTGGCCGCCATGGAGCCGCCGGTGGCCAGCATGGGGTCGATGATCAGCGCGGTGCGCTGGTCCAGCTCGCCCACCAGCCGTTCCAGGTAGGTATGGGCCTGCAGGGTTTCCTCGTTGCGGGCGATGCCCACCACGCTGACCTTGGCGCCGGGCAGCAGGCTGAGCACGCCGTCCAGCATGCCGATGCCGGCGCGCAGGATGGGCACCACCGTGACCTTCTTGCCGGCGATTTTCTCCACCTGGATGGGGCCGCACCAGCCCTCGACCGTACACGGCTCCAGGGGCAGGTCCTTCGAGGCCTCGTAGGTGAGCAGGGCGCCGACTTCCTGCGCCAGTTCGCGAAAGCTCTTGGTGCTCAGGTCGGCGCGGCGCATGATGCCCAGCTTGTGGCGTATCAGGGGGTGGCGTATTTCATGCACGGGCATGGCGGTCTCCGGTATCGATGCGGCTGGCGCATCGTAGCCCGATTGCGCCGCCGCGCGCCAGCAGGCGGCCCGCCGCCTACCGGTCCGCCAGCCAGGCGATCAGCGCATCGTCGAAGGCCCGCACCGACTCGGCCTGGGGATGGTTGACGATGCTCACCACGATGTAGCGCTTGCCGCTGGCTCCCAGGACATAGCCCGCGATGGAACGCACGCCGTTCAGGGTGCCGGTCTTCAGGTGCGCCATGCCCTGCGTGCCCTTGCCGCGCATGCGCCGCCGCACCGTGCCGTCCAGGCCGGCGATGGCCAGCGAGGACATGTACTCCGGCATGAACGGCGAATTCCACGCCACCGTCATCAGCGAGGCCAGGCTGTCGGCCGACACCCGCGCCACGCGCGACAGGCCGGCGCCGTTGTCGACCACCAGCTCGGGCATGTTCAGGCCCTGGCTGGCCAGGATGCGCTTGACCACCTCGCCGCTGCTTTCCACCGTGGCCGGACGGCGGCCGCCCTCGGCGCCCAGGGTCAGCAGCAGCGTGCGCGCCATGACGTTGTTGCTGCGCTTGTTGATCTTGCGGATGATGTCGCCCAGCGAGGGCGATTCATGGGTAGCCAGCACCACGGCGTCGCCCGGCACCATGCCGGCCCGCACCCGGCCGCTGAAGGTGCCGCCGAGTTCGCGCCAGAGCAGGCGGAAGACCTCGGTGGCGAACTCGGGCTGCCCCAGGGCCAGGCGGTAGACGTCGAATTCGCCACAGGAACCCGCCACCTTGCCGGACAGGCGCAGCGACACGCCCTGCTGGGTGATGACGGGATCCGTGTTGATGTCCGGCGAGCCCGGGCAGCGGATATCGCTCCATTCGACCTGGCCGGCGATCTTCACGCCGGGCAGCGGGGGGTCCATGACGACGTTCCACCGGCGCGCCGCCGGATCGGGCGTGAACAGCAGGCGCACCGCGCCGAAGCCCACCATCAAGGCGTCCGGATTGGCGTTGTAGGGCCGGTCGGGCGCGCTGTCGAAGGCGCCGGGATCCACCGCCACGTTGCCGAACAGCGTGCGGTCGACGACCAGGTCGTTGATCTGGCGCACGCCGTGCAGGCGCAGGTCGCGCAGCAGCGTCCAGAGGTCCTGCATCAGCAGCAGGGGATCGCCGCCGCCGCGCAGGTAGAGCGGCCCCGGCAGCACGCCGTCCGGGCCGGCGTGGGCGCCGGGCTCGGCCAGCAATTCGGTGCGCCAGGTGTAGTTGGGCCCGAGGTCGGACAGGCCGGCCCAGGTGGTCACCAGCTTCATGACCGAGGCCGGGTTGCGCGGCTCCTTGGCGTTGATGGAAATCAGCCGCGGGCCGCCGATCTCCTGCACCACCAGCGACAACGAGGAATCCGGCAGCTTGCTGGCGCGCCAGGTCTGGGCCAGTTCGCGCGGCAGCACGTTCTGCGACGCCGGCGCCAGGCCCTGGGCCTGGACGCCCGCCGCCAGCGCCAGCGCCAGCGCGGCCAGGCCCGCCGCCGCGACTCGTCCGCCCCACGCCCGAATGCGCCTGCCCATCGTTTCGATCATGCCCTGCCCTTCACTCGCCCCGCCCCACGCGGCCTGCGCCGCCCCTGGAGCCCGTTCCGCCAAAACCGTGAGCATACAGGGAACGGCGGCGCGGCCCGCGACGGCCCGCCCGGCGTGGGCCACGGCGCCACCGTACAATAGGGGATTCCAGAAAATTTCCCTTTTCTCCGCGTGTCGTCCCCCCTTACCGTCGCCGATTTCGACTATGCCCTGCCGCCGGAGCTGATCGCCCAGCACCCCAGCCCCGAACGCGGCGGCAGCCGCCTGTTGCACCTGGACGCCCAGGGCCGCCTGCACGACCGCGTCTTCGCCGACCTGGCCGGCCTGCTGCGCCCGAACGACCTGCTGGTGTTCAACGACACGCGCGTCATCAAGGCGCGCCTGACCGGCCACAAGGCCAGCGGCGGCAAGGTGGAAGTGCTGGTCGAGCGCATCGTCGAGGCCGACCGCGCCCTGGCCCACGTGCGGGCCAGCAAGTCGCCCGGCCCCGGCACGGTGCTGCGCCTGGCCGACCGTTTCGAGGCCACCGTGCTGGGCCGCGAGGGCGCGCTGTTCGACCTGCGCTTTCCCGGCGACGTGCTGGAACTGCTGCAGGCGCACGGCGCGACGCCGCTGCCGCCCTACATCACGCATGCCGCCGGGGCCGAGGACGACGAACGCTACCAGACGGTCTACGCCCGCGCGCCCGGCGCCGTCGCCGCGCCCACGGCCGGCCTGCATTTCGACGACGCCATGATGCGGCGCCTGGACGAGGCCGGCGTCGCCCGCGCCTTCGTCACCCTGCACGTCGGCGCCGGCACCTTCAAGCCGGTCCAGGTGGAAAAGCTGTCCGACCACGTCATGCACGCCGAGTGGTACACGGTGCCGCAAGCCACGGCCGACGCCGTGGCGCGGGCGCGCGCCGCCGGCGGCCGCGTCATCGCCGTGGGCACCACCAGCGCGCGCGCGCTGGAATCGGCCGCCGCCCAGGCCCTGCCGCTGCGCGCCACCCAGGGCGACACCCAGCTTTTCATCACGCCCGGCTACCGCTTCCAGGTGCTGGACGGCCTGGTCACCAATTTCCACCTGCCCCAGTCGACCCTGCTGATGATGATTTCGGCGCTGGCCGGCATGGAGCCCATCCGGCGCGCTTACGCCCATGCGGTGGCCGAGCGCTACCGCTTCTTCAGCTACGGCGACGCCATGCTCATCGAATCGCCCCTGGCGCCCGCCTCCCTGGCGTCCTCCCACCCCGCCGCCTCCGGCCCCGCAGCAGTATGAACGGACTGAACTTCGAACTCCTCGCCACCGACGGCGCGGCCCGCCGCGGCCGCATCACCTTGAACCACGGCGTGGTCGAGACCCCCATCTTCATGCCGGTCGGCACCTACGGCAGCGTCAAGGCCATGCTGCCGCACGAACTGAAGGAGGTCGGCGCGCAGATCGTGCTGGGCAATACCTTCCACCTGTGGCTGCGTCCCGGCAACGAGATCATGCGCAAGCATGGCGGCCTCCATGGCTTCATGGGCTGGGACAAGCCCATCCTGACGGATTCCGGGGGTTTCCAGGTCTTCAGCCTGCAAGGCATGCGCAAGATCACCGAGGAAGGCGTCAAGTTCGCCTCGCCCATCGACGGCGCGCGGCTGTTCCTGACCCCCGAGGAATCGATGGCCATCCAGCGCGCGCTGAACTCCGACATCGCCATGGTGTTCGACGAGTGCACGCCCTATGAGATCGACGGCCGCGCCGCCACCCAGGAGGAAGCGGCGAAGTCGATGCGCATGTCGCTGCGCTGGGCGCGCCGGTCGCGCGATGCCTTCGACAAGCTGGAGAATCCCAACGCGCTGTTCGGCATCGTGCAGGGCGGCATGTACGAAAACCTGCGCGACGAGTCCCTGGCCGGGCTGGCCGACATCGGTTTCCACGGCTATGCCATCGGCGGCCTGTCGGTGGGCGAGCCCAAGGAAGACATGCTGCGCATCCTCACCCACGTGGCGCCGCGCCTGCCGGTCAACGCGCCGCGCTACCTGATGGGCGTGGGCACGCCGGAGGACCTGGTGGACGGGGTGGCGCGCGGCATCGACATGTTCGACTGCGTCATGCCCACGCGCAACGCGCGCAACGGCTGGCTGTTCACCCGCTACGGCGACGTCAAGATCCGCAACGCGCGCTACCGCGACGACACCCGGCCGCTGGACCCGACCTGCCGCTGCCATACCTGCGGCCACTTCTCGCGCGCCTACCTGCACCACCTGCAGCGCGCCAACGAAATCACCGGGGCGCGCCTGAATACCCTGCACAACCTGCATTTCTACCTGAACCTGATGGATGAAATGCGCGGCGCCATCGCCGCCGGGACCTTCCAGGCCTGGCGCGAGCAATTCGCCGCCGACCGGGCGCGCGGGGTGGATTAGGGCCTGCCGCCCCCCGGGCCGGCGGCCCGGCCGGACCCGCGCGGCACGCCCCGCTGGCCGGCCCCGGCAACATCGCTACAATAGCGGGCTGCCCTGTCCCAGGCTCGCGCTCAACAGTGGCGAAAAACATACCAAGATCCGCAAATCCGGATCCAAAACCTGCTCAGATCCGGATCCGCTCCGGATCCAACCAAGGAGAACCTTATGTCCCTCATCGATAACCTCGGCGTCGTCGTGGCCCAAGCCGCCGAAGGCGGCGCCGCCGGCTCCCTGCTCGGCATGGCCCCCATCATCCTGATGTTCGTGATCCTCTACTTCCTGATGATCCGTCCTCAGATGAAGCGCCAGAAGGAACATCGCAACCTCGTTTCCGCCCTGGCCAAGGGCGACGAAGTGGTGACCGCCGGCGGCCTGCTGGGCAAGGTCTCCAAGGTGACCGACAGCTACATCACCGTGGAAGTCGCCGAACTGGCCGACAAGCCGGTGGAAGTCGTGGTGCAGAAGACCGCCGTGTCGACCGTGCTGCCCAAGGGAACCATCAAGGCCCTGTAAGCGTCTGACCTGGCCGGCCCGCGTGGCGGGCCGGCATGCCGCGCGGCGCCGGGGGCGCGCGCGGTTTTCTTTCATCCCCCCTGCATTTCGTCCAGATCTAGAGTCACGGCCATGAACCGCTATCCCCTTTGGAAGTACCTGACGGTCCTGATCGCGGTCGTTATCGGCCTGCTCTATACGCTTCCGAATTTCTACGGCGAATCGCCCGCGGTGCAGATTTCCGCCGCCAAGGCGACCATCAAGGTCGACCAGAACCTGCTGGATACGGTCCAACGCACCCTGGCCACGGCCAACATCCCGACGGTGGGCGCCTATTACGAGCAGAACGGCACGCTGGGCACCATCCGCGCCCGCTTCGAGAACACCGACCAGCAACTGCAGGCCCGCGACCTGCTCGACAAAACGCTGAACACCGTCGCCGGCGATCCCCACTACACCGTGGCGCTGAACCTGCTGCCCGCCTCGCCGACCTGGATGCATAACCTGGGCTGGTTCGAGCCCAAGCCCATGTACCTGGGCCTGGACCTGCGCGGCGGCGTGTACTTCCTGCTGCAGATCGACATGCAGGGCGCGCTGACCGCCCGCTACGACTCGCTCGCCGCCGACGTGCGCACCACGCTGCGCGACCAGAACGTGCCCGTGGGCAACGTCGAGCGCAGCGGCCAGTCGGTGCTGCTCACCTTCGCCAACACCGATGCGCGCGACCAGGCCGTGACCGTGCTGCGCCAGCGCCTGCCGGACCTGCAGTTCACCGACACAAACGACGGCGGCAAGGTGCAGTTGAGCGGCGCGCTGAGCCCCGCCTCGGTCACCCGCGTGCAGGAAAACGCGCTCAACCAGAACATCACCACCTTGCATAACCGGATCAACGAGCTGGGCGTGTCCGAGCCCGTGATCCAGCAGCAAGGCAACGACCGCATCGTGGTGCAGTTGCCGGGCGTGCAGGACGTCGCCAAGGCCAAGGAATTGCTGGGCCGCACCGCCACCTTGGAAATCCGCATGGTGGACGACTCGCCGGCGGCCCAGTCGGCGCTGGCGGCCAACACCGTGCCCTTCGGCCTGGAACGCTACACCGATCGCGACGGCCGCCCCGTGCTGGTGCGCCGCCAGGTCATCCTGACCGGCGAAAACCTGCAGGACGCCCAGCCGGGCCGCGACCAGCAGACCCAGCAGGCGGCCGTGCACCTGACGCTGGACAGCAAGGGCGCGCGCATCTTCCGCGACGTCACCCGCGACAACATCGGCAAGCGCATGGCCATCCTGCTGTTCGAAAACGGCAAGGGCGAAGTGGTCACGGCCCCGGTCATCCGCGGCGAAATCGCCGGCGGCCAGGTGCAGATTTCCGGCAGCATGAGCGCCGAGGAAGCCGCCGACACCGCGCTGCTGCTGCGCGCCGGGGCGCTGGCCGCGCCGATGTCCATCATCGAGGAACGCACCGTCGGTCCCAGCCTGGGCGCCGACAACATCGCCAAGGGCTTCCACTCCACGCTGTGGGGCTTCGTGGCGATCGCCGTCTTCATCATCCTCTACTACCGCCTGTTCGGCGTGTTCTCCACCATCGGCCTGGCGGTGAACGTGCTGCTGCTGCTGGCGGTGCTGTCCATGCTGCAGGCCACGCTGACGCTGCCCGGCATCGCCGCCATCGCGCTGACGCTGGGCATGGCGATCGACTCCAACGTGCTGATCAACGAGCGGATACGGGAAGAACTGCGCAACGGCGCCTCGCCGCAACAGGCCATCCACCATGGCTTCGAGCGCGCCTGGGGCACCATCCTGGACTCCAACCTGACCACGCTGATCGTCGGCCTGGCGCTGCTGGCCTTCGGCTCGGGCCCGATCCGCGGCTTCGCGGTGGTCCACTGCCTGGGCATCGTGACGTCGATGTTCTCGTCGGTGGTCGGCGTGCGCGCCCTGGCCAACCTCTGGTACGGCCGCAAGAAGAAGCTGGCCAGCATTTCCATCGGCCAGGTCTGGAAACCCAAGAGCGAATAAGGCGCCGGCCCCGCGCAGGCGCGGGCCGCCCTCCCACAGCCGTACTTCACAGCTAGTCAACGAACGCTAGGCATATCATGGAATTTTTCCGGATCCACCGCACCATACCGTTCATGCGCCACGCGCTGGTGCTGAACGCCATCAGTCTGGTGACCTTCCTGGCCGCGGTATTCTTCATCGCCACGCGCGGCTTCCACCTGTCCATCGAATTCACCGGCGGCACGGTGATGGAAGTCAACTACGCCCAGGCCGCCCAACTGGACGAAGTGCGCGGCGCCGTCGGCAAGCTCGGCTACGCCGACTTCCAGGTGCAGAACTTCGGCACCTCGCGCGACGTGCTGATCCGCCTGCCGCTGGCCCACGGCCAGACCTCGGCGGCGCAGAGCGACGCGGTGCTGGCCGCCCTGAAGGCGGCCGATCCCTCGGTCGAACTGCGGCGCGTGGAATTCGTCGGCCCGCAGGTCGGCCAGGAACTGGTGCACAACGGCCTGATGGCCCTGCTCTTCGTGGTGCTGGGCATCGTCATCTACCTGGGCATCCGCTTCGAATGGAAGTTCGCCCTGGCCGGCGTGATCGCCAACCTGCACGACGTGGTCATCATCCTGGGCTTCTTCGCCTTCTTCCAGTGGGAATTCTCGCTGTCGGTGCTGGCGGGCGTGCTGGCGGTGCTGGGCTACTCGGTCAACGAATCGGTGGTCATCATGGACCGGATCCGCGAGAACTTCCGCAAGCAGCGCAAGGCCAGCGTGCCGGAAGTCATCAACGGCGCCATCACGCAGACCATCTCGCGGACCATCATCACCCACGGTTCGACCCAGATGATGGTGCTGTCCATGCTGTTCTTCGGCGGTCCCACCCTGCACTATTTCGCCATGGCGCTGACCATCGGCATCTGGTTCGGCATCTACTCGTCCGTCTTCGTCGCCGCGGCCCTGGCCATGTGGTTCGGCGTCAAGCGCGAAGACCTGGTCAAGCCGGTCAAGAAGGAAGGCCCGGAAGTGGCCTGAGCCGGGCCGCCCGGCATCGGCGCGATAAGGCGCCTGGTGCAAAAAAAGCCAGCCTCATCCAGGCTGGCTTTTTTTCGTTCATCGATCGCTTCCTACGCCCCGAGGCCGTTGGTCAAAAAGTTCTCGCGACTTTTTTATCGATTCCCAATTGTCTCCGATCCACGCCACCAGATTGTGCAGTGGCTCCAGCAAGCTCAGCCCACGAGCGGTCAGCTCATATTCCACTCTCGGGGGCACCTCCGGGAAAACTTCCCGGAGGACGAATCCGTCCCTCTCCAAGGCTCGCAACGTCGTGCTGAGCATTCGTTGAGATATCCCTGTCACGAGCTTCTGCAACTCGGAAAATCGCGCTCGATGCGTGGGACGTCTTCCCAACAGAACGACGACCATAATGGTCCACTTGTCGCCGACCTTCGCCATGAATTCTCGAACGACCTTCGCTTCTTCGCTATCGCACAGGAGTGCGACCGGTTCTCGCGAGACGTTCTGCTGAATTTTCCTCATAGTTACTTTTTCCTCACTTGCTGAGGTGAATGTTCCTTCTTCCTTTCTATCAAGCGTTCTTTCATTATGTAGCTTACTGGAAGTAATCCTGGTCGTTGGCCATGCGCTGGCGATCGCCTGGTTATTCGCCAGATGTGCACCCGGATTCCTGGCAATCATTGCCCCTTACAAAAGGAGCTTAGTCATGCGTGTATTCTTGACCGGCGCTACAGGCCTGGTGGGGTCCGCCATCATTCCTCAGCTACTTGCGCGCGGCCACAGCGTGCTTGGGCTGGCTCGATCGGAAGCGGGCGAAAAATTCCTGCGTTCTGCCGGCGCAGACGTGCATCTAGGACGTCTTGAGGACTTGAAGAGTATTCACGCTGGCGTCGCAATGGCGGACGCCGTGATTCACTGCGCGTTCGAGCATGATTTTTCCAGATTTAAAGAAAGCGCGGAGCTCGACAAGCGTGTCATCGAGACTTTTGGCGACGTGTTGGAAGGTACGGATCGCCCACTCTTGGTGAGTACGGGCATGCCTTTGGAATCACATGTCCGGCCAATCACAGAGCGTGTGGAACTGCCAGACATATCGCCAACGCCGCGCGTATCTGAACAAACGGCAATATCGCTACAGACGCGAGGCGTTCATGTGAACGTCATACGTCTGCCGCAGGTGCATAGCGTCGCGAAGCAAGGCCTTGTGACGTCTTTGATAGGTATCGCGCGTGAGAAGGGTGTTTCCACCTACGTCGATGACGGATCGAATCGCTGGTCTGCGTGTTACGTCCAGGATGCTGCTCGCGTCTACGCGCTTGCCCTGGACAGACATGAAGCGGGGGCCACCTATCATGCAGTGAGCGAAGAGGGCGTTACGCTCAAGGCGATAGCCGAGGCTATCGGAGATGGCTTGAACGTGCCCATCTCCTCGATTCCCTCAGAAGACGCCGATGCGCATTTCGGTTTTTTCGGGCGGCTCGTGCAGCGCGACTTGTCGGCATCGAGCGCTATCACGCGGCAATTGCTTGGATGGGATCCGACAGGGCCGGGGCTGATCGAGAATATCGTCAGGCATTTGAAAAAATGATCGCCGTTCAGCCCCCCCGCTTGAACCATTGCCACGGCAGGCGACTGGGCCATTGCCGGGCGGGATCGAGGAAATAGGGGGAAAGGAATACGACGGTGACCAGGGCGATGAGGGCGGCGGCGGTGACGTCGGAAGCATAGTGGTCCAGGTTGACCAGGCGGCTGACGGCGATCAGCGTGGCCAGCAGCAGCGCGGGCCAGCGGCAGCGCGGGAACACCATGGCGACGGTGACGGCGACGCCGAAGGCGGTCAAGGTATGGCTGGACGGGAAGGACGTATAGTGCTTGCCGCCGAACATGGGCCCCAGGCCGTAGAAACCGCGCTCGAAGAACATTTCGGGGCGGGCGCGCGCCACCAGGTGCTTGAGCACGCCGGTCACGATACCGCCCATGGCGAGGACGGCCACCATCAACAGGCCGCCGCGCGCCAGGCGGTCATAGGCGCCCGCCCAGGGCTCGCGCCAGCCGCGCCGCATGGCGCGCAGCGACATGGCATACACGAGCAGCGCGCCCAGCGCGTAATTCTCGCCGCGCTCGCCCAACTGGCCGATCATATTGAAGGCGCCGTCGACATCGGCGGACGTGGCCTTTTGGATATAGATCGCCAGGGGCAGGTCCACGTAGGTGGCCAGCAGGGCCAGCACCACGACGCCGGCCAGGAGCACCGCGACCCAGCGGGCGGGCGGCACGAAACGGGTAACGCCGCGGCGGGCGCCGACGACGGTTGAGGGCGAAGGAGGCAATTCGCTCATCGAGAAAATCCAGGCTTCAACGAAAATAGCGGCCCCCTTAGGCAAACGGCGGGGCACGGCGGCTGGGTTACGGCGCGACTACGGGGTTACGGCTGGGACGGCAGGATGCTGCACACACCGTATCGGCGCGTTTCGGCGGGGGGCGGGAAGCCTGTGCGGGAAAGGCCGCTCCGGGAACGCATCACGCATGGATGGCGCGTGACCGCCCTCTCCCCGCCAGCCTTACAGCTCGTTGACCGACGGGCCCGCCGAATAATAGCCCGCAATCGTACCGTTGAATCGCGACAATGAGGAGACAAGAGGCGGTGCGAGGTAAAATAATGTGTTTCGTCCCCGACATGCCCCCGGGATCTACACCCGTTACGGCTTACACCATGCAAGAAATCTCCCTCAAGCGCGCTGGCGTGCACGCCGCCGCGCCGTCCGCGCCCACCCCCAGCGAACCCGCCCGCAAGCTCTTCATCCGCACCTTCGGCTGCCAGATGAACGAGTACGACTCGGAAAAGATGGCCGACGTCCTGCGCGCCGACCAGGGCCTGGAGCTCACCGACAACCCGGAAGACGCCGACGTCATCCTGTTCAACACCTGTTCGGTGCGGGAAAAGGCCCAGGAAAAGGTCTTTTCCGACCTCGGCCGCGTCCAGCACCTGAAGAAGACCAAGCCCGGCCTGGTCATCGGCGTGGGCGGCTGCGTCGCCAGCCAGGAAGGCGAGGCCATCGTCAAGCGCGCGCCCTACGTGGACGTGGTGTTCGGCCCGCAGACCCTGCATCGCCTGCCGGAGCTCATTCGCCAGCGGCAAGCCGACGGCGTGTCCCAGGTGGACATCAGCTTTCCGGACATCGAGAAGTTCGACGCCCTGCCGCCGCCCCGCGTCGAAGGCGCCACCGCCTTCGTCTCCATCATGGAAGGCTGCAGCAAGTACTGCAGCTTCTGCGTGGTGCCCTACACGCGCGGCGAAGAGGTCTCCCGCCCCTTCGACGACGTGCTGGTCGAAATCGCCGACCTGGCCGACCAGGGCGTCAAGGAAGTGACGCTGCTGGGGCAGAACGTCAACGCCTACCGCGGCGCCATGGGCGAGAGCGGGGAAATCGCCGATTTCGCCATGCTGCTCGAATACGTCCACGAGATCCCGGGCATCGAGCGCATCCGCTACACAACTTCGCACCCCAAGGAAATGACGCCGCGCCTGATACAGGCCCATGGGCGCCTGCCCAAGCTGGTGTCCTTCCTGCACCTGCCGGTGCAGGCCGGCAGCGACCGCGTGCTGGCCGCCATGAAGCGCGGCTACACCACGCTGGAATTCAAGTCCATCGTGCGTCGCCTGCGCGAAGCCCGGCCGGGCCTGACGCTGTCCTCCGACTTCATCGTCGGCTTTCCCGGCGAAGAGGAAAGCGATTTCGAAAAGACCATGAAGCTGATCGAGGACGTCGGCTTCGACACCTCGTTCTCCTTCGTCTACTCGCGCCGGCCGGGCACCCCGGCCGCCGACCTGCGCGACGACGTGCCGCAGGAACTAAAGCTCAAGCGGCTGCAACGCCTGCAAGCCCTGATCGGCGAACAGGCCGCCGCCATCAGCCACGGCATGGTGGGCAGCACGCAGCGGGTGCTGGTCGAAGGCCCGTCGCGCCGCGATCCCAACGAACTGATGGGCCGCACCGAGAACAACCGCATCGTCAACTTCCCGGCGCCGGCGCGCCTGGTCGGACAGATGGTGGACGTGGTCATCACCCAGGCCTATACCAATTCCCTGCGCGCCGAAGTGGCGGGCATCGAGCAGGCGCGCGGCGCCGCCGAAGGAGCACGACAAGAATGAGCAGCGCCCCGCGCAGCCGCGGCGCCCGCCGCCCCCTGCCCGTCACCGTCACGCTGGACGGCGACAATACCCACCTGGCCAACCTGTGCGGCCCGCTGGACGAGAATCTGCGCCAACTGGCCGATGGCCTGGCCGTCAAATTGCAACGACGCGGCAACCGCGTCATCCTGGAAGGCGAACAGGCCGACGTCGCGGCGCGCGCCCTGCGCCGCTTCCACGAGCAGGCCGTGCACAAGCCCCTGTCGGTGGACGACATCCAGTTGGGACTGGTGGAAATTGGCGTTTCCCGGCCGCGCGACGCGGACAACGGGGCCACCCCCGCCCTCGACACGCAGGCCCTGCCGGACCTGGACGACGAGAGCGGCGGCATCGCCCTGCGCACCCGCCGCAGCGACCTGCGGCCGCGCACGCCGCGCCAGCGCGACTACCTGAACAACATCCTCAAGCACGACATCACCTTCGGCATCGGCCCGGCCGGCACCGGCAAGACCTGGCTGGCGGTGGCCTGCGCCATCGACGCCATGGAGCGCGACACCGTGCAGCGGCTGGTGCTGACGCGGCCGGCGGTGGAGGCCGGCGAGCGCCTGGGCTTCCTGCCCGGCGACCTGGCGCAGAAGGTCGATCCCTATCTGCGTCCGCTCTACGACGCCCTCTACGACCTGATGGGCTTCGAGCGCGTGCAGCGCCTGTTCGAGAAGCAGACCATAGAAATCGCGCCGCTGGCCTATATGCGCGGACGCACGCTGAATCATGCCTTCGTCATCCTGGACGAAGCGCAGAACACGACGCCGGAACAGATGAAGATGTTCCTCACGCGCATCGGCTTCGGCAGCAAGGCGGTGATCACCGGCGACCCCTCGCAGGTCGACCTGCCGCGCGGCCAGCAGAGCGGGCTGGCGCACGCGGTGGGCGTGCTCCAGGACGTGCAGGGCATCGCCACCACCCGCTTCACCAGCCGCGACGTGGTGCGCCATCCGCTGGTCGCGCGCATCGTCGACGCCTACGAGCAGGCCGCCGAAGATGAAGCCTGAGCTGCCCGCGCCCCCCGCGCTGGCGCTCTCGGTGCAGTACGCGGTGGCCGAGCCGCGCCTGCCGCGCTGGCGCCTGCGCCGCTGGGTGGCCCATGCGCTGGCCGGCGCGCAAGCCGACGGGCTGGTGGACTTCCAAAGCGCGGAAATCAACCTGCGCCTGGTGGGCCAGGCCGAGGGCCGGCGCCTGAACCGGGATTTCCGCGGCCGCGACTACGCCACCAACGTGCTGACGTTCGAGTACGGCGTCGATCCGGCCGGCACCGCGCGCGGCGACATCGTGCTCTGCGTGCCCGTGCTGGCGCGCGAGGCGCGCGAACAGCGCAAGCCCCTCCTGGCGCATGCCGCCCACCTGACGGCGCACGGCACCCTGCACGCCCTGGGCTACGACCACGTCAAAGCGCGAGACGCGCGCCGCATGGAGTCCCTGGAAACCCGGCTGCTGGCCGCCCTGCGCATCCCCGACCCCTACACGCCGCTGTAGGCCGGCGGGGCGTCCGCCCCCCGCGCCGGTGCGCGTTTCCCCCGGGTAATTACGATGTCCGGGTTACAAAACCGGCCGGCAACATCGGTTATGCTGACCCATTCTGTAACTTGTCCTCTGGACGATGCCCGACCCATACCCTGCCAACGAGGCCGACGCGACCCGCCCGGCCAAATCCTCCACCCGATCCCTGCTCGACCGCATCCTGTCCCTGGTCCGGCGCGAGCCCGAAGACCGCGAAGGCATCAAGGCGGTTTTGGAGGCGGCGCACGGACGCGATCTGCTCGACGCCGAGTCCTACACCATGATCAAGGGCGCCCTGGCCGTGTCGGAGCGCACGGTCGGCGACATCATGGTGCCGCGCTCGCGCATGGACCTGCTGGATATCTCGCTGCCCCTGCCCGCCCTGCTGTCCACCATCATCGAGACCGCGCACTCGCGCTTCCCCGTGTATGAAGGCGACCGCGACAACATCGTCGGCATCCTGCTGGCCAAGGACCTGCTGCGCTGCATACTGGAACCCGGCATCGAGCTGCGCTCGCTGGTGCGGCCGGCGGTCTTCATTCCCGAGACCAAGCGCCTGAACGTCCTGCTGCACGAATTCCGCGCCAGCCGCAATCACCTGGCCATCGTCATCGACGAGCACGGCGGCATTTCCGGCCTGGTCAGCATGGAGGACGTGCTGGAGCAGATCGTCGGCGACATCGAGGACGAATTCGACGAAGACGAGGAAACCACCATCTTCGCCGAGGGCGACAACACGTGGCGCGTGCAGGCCACGACGGAAATCGCCAAGTTCAACGAAACTTTCGGCAGCAGCCTGCCCGACGACGACTACGACACGGTCGGCGGCTGGGTCAGCGCGCAATTGGGCCGCATCCCGCGCCGCGGCGAATTCGTCCAGCATGACGGCCTGCGCATCGAGGTGGTCCGCGCCGATGCGCGCCGCCCCTTGTGGCTGCGCGTCAAGCGATTGCCTCCCGCCCCCATCCAGGAATGATGTCCTTCGTCCGTTTTCCGCGCTCGCCGCGCGCGGCCGCCGTGCTCGTGGCCGGCGCCGCGCAAGCGCTCACCTTCGCGCCCGGCCCCTTGCCCGACGCGATGCTGGCCCCCTTGCAGATCGTCGTGCTGGCGGTGCTCGCCTGGCAGGTGATGACCGCCGCCGGGCCGCGCCGCGCGTTCTGGTTCGGCTGGCTGTTCAATACCGCCTGCTACACGGTGGGCCTGTATTGGCTGTTCATCAGCATGCATCGCTATGGCGATCTCGCGGCGCCGCTGGCCGCGGGGGGCGTGTTCCTGCTGTCCGCCTTTCTGGCGCTCTTTCCCGCCGCCGCCTGCGCCCTGGCGCGCTGGCTGGCGCCGCTGCCGCCCGATGGCCACTGGAAGGCCCGGCTGCGCGCGGCGCTGGCCTTCGCCGTGGCCTGGGGCGCGCTGGAGTGGGTGCGCGGCAATCTCTGGACCGGCTTCCCCTGGCTGAACATCGGCTACGCCCACGTCGACAGCCCCTACGCGGGTTGGGCGCCCTTGCTGGGGCTGTACGGGATCGTCCTCATCGCCGCCTTCGCGGCCGCGGCCCTGGCCGTGCTCTGGCAGCCCCGCAAGAATGCGGCGCGGGACGCGCGCCTCGCCGTCCCGGCTGGGCTGGCGGTGCTGCTGGCGCTGGCGGGCTGGGCCTTGGGCCTGCGCACCTGGTCGCAACCCATGGGCGCGCCGCTACAGGTCCGCCTGGTCCAGGGCAACGTCGGGCAGTCCGACAAATTCGATCCCGCGCTGATGGAGCAAGGTCTGATCCAGCACATGAACCAGGCTTCGCTGCCACCGCCGGCGGGCACGCCCGCGCCGCAGTTGATCGTGCTGCCGGAAACCGTGCTGCCCGTCTTCCAGGACCAGTTGCCGCCGCAGGTCTGGGACATCTGGAAGCGCATCGCCGCCGAGCGCCAGGCCACCATCATCATGGGCGTGCCGCTGCATCGCGTGGTCAACGGCAAGGATCGCTGGACCAACAGCGCCATCGGGTTCGACGGCGACAGTTCCACCGAGGCCATGCGCAGCGGCGAGATCGCCACGCGCTACGACAAGCAGCACCTGGTCCCGTGGGGCGAGTTCGTGCCGCCGGGCTTCCGCTGGTTCGTCGATCTGCTGAACATTCCGCTGGGCGATTTCGACAACGGCGCGCGCTGGCAGGCGCCCTTCCCGGTGGACGGCCAGCGCATCGCGCTGAACATCTGCTACGAGGACCTGTTCGGCGAGGAATTGCTGCCCGCGATACGGCCGGGGCCCAACGGCGAGGCCGGCGCCAGCATCCTGTTGAACATCAGCAACCTGGGCTGGTTCGGCGATTCGTGGGCTCTGCGCCAGCATTTGCAGATCGGCCGCATGCGCACGCTGGAGACCGCCCGGCCGATGCTGGCCGCCACCAATACCGGCCTGACGGTCGCCATCGATCCGCGAGGCCGCGTGCAGGCGGCGTTGCCGCCGATGACGCGCGCCGAACTGGCGACGCAGGTGCAGGGTATGAGCGGGCTGACGCCTTATACGCGCACCGGCAACCTGCCAGCGGAACTGCTGATCGCCATCGGGCTGGGGGCGTTGGCGGCGCGGCGGCCGCGAGGGCGGCGGCCGGATTGATGTTCGATCGATGGGCTGATCGATGCCCGATCGATGTGCCCGGTTGATGTCTGATCGGTGGCCTATCGATGCCGGATCGATGCCGGATCGATGCCGGATCGATGCCGGATCGATGCCGGATCGATGCCGGATCGATGCCGGATCGAAGCCATTCGGCACGGCGGATCAGGGCAGGTTCAATCCGTTCAGGCCGCTGTTGCGCTCGTCCACCAGCGGCAAGGCCGCGCCGGCCTGGCGGGCCGGCGACGACGGCCCCGTTCCCACGCCGCGGGTCTCGATAACGGCGGCGATCTCCGCCATGTCGTCGGCATCCAACTCCATCGTGGCGGCGCCCAGCCAGCCGTCCACCTGCGCCGGAGCGCGCGCGCCGACGATGGCGCCGCTCACGCCCCGCCACGCCAGCGTCCAGGCCACCGCGGTCGCCGCCACGGTCGAGCCATGGCGTTCGGCCACCGGTTTCAGGGCTTCCGCCAGCGCCAGGTTGCGCCGCAGATTCGCGCCCTGGAATTCGGCGTCGCGCGAACGCCAGTCGTCGGGCGCGAGCTGCCCTGCCCGTTCCGCGTTGAAGTGCCCCGTCAGCAGCCCCGATTGCATCGGGCTGTAGACGATGACGCCGGTGCCGTGCGCCGCGCACCACGGCAGCAGGTCCGCGGCCGCGTCGCGGCGGATGGCGGAGAACGGCGGCTGCAAGGTATCCACGTGGCCCAGGCGCTCGGCGTCTTCCAGTTGCGCCACGTTGTGATTCGATAGTCCGATGGCGCGCACCTTGCCGGCCTGCTTCAGGTCGAGCAAGGCTTGCCAGTATTCGTCGATCGGCGCGCCGTCGCCGGAAGGCCAGTGCATCTGATAGAGATCGATGCGTTCGACGCCCAGGCGCCGCAACGAAGCCTCGGCTTCGCGCCGTATGCTGGCCGCGGCGCCCACGCGGCGCGGCGCCGCCCGGCGATCGTGCTCGTCCCACACCAGGCCGCACTTGGTGAAGACATAAGGGCGCTGGCTCGGCGCCAGTTCCTTCAGCGCGGCGCGCACGATTTCCTCGGAATGGCCCAGTCCGTAGACCGCCGCCGTGTCGATCCAGTTGATGCCGCGCTCGACCGCGTGCCGGATGGCCGCGACGGACAGGCTGTCGTCCTGTGCGCCCCAGCCGGCGGCCCAATCGGCGCCGCCCACTGCCCACGCGCCGAAGCCGACGCGGGTGATGGACATATCGGTGCGGCCCAACGGGCGCGTGGGAAAAGACGTGTTGCTCATGCCGTGCTCCTGAATCCGGTTATGCAATGCGGCGGGCCCGCGCCCCGCGCGTTCGCGCCGGCATGCGTGGCCAGGGCCCCCGTGCGTTGGCCTAGCATGCCTTCTTCCACGGCCGAAACGGCATGGCTTCCGTGTCCGCCCGCGTGTTTCGTCGTCCCACATAAGACCTTGCCGGCGGGCGCAAGTGCCACGCCCAAAAGAAATTTCGCACTTCACACAAATTTTTTGGGATCCGACTTGCACAGGCCAAAAAGTTCATGCATAATCTCGTTTCTTCGCCGACGGAACAAAACGAAGTCAGCAAAGACAGCGGTAAAAGCGCGGTTCAGTGTAGTTTCTGGCCCGGGTTTTTATGGCAGGATTTGTTGAAGACGTCCGGATACGGGGGTATAGCTCAGCTGGGAGAGCGCTTGCATGGCATGCAAGAGGTCAGCGGTTCGATCCCGCTTACCTCCACCACTCCAGCCGGACGCGAAGTTGCAGTAAAGTAGTTCAGTTGTTCGTGCAGTTCCAGGTCCCCTTCGTCTAGAGGCCTAGGACATCACCCTTTCACGGTGAGTACAGGGGTTCGAATCCCCTAGGGGACGCCAGTTTACTCTGGCTAGGATGTAGTAATACATACCGCTGCGGAGCGGTAGTTCAGTTGGTTAGAATACCGGCCTGTCACGCCGGGGGTCGCGGGTTCGAGCCCCGTCCGCTCCGCCAGAATTCATGAACGATGATGTGACATCATGGTTCGAAAAAAGCTCCGATGCTTATACGCTCGGAGCTTTTTTGTTTTTGACGTCGCGCATGGATGCATCGATTCTGCCGTCGCGCTGAGGGAACGGCAGAATCTATCCGCGCGGAATCGTCAATCGATGTGAATGCCCAGGCGCTGGATGAGTTCGCCGTTGGTCTTCAGGTCGTGCTTGTAGATGGCAGTGAAGTCGTCCACGGTATTGCGGACAGGGACGGCGCCGAGGGTTTCGAGTTTCTTGGCCCCTTCGGGCGTGTTCATGACTTCGTTGATGGTGGCGTTCAGTTTCGCGACGATCGCCGGGGGCGTGCCCTTGGGCGCCATCACGCCGTACCAGGCTTCGGGCGAGAAGTCCTTCACCCCTACTTCTGCGAAGGTGGGAACGTCGGGCAGTTGCGGACTGCGCGCCTTGCCGCCGATCGCCAGGGCGCGCAGCTTGCCTTTCCGAAGCTGCGACATCACCGTGCCCAGGGTGGCGAACGAGAGGTCGACGCGGCCGGCCAGCATGTCGAGCATGCCTTCGTTGCCGCCCTTGTAGGGGATGTGCCGGATCCGCAGGCCGGATTTCTGCATGTATTCGGCCAGCGCCAGATGGGGATCGGAACCGTTGCCCGACGAGAACGCGGTGTACTGGTTGGGATGCGCCGCGACATCCTTGACGAAGGCGGCATAGTCGGGCGCTTTCACGGAGGGGCCCACCACCATCACATTGGGCACGTCCAGCACGATGGCGACCGGCTGGAAATCGGTCTCCGGATTGAAAGGCAGATTGGGCGTGAGCCATTTCAGGTTCACGTGGCTGCGCGTGACGAAGAACAGGGTGTAGCCGTCGGCCGGCGCCTTCGTCAATTCAGTCGCCGCGATCGCGCCGTTCGCGCCTCCGCGGTTCTGCACGATGATCTTGGCCTGCGGCCATTTCGTGACGATGCGATCCACCAGAAGGCGCGCGGCATTGTCCGCCGGACCGCCGGCGGGAAAGCCGACCAGCAAGGTAATGGGCTTGGAAGGATAGTCCTTGGCGGCATCGTCGCCGGCGGCATGGGCGCCGCGGGCAGTGAGGGCGGCAAGGCATGCGATTGCACCGGCCGCGACGAATCTGGCCACGGATTGGCTCATTGGCTTCATGTTGTCTCCTTATATGGCGTTGTGGCCCGAAGCGAGGGCCAAACCTGTTTTTTGTCGATGATAGGGAGACGGCGCCTGCCTGTTATGAAAATTGGGCAAGGCTATGTTCTCCAATGCGCTCGCGGCTGTCATGCAGCTTAAAGAAAGCGTGCTGGAGGAATAGTGGGTTGCGTGATTTCACGCCACGGATACGGTCAAACGGGAGCCGTATATCCGGCAGGCCTATTTGAGATAGGACTTGATGGCCTGCATGACGATGTCCAGGTCGCGCTGGCGCTGGCTCAATTCCGGCTCATGGACCACATGGTCTTGCAGATGGCCTTCGATGATGGTGCTCATGAAGCCATTGACCGCGCCGCGTACGGCGGCCGCCTGTTGCAGGATGGCGCCGCAATCGTCTTCCTGGTCGAGCTGGCTCTCCAGCGCCGCCACCTGCCCCTTGATGCGCCGGACACGGGCGAGCAGCTTGGCTTTGTCGCGGATGGTGTGCATGGAAGTGGCCTCGGACGGTAAACCGGCGGGAAAGCCAATGCCGGGACGGTGGAAATTAGCACGCAATATACTAGGGGGGAGTATAGTTGGAGACTGCCCCCGACCGCTGGCCGCGCCGCTCATGCGCTCCCCCGGGCGGGCCCTTCCAACGAATCGCCGGCAGACGCCCTGCACATGCTTCCATGACCGACTTCGCCACGCTTCTGCAGCAAGGCAACGCCTGGCTCTTTCTGCCCAGCGCCATCGCGCTGGGCGCGCTCCATGGCCTGGAGCCGGGACATTCGAAGACCATGATGGCGGCCTTCATCGTGGCAATACGCGGCACCCTGAGGCAGGCGGTGCTCCTGGGATTGTCCGCGACGCTGTCGCATACCGCGGTGGTATGGGCCGTGGCGATGGCGGGCCTGTACTTCGGACGCAATTGGGACGCGGCGACCAGCGAGCCCTATTTCCAGATCGTCTCGGGGGTGTTGATCGTCGGCGTCGGGGCGTGGATGCTGTGGCGCACGGGGCGCAACCAGTGGCTGGGCGATGCGCGCCATGCGCATGAGCATGATCACGTCCACCATCACGAACACGGCCACGATCACGATCACGATCACGCTCATGCGGCTCGTCATGACCATGTTCATTCCCATGACCACGACAACCGCCATGCGGGCGATGAACCCATGCATCAGGACGCGCACGAAAAAGCGCACGCGGACGCCATCCGCCGCCGCTTCACCGGCCGCGACGTCACGACGGGCCAGGTCGTCCTGTTCGGCCTGACGGGCGGCCTGATCCCCTGCCCCGCCTCCATCACGGTGTTGCTGCTCTGCCTGCACCTGAAGAAAGCCGCGCTGGGCGCCACGCTGGTCCTGGGCTTCAGCATCGGCCTGGCGCTCACCCTGGTCGCCTCCGGCGCCCTCGCCGCCCTGGGCGTGCGCCACGCCGCCCGCCGTTGGAACGGTCTCGGCGAATTCGCCCGCAAGGCCCCCTACCTGTCCGGCGTCGTCATCGTGCTGGTCGGCCTGTACGTGATCCACCAAGCCGCCACGGCATCCGCCGCATGAGCCGGAACAGGCTCTCCCGCACCTCCGGGAAATCTGCCGTGCCTAAGAAGCGGAACGTAGATGCGCTTCTGGAACGACTGAACAAGTATCGAGGCAAGCTGCCTCCCGATTTCAAGTTCAATCGGGATGCGGCCAACGCGCCGGAATAATTGCGCCCGACTTATTCCCCCGGCTGCATCAGCGCCGTGAATGCGCGGGCGTCGTGGCAGTTTTCCAGGGACCAGACGGCGTCGCATAGAGCGGTGGCGCGGGGCTCGCCGAGGACGGGGGCGAGCAGGCCCAGGGCCTTGGACTGGACTTCTTCGCGCGTCATGGGGTTCAGGGGGGTGCCGCGCACGGCCTTGGTGTGTTCGGCGACCGTGCTGCCGTCGTCCAGGACGATTTCCACGATGCCCTGGCGGCTGGGCATGGCGCGGGACAGCTCGTCGTCCCCTTCCAGCGAGATCAAGGCGCGCAGCGCCAGCACCTGGGGATCCTGCATGCGCGCGCGGTCGTGCGCCGAATGGAAGTCGATGTCGCCGTCGATCAGCATGGTCGCCACCAGGTGTTGCAGGCAGATCTCCGGCATGTCGCGGTTATTGACGATGGTCAGCGACTCGTGCGGAATGCGCACGCGCACGGCCTTGATGGCGTCCGGCTTCAGCTTGTGGCGATGTACCAGCGCATGCGTCGAATCGAGCGGCGCCTGGATAGGCGAGCCGACGGTCCAGCGCTTGATGCCGGTGCCGAGGATTTCATAGCGCACGCCCAGCTCGCGCCCCAGCGCGAGGCGGTCGGGGTCGTCGCCGAAGGCATGATAGAAGTTGCGCTCGCCCGAAAACACGTCGTCCACGCCCGTGCACCCGCTGGCCACCATGATGGCGGCGCTTACGCCGTTGCGCGCGGCCATGCCGCCGAAGTCGAAGGATTTTTCGATGTGGTCCTTGTCGCGCATCCAGCAAGCCACGCCGGACGCCTGTTGCGCGGCATAGGACATGACGTAGCGGCATTGCGTTTCGTCCAGGCCGGCCAAGGCGCCGGCCGCCGCCGCCGCGCCGAAGTTGGGGCCGAAGGTATGCGTCGAATGCCCCGCCACCCGGAAATCGTAGGCGTGCAGCGACAAGGTCAGGCGCGCGCAGACGTCGTAGCCCAGCACCATCGCGCGCAGCATGTCCTGGCCGCCGCGGCCGAAGAACTCGGCCGCGGCCAGCACCGCCGGCACGATGCCGCATCCCGGATGGGTCAAGGACGCCGCATGGGAATCGTCGGTTTCATCCGCGTGAGCGAACATGCCGTTGGCCAGGGCCGCATGCACCGGCGACGCATGCAGGCGCGTGCCGGCGACCGCGGACCGCGCGCCGGTCTCTCCCAGCGCCTTGAGATAGGCGATGGCGGCGGCGCCGGCTTTCATCTGCGCGCCGGACACCATGGACGCGATGGTGTCCAGCATGTGCGCCTTGGCCTTGTCGACCACCTCGTCCGGCAAGGGCTGCGCCAGCGCGCGCGCCAGATAGGCGGCCAGCTCGGGCATGGGCGTCAGGGCGTCCTGGACGGGATCGGCTTGCTTGCTATGGCTCTTGGTCATTCCTGCATCCTTGCAAATACGACGGCAACATTACGACGGCAAAATTACGACGGCGGATCGCGACGGCCACGGCGATCAGCGCAGCAGCGCCACGAACTCGCGCACGTCGGAAAGTTGCTCGAAGGTCCACGTCGCCCTGGCGATGGCGGCCGCTTGCGCCGCATCGCGCGCGCCCTCGGCATTGGCGAGGAACTTGGCCTCGATGGCCGCGTCCGACATGGGATTGTCCGTGGTGCCGGTGGCGTGCTCGACCAAGGTCTCGAACACCTCGCCCGCGCGCCGGACGCTGGCCCAGGCCTGGTCGCGGCGCAGGCTCTCGTCCACGCCGATGGTGATCTTCCCGCGCAAGGCGGCGACCTGTTCGTCGGCGGCGCGCGCGTCGGTGTACTGGGCAATGCCCGCGGCGCCGTCGATCATCGCCACCGCCGCGCTGTGATAAATGCTGAACTTCGAATGCAGGCCCGTGGTCGGCGCCACGGTGCCGGTAATGGCCACGACGGCGGGATTGACCTTGACCTCCACCGCCTCGACGCCATCCAGCCGGCCGCCGAGCTTGTCGCGCAACTGGATCATGGCGTCGATGGCAGGATGCAGGACCACGCCGCAGGCATAGGGCTTGTGCCCGTTGGTGGCGATCATCCATTCCCGGCCCAGGCCGGCCGTCAGGCGCTCCAGGTCCGTGCTCTTGCTGTAGATGCGCGCGAAACCGCGCTTGCCCTCGACGATCTCCTCGCTGCTGTCGAAACCCTTCTCCGCCAGCAGCGCCGCCAGCAGGCCATTGGCGGCCGCCTTGCCGGCATGGAAGGACTTGCACATGGTGCCGCGGTTCTGCTGCATCCCGGCCGCCTGCGTGCCGGCGATGCCCAGGGCATGCGTCATGCGTTGCGCATCCAGGCCCAGCAGCTTGCCCACCGCCGCCGCGGCCGCGAAGGCGCCCAGCGTGCCGGTCAGGTGCCAGCCGCCGGGATGATGCTCCGGCGCCGCCTGGCCGATGCGCACGCCGGCCTCGAACCCCGCCACGTAGGCCGCGATGAAGGCGCGCCCATCGACCGGGCGCAGCTCCGCCGCCGAGAGCAGGGCCGCCAGCACGGGCGAGCTGGCGTGCAGGATGACGCCGCCCATGTGGGTGTCGTCGTAGTCCAGCAGATGCCCCATCTGGCCGTTCATCAAGGCCGCATCGGTGTGCGACAGGCGCGTGCCGCGCGCCAGCACGCTGGCCTTCCCGGCGCTACCGTTCTCCGTCAACGCCGCCAACAGCTTGTCCAGCGTGGGATGGCGATAGGCGGCGAAGGCGCATCCCAGCCAATCGAGGATGCCGCGCCGCGCGGCATGCACCACGCCGGCGGGCAGTTCGTCATAGGAAAAGCGCGCCAGGAAGGCGGCCAGGTCCTGGGTATAGGCGGGACCGTCGCCGCTGCGGATATGCATGCCCATCGTGTCGCTCTCTCTTCAATTGGCCTTGATATGCGCGTTCCGGATCACTTCGGACCAGCGCGCGGTTTCGTCGTCCAGCATCTTGCGCGCCTCGGCGGCGTCGCCCTTGGCGGCTTCCAGGCCGTAGTTGGCCAGTTGCTTGCGCATATCGTCCGAACGCATGCCTTCCTGGGCCTTCTGCTGCAAGGTCTTCAGCACGTCGGCGGGCACGCCGGCCTGCACGTAGACGCCGTACCAGCCGGTCACCTGGTAGCCCTTCAAACCGGCTTCGGTGAGCGTCGGCACGTCGGGAAACTGGCTGGTGCGCTCGGCGCTGGTGACGGCCAGCGCGCGCAACTTGCCGCTGCTCAACATGGGGGCGGCCTCCATGGCCGAGGAGAACATCATGTCGACCTCTCCCCCCAGGAGGGCGGTGAGCGCCGGCGAGGCGCCCTTGTAAGGCACGTGGACGATGTCGACGCCGGCCTTGGCCTTGAACAGCTCGCCGGCCAGGTGGATGGCCGAACCGGTGCCGGCGGACGAGTAGTTCATCTTGCCCGGGTGCGCCTTGGCCTTCGCGATCAGCTCGCCGACCGATTTGATGGGCGAATCGGCGCGCACCACCAGCACGTAAGGCGTGGTGCCCACCAGCGCGATGGGCGCGAAATCCTTGGGATCGATGCCGGATTGCGGATACAGCGCGGGCGCCGAGGCCAGCGCGATATTCCCCAGCAGCAGCGTATAGCCGTCCGGCGCGGCGTGCGCGGCCGCCTGGATGCCGATGGTGCCGCCGGCGCCGGGCCGGTTGTCCACCACCACGGACTGGCCCAGGGCCTTGCCCAGTTCCAGCGCGGCCGGACGCGCGGCGCCGTCCACCGCGCCGCCCGGGGCGAAGGGAACGATGAGGCGCAAGGCGTGATCGGGAAACGCGGCTTGCGCCGGCGCGGCCGTCACGCCCAACAGCGCGACGCAAGCCAGCAGGAACGACAGGACGGAAGCCGCCCCGCGGCGCGCGCGGGAGCGGGAGCGGAGGGAAGGACAGGGGGCGGCAGTGACGCTGCCGGTCGGCGTGGGATGCATGTTTGTCTCCGGTTAATGACTTATGGATCGGCGGATTATGGGTGCAGCCCTGGCCGTCCGAAACGTGCTTCCGCAGAAGGGGTGTTCACGATTTGTGAGGACTTCCCCTTTCAACGTCGTTCAATTACGGACAAGTCTAGCTTTTTCTCCGAATTTTTGGTATGCCATTTATGGTATCCCATAAGCGACTGGCGCGTTTTCCACATGCCCGGCCTCAGATACAAAAAGAAACAACAAACCGGGCAAAAAATTTATCGCCCGTAGGCGGCACGTTCGCGCATCGTCGCGCCCTATTTCCGCCTTCTGCCACCATGTTCCGTCTTCGCACGGTTAAATCCGGCGCTTTTCGTCCTTTGCATACGGCCTTCCCTTGTTCCTACGATCGGCGCGGCTGGCCTCCCCGGCCTCTCAATGACGGAGCCCCGATGAACCCCACGCCGAACGAAACGCCGAAGAATCCGGCCCCCGCCACGCCCGCCGCGACGACGACCGCCAAGTGGCGCGTCGAGGACATCCTGGCGCTCTACGACCTGCCCTTCGCCGAGCTGGTCCATCGCGCCCAGACCGTGCACCGGCAGCATTTCGACCCCGCCGAGCTGCAGCTTTCCAGCCTGCTTTCGATCAAGACCGGCGGCTGTCCGGAGGACTGCGGCTATTGCTCGCAATCGTCCGTGCACGATGCGGGGGTCAAGGGCCAGCCCCTGATGCCGCTGGACGAGGTGGTGGCGGCGGCGCGGGAGGCGCGCGACCAGGGCGCGCAGCGCTTCTGCATGGGCGCGGCCTGGCGCTCGCCCAAGCCGCGGCAGGTCGAGGCGGTGGCGCGCATGATCGAAGCGGTCAAGGCGCTGGGCATGGAGACCTGCGTCACCCTGGGCATGCTGGACGACGGACAGGCGCGGCAACTCGCCGACGCCGGCCTGGACTACTACAACCACAACCTGGACACCTCGCCGGAGTTCTACGGCAGCATCATCAGCACCCGCACCTACCAGGACCGCCTGGATACCCTGGAAAACGTGCGGACCGCGGGCGTGAAGGTGTGCTGCGGCGGCATCATCGGCATGGGGGAAAGCCGCGTGGCGCGGGCGGGACTGATCGGCCAGTTGGCGAACCTCGACCCGTATCCGGAGTCGGTGCCGATCAACCACCTGATCCCCATTCCGGGCACGCCCCTGGCGGACGCGCCGCCGCTCGATCCCTTCGAGTTCGTGCGCACCATCGCCGTGGCGCGCATCGTCATGCCGCGCGCCGTGGTGCGCCTGTCGGCCGGACGCGAAAGCATGGACGACGCGTTGCAGGCGCTGTGCTTCCTGGCGGGCGCGAATTCGATGTTCTATGGCGAGAAGCTGCTGACCACGGGCAATCCGCGCCTGCAGCACGATCGCGACTTGCTGGCCCGCCTCGGCATGCGCGCCGCGGGAACGGCGCCCGAACCGACGGCGGCTCCCATCGTCCGGCATGAGCCGGTGACGAAGGCGCTGGAGAAGGAACTGAAGAAGGCGCTGACGAAGGCGCCGGCGGACGCTACGCGGGAAAGCGCCGCGCGCTGAGCCGCGTCACAGCGAAGGCGGCCGCGCGCCCTCGCCCGCCGCGGGATCCGGCGCCGCCACCGTGCCGGTCACCACGCCCGTCTCCGGGCCGGCGGCCATGGCGCCGGAGGCGTCGGCGCTGCCTTCGGCGCGCGCCGGCTGGGTGGCCGCGGCGGCGTCCGGCTCGACCATTTCCAGCGTCTGGTCCACGGCGGGATCGACGCGCGGATCCAGCGTGGCGACGGCGGCCGGCGAACTCTGCAAGGTGTCGGGCATGGGCACGAAATGCACCGGCGCCGCCTCCACCTGGTGCTCGCCGGTGACGCGGGCCGGACGCACGCGCCACACCAGGACGACGGCACAGGCCGACACGAAGACGTAGTACATGTTGGGCCCCGCCCAGGACATCAGGGCGCCCGCGATCAAGGGGCCGATGCAGGCGCCGATGCCGTAGGCCATCAACAGGATGGCGCTCAGGCCGACGCGCTTTTCCGCCTCGACGTGGTCGTTGGCGAAGGCCGCGCCCAGGGGATAGAGCGTGAATTGCAGGATGCCGAAGAGACAGGCCAGCAACAGCATCAGCCAATAGGGCCAGTCGGTCCAGCCCCACATCAGCGCGGTGAAGACGGCGAGGATGAGCGAATTGCAGCGGATCAGCCGGGCGCGGTTGATGCGGTCGGACAGCCAGCCCATGGGGAATTGCGACAACAGCCCCGCCGTCACCGACGCCGCCACGAACACCGCCACCTGGGTCGTGCTCATGCCGTGGCGCGCCGCATAGACCGGCACCAGGCCATAGAAGGCGCCCGACAGATTGCCGGCCATGAACAGCACGGTGAGCGACAGCGGCACGCGCCGCGCGAAGAACTTGATGTCCAAGGGCGCCGGCACCGGCGTGGCCGGGTGGGTGCGCGCCGTCAAGGCGATAGGCACCAGGCACAGCACCTGGAAAATCGCGACCAGGGTCAGCGGCCGCAGGTCCAGCGAGCCATACATCGTCAGCGAGAGCTGGCCCAGCACCGTTCCCAGGCCGGACACCAGCATGTAGACCGAAAACACCCGCCCCCGCAAATGGTTTTCCGTCTGCTCGTTGAGCCAGCTTTCCAGCACCATGAACTGCGTCACCATGGCGACGCCGGCGATCAGGCGCAGCAGCAGCCACAGGGGCAGCACTTCGAAGGAGGCCTGGGCCAGCACCATGGTGGCGGAGACCGCCGCACAGGCCACGAAGGCGCGTATGTGCCCCACGCGGATCAGCAGCTTGTGGCCCAGGCGCGCGCCGCAGACCAGGCCCAGGTAGTAGCCGGCGATCAGCAGGCCGACCCAGAAGGCGCTGACGGACTGCGCGGTTAGGCGCAGGCCCATGAAGGTATTGAAGAGGCCGGTCCCGCACAGCATCAGCAAGGCGGCGGCGTAGAGGGAGGAAAACGAGTAGAGAGTCGAGTACATCTGACCTGTGAACCGCGGCGCCGGGTGCTTCCCGGGACGGCGCCGCGGCGCCGTCCCGGCCGAAATCGATCAGACCTGGCCGAGCATCGTGGCCGCGTCGCTGACTTCGAACTTGCCGGCGGCTTCGACGTTCAGCTTCTTGACCACGCCGTCGTCCAGCAGCATCGAATAGCGCTGCGAACGCACGCCCATGCCGCGCGCGTTCAGGTCCAGCTCCAGGCCCAGGGCCTTGGTCCAGATCGCCGAACCGTCGGCCAGCATGCGCACCTTGCCGCCGGTCTTCTGCTCGCGGCCCCAGGCGCCCATGACGAAGGCGTCGTTGACCGACACGCACCAGATTTCGTCCACGCCCTTGCCCTTGAGCGCGGCGGCGTTCTCGACGTAGCCCGGCAGGTGCTTGGCCGAGCAGGTCGGCGTGAAGGCGCCCGGCACGGCGAACACGGCGATCTTCTTGCCCTTGACGAGGTCGGCGACCTGGAAGGCATTGGGACCGAGCGCGCAGCTATCGGTCTCGGTTTCGATGAATTCGGTCAGCGTGCCGTCGGGCACCTTGTCGCCGACTTTGATGGTCATGACAGTCTCCAGAAGTGAAACGCGGACGGTTGTCCGCGTCGAAAAGCGATCCCCGCGCCGCCTGCATCGCGAAGGAGGCGCCCCGGGCCCGGACCGCCGGGCATCGGGGCCGCCCCGATGGATTTCCCACATGGTAGCGCCTTCCCGGCCCCGCCGTCGAAGGCGCCCGTGACCGAATCGACCCGTGGGCCTTTCGGCACATGGCTGCCGGCCTTACTTCAGCTTGTGCTCGGCGAACCAATCGAGGGCGCGCTGCCAGGCCTGCTCGGCGTCCTCCTTGACGTAGCTGGGCCGATAGTCGGCGTGGAAGGCATGTCCCGAGTTCGGATAGAGGTCGATGACCGAGGCGCGCGCCGCCTTGTCGCCCCGCTCCAGCGCGGCGCGCATCGCGGCCACGTCGTCCTGCGTGATGCCGGCGTCCTTGCCGCCGTAGGCGCCGCGTATGGGCGCGTGCAGCTTGCCGGCCAGATCGACCGGGAAGTGCGGACGCAGCCGCGGATCGGTCTTGCCGCGCAAGGGACCGTAGAACGCCGCGCCCACCTTGAGCCTGGGGTTGTGCGCCGAGTACAGCCATACGATGCGCCCGCCCCAGCAGAAGCCGATGATGCCCAGCTTGTCGGCGTCGCCGCCATGGCCGGCCGCCCATTTGGCGGTGGCGTCCAGGTCGGACATCACGTCGGCGTCCGGCACCTTCTGGACGACCTCGGCCTGCAACTTGGCGATCTCCGTGTACTTGGAGGGATCGCCCTCGCGCGCGAAGAGGTTGGGCGCGACGGCCAGGTAGCCCTGGTGCGCCAGCCGCCGGCAGACGTCCTGGATGTATTCGTGCACGCCGAAGATCTCCGACACCACCAGGACGGTGGCGAGATGCTTCTTGTCCTTGGGCGCGGCGCTGTACGCCCACATCTTGCCGTCCTTCACCGGAATCTCGACCGGGCCCGCCGTCAGGCCTTCGGCGCTGGTCTTGATCACCGATTGCGCGGCGACCGGCCCGGCGGCCGCGGCGAAGCCGGTGGCGAGCGCGGTGGCCATGAAGCCGCGCCGGTCCAGTCGCAGGGGAGGAAGAAGACTATCCAAATGCTTGTCGTCGCTCATGGAATACGCTCCTGGGATTCAATGCTTCAGGGAAAACTCGACCCGGCTGGGTGCGTCCTTGTCCTTGATGCCTTCCGCCGACAACTCGGGCGCGACCACGAAAATCCGGTCGGCGGGCGCGCCCTGCGCCTGCAAGGCCTCGTACACCGCCTGGGCGCGCGCATCGGCCAGGCGGCGCAACTGCTCGTCGCCCACCGGCGCCGCCTTGCGCAGCAAGTCCTCCATCTGGTCGGGCGGCAGCGATTTGGCCATGCCGATGAAGTTGCGCGGCTTGTTGTCCATCTTGGTGTTGTCGTAGACAGACTCCAGGTACTTGGCGCGATCGGCGGCCGACAGGGGCGTGTCGCTCAAGCGCGTGCTCTTGCCGGTGGCGCGGGCCTGCGCGGCGCGGATGCGCTGGTCGACCCAGGCCTGGCGCAGGCCCTGTTCGTCGGTGACCGGGTCGGCGCGGCCGGCGATGTCCATCTGCAGCGAAGGACGGTCGGCCAGGGCGGTGGCCAGCTTGCCCAGGCGGTCGCGCGCGGTGTCGTCCAGCTTGTCGCTGCCCGGCGCGAACGTCACGTAGGACAGTTCCTCCCCGCCGCCGAAGGCGGAAGCGAGCAGGCTGAAGGGCGAGGTCACCGCCTTGACCACCAGATTGCCGAGGACGCCCAGGATGATGCGGCCGACCGAGAAACTGGGATCGTCCAGCGAGCCCGACACCGGCAGGTCGATATCGATATTGCCGTTGCGGTCCTTCAGCAGCGCCACCGCCAGCATCACGGGCAGCGTCGTGGCGTCCTTGCTGTTGGTCTTCTCGCCGAAGGTCAGTTGATTCAGCAGCACATGGTTGCTGGCCGACAGCGCGCGGTCCTTGATGCGGTATTCCAGGTCCACCGACAGCTTGCCCCGCTTGATCGGGTAGCCGACGTACTTGGAGGAATAGGTGGTGAAACGCGGCAGGTCGACGCCGCGGGCCGTGGCCTTGAGGTCCAGGGTCAGGAATTTGGCGAAAGGGTTGACCACGCCGCTGATGGACAGCGGCGCGGTGCGGTAGACGCGGCCGTTGACGCTGACCTTGGCGGGCTGGGGATTGGTCGACGACAGCGCCGAGACCGAACCGCTGACGCTGGACAATTCCGCGGTGTAGTTGGGCTTGACGAAGCGGTCGTTGAAGGTGGCGCGGCCGTTCTTCAACGTGACGCTGCGCACGGTGATGTCCGGCATGCCGCCGCCCGACTTGCCCGCGGGGGCGGGCCGCGGCGCGGCGCGCGTCTGCGTGTCCTGCGTGATGGAGCCGCCGGCCTTGCCGGGCTCGGCCACCAGGTCCATGACGTTCAGCCGGCCTTCGCCGTTGAGCAGCACATTGCCGTAGAAGTCGTCCAGGACGATGTCGCCCAGGTCCAGGCGCGGCTTGTCGCCCACCACCTGGATGGCCATGTTGCTGAAGGCGAGCGTCTTCCAGGCCAGGAACTCGGCCCGGTTGACGCGATCCAGCAGGTTGAGGTCGTCGACGTTGACGGCGCCCGTCCAGCTCGCCTGCATGGGCTTGCCGCCGGCCGCCGCCGTGAATTTGGCCTCGCCCTTGGCGCCCACCGAAATCGAGCGCACGGTGGCGTTGAGGCTGGACGCGGCGTAGGGCGCGAAGCGCGCCAGGTCCAGCTTGGACAGATCCACCTTGGCGCTGACCTGCAGGGGTTGCAGCGCAAAGCTGCCCTGCGTGGCGAGCGCGCCCTGACCCAGCAGGCCGTCGGCCTTGAGGTCGAAGTTCGACGAGCCGGAACCCAGGGTCCACTTGTCGACCGCCAGGGCCAGGTGCTTGAGGCCGACGTCCACGGCCGGGTTGACGCTTTCGTCGCGCGCGGCGATGTCGGCCGCGTCGACCTTGATGTCGCTGGCCTCGACCGCCAGCACGTTGTTGCGGTCGGCCACGTTGACCTGCGCGGACACGCCGACCGTGCCGCTTTGCAGCAGCACCGGCGCGGCGTTGCGCACGGCTTGCGCGAAGGGCGCCAGCGGCAGGCTGGCCGCGCGCACGTCCAGGTCCAGGGCCAGCGGCTGCATGATCAGCTTGCCGACGCCGCGCAGCTTGGCGCCGTCGGCGTTGTCCATGGTCAGCCAGAGGCCGATGGGCTGGTCCTTGGGTTGCGGGAAGCGGACCTGCTGGACCGTGACGTCCAGCTTTTGCAGCGCATAGTCGAGCTTGGTGGCGGCGTCGCGCAGGTGCACGTTGCCGTTGCCGATGTTGATGGCGCCGACCGTCACCTGCCAGGGCGTGGAAGCGTCGTGCCGGGGCGCGGGCGCGGGCGCGGGCGCGGGTGTGGGTGTGGCGGGAGCCGGAGTGGCGCCATTGCCCGACGGCGCCGCCGGCGTTGCGGCTGCCGCCGCGGCGGGCTTGCCGGCGGGCGGAGGCGCGGTGGCCGTGGATGCGGCGGCGGGGGCGCCAGCGGGCTGAGCAGCGGCGGGTTGGGCAGTGACAGCCGGAGCAGGCTGGGCAGGGGCGGATTGCGCGGCGGCGGCGTCCTTGGCGTCCCCGCCCTGGCCCGTGGCCGCCGAGGGCGGCGCCATGGTCTTGACGGTGGAGACGGCGGGGGCGCCCGTCGTCTTGTCGCCCGCGCCCAGGCGCTGCAACTTGTCGATGATGTCCAGCCAATTGATCCGCTGGTTGGCGTCGCGCCGGGTCTGGATGCGCGGGTCCAGCAGCTCGACCTCGCCGATCGCCGCCGTGCGGCCGATGACGTCCACGTCGACCTGCCGCACGTTCAGGCTGCGCCAGGCCGCCAGCTCGTCGCCGGCGCTCTCGCGCAGGTCGAAATCCCGCACGCCGAGGCTGCCGGTGACCCGCAGCTTGACCGGCGCATCGTGCGGCTGCTCGAAGGCGATGTGCAGGTCGGAATCCAGCAGGCCGTGCTGGAGCTTGATCGGCATCGGCGCCGGCCAGGCATCGGCCCATTGATCCAGCGCCAGGCCGGTGAACACCACGTCCAGCGTCGACGCCGGCACCTTGTCGAACGGCCGCGCCGTGCCGCGCATGTCGAAGGGACTGCCGTTGATGCGCGCGTGGAAACGGGGCAGCACGTCGATGTCCGTGGCGTAGCCGAAATTCGAGATGAAGGGCACGCCCAGGGCGATTTCATCGATGACCTGCTTGCGGCCGGTGACCTTGTCGTCCAGCGTGATGGACCCGCCCTTGAGCAGCATGTTGTTGAGCGAGAAGCGCGGCAGCGGCTTGTCCTTTTCCTCCTCCGGGACCGGCGGCTGGGCCGCGGCCATGTCGGCCAGCTTCTGCTGGATGTCGGAGAAATTGAAGCGGGCCGGCCCTTCGCGCACCAGCGCCACCTTGGGCTCGCGCAGCTCCAGGCGGTCCACCACCGGCGCGAACCAGACCAGGGACCGCCAGGCGACGCTGGCGTTGGCCTCGCCCACCGCCAGCAGCGGCGTCGGCGAGCCCGGCTGCGCGACCTGCAGGTCGTGCACGCGCAATGTCAGCGTGAAGGGATTGAAGGTGATCTTGCCGACCTGGACCTCGCGGCCCAGCATTTCCGCGACCTGCCCGGTCAACGCCTTGCGCGTGAAATTCGGCACCTGCCACGCCGCCAGGGCGAAGACCAGGAGTATGAAGCCGACAATACCCAGACCGATGCGGCCCAGCCGCCGCGAAAATCGTATCCTGGGTATCCGCAAAGACATTGAAGCGTTCTCCTGTAGGCTACGGGCGATTATCGCCCCCGACGCATGAATGCGTCCATTATCATTGATAGGCTCGCCGGGCCCGGCGGCCGGATCTGGTCGCGGCGCCCGGGTCCGCCGGCGAACCGGTTTCGGATTTCGGGTTTCGGTTTTTGAATTTCGCATCCCGCCGTTCGCGGCGGGCCGCGGCCCCGCCGCCGCCCGGGGCGGAGCATGCGGGGCCTTGGCGGGAACGAAACCGAATAGTGTCCGAATTCCGTCGCCGCGTCCGCCTTTATGCCCGGGCAATTCGTTTCAAACCTTGACCACGAGGCCTCGCGACCCCGAGGTCCCGGCGCTCAAGGTCTCGACAAATCAAGGCCTCGGGACCTGCCGACCATCCGGCCCCCCGGCCTGTGACTATCTATCCACCCGGCCTCGCGGCCGCTTGCCCTGGAGCCTCCCCGGCCTTCCCCCACCGCCATGTCTTCCACTCCTCCCACATTGAGCCACCTCGACGAATCCGGCCAGGTCCGCATGGTCGACGTCGGCGACAAATCCAGCACCGCGCGGATCGCCGTGGCCTCCGCCCGCGTGCGCCTGAACGCCACGGCCTACGGCCTGCTCACCCAGCCCGGCCGCGGCAAGGGCGAGGTGCTGAACACCGCCCGCGTGGCCGGCATGCTGGCCGCCAAGCGCTGCGCCGACCTGATTCCCCTGTGCCACAGCCTGCCGCTGTCCTTCGTCGGCGTGGACTTCGCGCTGGACGACGCCAGCCACACGGTGTCGGTGCGCGCCACCTGCCGGACGGATTTCAAGACGGGCGTGGAAATGGAAGCCATGACCGCCTGCAGCGTGGCCGCCCTGACCGTCTACGACATGTGCAAGGCGGCCGACAAGGGCATCGTCATCGAGCAGGTCCGCCTGGAATACAAGGCGGGGGGCAAAAGCGGCGAATGGCGGGCCCCGACGGAGTAGAATTCCGGGTGGATTTCTGCCCGCCTGGGCGCGGAGGTGCGCGGTGAACGGCGCAATGATCACGAGTGGCGAACCCGCTTCGTCCACGGCCGCCGGCGCGGCCATCCAGCTTCTTTATTTCGCCCGCGTGGCCGAGCTCACCGGCCGCCGCGCGGAGCGCTATGCGCTGCCGGGCGGCGGCCCGGTCACCGGCAGCGACCTGCTGGCGCAACTGGGCCAGCGCTATCCCGAGCTGGCCGGCGCCAGCCGCCTGCGCCTGGCGGTGAACCAGACCCATGCCAAGCCCGGCGTGCTGATCCATGCCGGCGACGAGGTGGCGGTCTTCGAACCCGTCACCGGAGGCTGAGGCCATGATCGTCGTCCAGGAAGCCGACTTCGACGCCGGCGCCTTGCAGGCGGCCCTGCGCGATCGCTGCGCCGGCGCGGCGGGCGCGCTGGTGACCTTCACCGGCTACGTGCGCGACTTCTCGTCCGGCGACGCCACCCGGACGCTGACGCTGGAACACTACCCCGGCATGTGCGAGCGTGAACTGGAGGACATCGCGAAGCAGGCGTGCGAACGCTGGCGCGTGGTGGACTACGTCATCGTGCATCGCGTGGGCACGCTGCCGCGCAATGCCCAGATCGTTTTCGTGGCGGCCGCCAGCGCGCATCGCGGCGACGCCTTCCAGGCCTGTGAGTACATCATGGACGCCCTCAAGACGCGGGCGCCGTTCTGGAAACGCGAGACCCTGGCCAGCGGCCGCAGTTTCTGGGTCGAGCAAAAGCAAAGCGATACCGACCGCGCCTGTTCCTGGGACGGTCATTCCTCGAAGGAAGCATCATGATCGACCAGAAAAACGACAAGAAACTGTCGCTGGCCTGCGCCGTGCTGACCGTCAGCGACTCGCGCACCGCGGGCAACGATACCTCGGGCAACTGGCTGGCCGAAACCCTGGCCCGCGACGGGCACAACTGCGTGCGGCGCGACCTGGTCAAGGACAACGTCTACGCCATCCGCCGCATTATCAGCGAGTGGATCGACGACGCCGCCGTGCAGGTCATCATCACCAACGGCGCCACCGGCTTCTCGCACCGCGACGCCATTCCGGCGGCGGTCACGCCCCTGTTCGACACCGAGATCCCCGGCTTCGGCGAACTGTTCCGCCAGATCTCCCACGCCGACATCGGCAGCTCGACCATCCAGTCGCGCGCCCTGGCGGGCATCGCCAACGACACCGTCATCTTCTGCCTGCCCGGCTCGACCAGCGCCTGCGAAGCCGCCTGGAACAATATCCTTTCCGAGCAGTTGGACAGCCGCCACAAGCCCTGCAACTTCGCCTCGCACTTCAAAAACCGATGACCCCGGCGGGCCTCGCGCCCGCCCGGGCCGTCCCCCACACGGAACGCCGCATGCTGGAATTCGACGACGCCCAACGACAACTGGCGCAAGGCGCTGCCGCGCCCACCCGCAGCACGCGCGTGCCGCTGCACCAGGCCCCCGGCCTGGTGCTGGCCACCGACATCGCCGCCACCCTGGACCTGCCGCCGGCCGACAACAGCGCCATGGACGGCTACGCCCTGCGCTACGAGGACTACGCGGCCGCCGGCGGCGCCCATCGCGCGCTGCCGGTCCAGCAGATCGTCTACGCCGGCCAGGCGCCCGCGGCCCAGGCCCCGGGCCAGCTCACGCGCCTGTTCACCGGCAGCCTCATGCCCGCCGGCGCCGACACCGTGGTCATGCAGGAAGACACGCGCGTCGTGGGCGACGGCGTCGAGATCCTGGCCGAGCCCAAGCCGGGCCAGCACGTGCGCCTGCGCGGCGAGGACGTGTCAGCCGGCCAGCCGCTGCTGGCCGCCGGCACCCGGCTGGAGGCGGCGCACGTGGCGCTGCTGGCGTCGCAGGGCATCGCCGAAGTCACCGTGCACCCGGCGGTGCGCGTGGGCATCCTCACCACCGGCGACGAGCTGGTGACGCCGGGCGAGCCGCGTTCCAGCCACCAGATCTACAACTCCAACGGCGTCATGCTGGCCGCGCTGGTCAACGGCATGGGCGCGCGCGCCACGCACGTGCTGCACGCGCGCGACGACGAAGCCAGCCTGCAGGCCGCGTTGCGGACGCTGACCGACGAATGCGACCTGGTGCTCAGCGTCGGCGGCGTTTCGGTCGGCGACAAGGACCTGGTCAAGCCGGCCCTGGAAAGCCTGGGCGGCACACTGGCGCTGTGGAAAGTGCGCATGAAGCCCGGCAAGCCGGTGGCCATGGCGCACGTGGGGGGCAAGCCCATCGTCTGCCTGCCGGGCAATCCGGTGTCGGCCTACGCGGTCTTCACCGTGCTGGTCACGCCCTTGCTGCGCCGCATGCAGGGACGCACGGAAATCTTTCCCCAGGTCAGCTACCTGACCCTGCGCACGCCCAAGCCGCGCCACGACGCGCGCGAGGAGTTCCTGCGCGTGAAGCGCGTGGTCAATGCGGGTAGCGTCGGGGAATTGCAGGTGTTCGACCGCCAGAGTTCAGGGGTGATGAGTTCGCTGCCCTGGGCCACGGGGCTGGCGCGCATCCCGGCCGGCGTGCCCGTGTACGACGGCGAAAAAGTCGCGTACTACGATTTCCGCCACTGGCAGGCCTGAGGCCCGGCCCCGGCGTCAGGCCCCGTCAGGGACCTGCCCGGGAGCTGCGTCATGGCCGGTCTTTTCGGCCCGATGGCGCCAGCGTGTGCGCCTGCGCCAGTTCGGCCGACGTGTTGAGATTCATGAAGGCGGCCTCGTCGTCGAAGGCTACTTCGACGCAGCCGTTGCGGTCCTGCCAGCGCTCCACCTTGCGCTCGCCGGCGTCGAGATAGGCGCGCAGCGAAGGCAACAGGTCCGCCGGCAGCAGCATGCAGACCGACTGGCGATGGCCGCCGGCGCGGGCCACCGCGATGCGCGCCGCGCCCGCCGATTGCCCGCCCGCCATGGGGGCTGACGGCGGTGCCGCCGCGGCGTCCTGTGCGCGTCCGGCCTCGGCATGCAGCGCCAACGCCAGCCGTTCGACCAGGTCGCCGGGCAGGAAGGGCGTGTCGCAGGGCACGGTCGCCACCCATGGCAAGGGGCTGCCCGCCAGGCCCGCCGCCACGCCGGCCAGGGGCCCTTGCCAGGCCCCATGCGCCGGATCGTCGGCCAGCACCGGCCCATAGCGCGCATAGACCTCCGCGTTGCGGTTGGCGCTGAGGACCAGCCGCGCCACCTGCGGCGCCAGCGCGCGAGCGACGTGCTCGACCAGCGGCGCGCCGCGCAGGGGCGCCAGGCCCTTGTCGATCTCGCCCATGCGCGAGCCGCGACCGCCGGCCAGGATCAGGCCGGCGATATTGCCGCCGGCGCCCGCCAGCGGCAATGCGCCAACGGCCCGCGCGCGCATCGCCGGATCAGCCACCGATGTAGCTCATTTCGATCTTGTGCTCGCCGGCGGCGGCCAGGCCGGCATCCGCCTGCGCGCGATGTTCGGAATAGTTGTCGCCGCGCCCGCGCCAGATGCCCGCTAGGGCTTGCGCCAGCCGCGTCTCGTCGGCGCCGCCGCGCAGCAGTGCGCGCAGATCGTGTCCATGGGTGGCGAACAGGCACAGGAACAACCGCCCTTCGGGCGACAGCCGCGCGCGCGTACAGCCGCCGCAGAAAGCCTGCGTCACGCTGGAGATCACGCCGATCTCGCCGGCGCCGTCGGCATAGGCCCAGCGCGCGGCCACGCGGCCCATTTCCTCGTCCTGCAAGGGGCGCAGCGGCCAGGCCTCGGCCAGGCGCGCCACCACGTCGGCGCTGGGCACGACCTCGGCCATGTTCCAGCCGTTGGTGCTGCCCACGTCCATGTATTCGATGAAGCGCAGGATATGGCCCGAGCCGCGGAAGTGGCGCGCCATCGGCAGGATCTGGTCGTCGTTGGCGCCCTTGCGCACCACCATGTTGACCTTGACCGGCGCCAGGCCGGCGGCCGCGGCGGCCGCGATGCCTTCCAGCACGCGGGCGACGTCGAAATCGCTATCGCTCATGCGCGCGAAGACGGCGGGGTCCAGCGCGTCCATGCTGACGGTGACGCGGTCCAGGCCAGCGTCCTTCAGCGCCTGGGCCTTGCGCGCCAGCAGGCTGCCGTTGGTGGTCAGCGTCAGTTCCGGCTTGCGGCCTTCGGGCGTGCGCAGCTCGGCCAGCAGGGCCACCAGGGTCTCGATATTCCTGCGCAGCAGTGGTTCGCCGCCCGTCAGGCGGATCTTGCGCACGCCCATGGCGACGAACACGCGCGCGGCGGCGGCGATTTCCTCGAAGGTCAGCAGGTCGCGATGGGGCAGGAATTCGTGATGCTTGTCGAAGACCTCGCGCGGCATGCAATAGGTGCAGCGGAAGTTGCAGCGGTCCGTGACCGAGATGCGCAGGTCGCGCAAGGGCCGCCCGCGCGTGTCGAGCAGGGGCTCGCCATGCGCGGGCAAGGGGGCGAACGCGCGGGCCGGCGCCGGCGCCAGGCCCGCCGCCTCGCGGCGATCGGTCAGGAAAATCACTCTGGACATAGGAGAATCATAGCTTTTACGGGCCGTCCCCGCCGCCGGACTTTTCCCGGCGGCCCGCCATGGCGGCGCGATTGCCCATCCGTTTCCCCGGCGCCGGCGTGGTATACAACTCTTTTCATCCCAAGCACGGACCCGCCGCCGCGCCGCCGCGGCCGCCGGTCCCTTTCCGCGACATCATGGACACCGATTCCCCGGCGCATCCCACCTGGCTTCCGGCCCAGGTCCTGCGCGTGCGCGACGGCCGGCTGGCCGAGGCGCCGCAAACCGACCGCCTGGCCGAGGAAACGCCCATCGCGCTGGAATACAACGGCATCAGCCACGCCACCATGCTGGCGACCCCGGCCGACCTGGAGGATTTCGCGCTGGGTTTCTCGCTGACCGAAGGCATCGTGGAGAGCGCGCGCGACGTGCGCGGCATCGAATTGCGCGAGGAATGCGACGGCGTGGTCGTGGAAGTGGAGATTTCCAGCGCCTGCGCCGCGCGCCTGAAGGAACGGCGCCGCGCGATGTCCGGGCGCACCGGCTGCGGCCTGTGCGGCGTCGAGACCCTGCCCGAAGTCGTGCGCGACGTCGCGCCCGTGGCCGGCGCGCCCGCCCTGCCCTTGGCCGCGGCTCTGGCCGCCATGCAAGCCCTGCGCGAGCGCCAGCCGCTGCACACCGCCACCGGGGCCACCCACGCCGCCGGCTGGGCGGACGCCGACGGCCGGCTGCAATGGGTGCGCGAGGACGTCGGCCGCCACAATGCGCTGGACAAGCTGGTGGGCGCCCTCGCCCGCGCGGACGTCGGCGCGGCGCAACGGGCGGGCAGCCTGATCGTCGTCTCCAGCCGCGCCAGCTTCGAAATGGTGCAGAAAACCGCCGCCGCCGGCGTCGGCATGCTGGCCGCCGTGTCCGCGCCGACCGCGCTTGCGCAGCGCCTGGCGCAACGGCTGGGCGTGGGCCTGATGGGCTTCATGCGCGGCGACGACGCCACGGTCTACGCCCGCCAGGAACGCATCGCCGGCTGATGCGCCGCGCCGCTAGGCCCGCTCTCGCAGATAGGCGCTGGGGGCCGCGCCGAAACTGCGGCGGAAGGCCGCGGTGAACGCGCTGGGGCTGTTGTACCCATGCTCCAGCGCCACCTCCAGCACGGACGCGCCCGCCGCCAGGCGGGGCAGGCTGAGCAGCAGCTTGGTCTCCCGGCACCACTCGCCCAGGTTCATGCCGGTCTCGCGCAGGAACAGGCGGGCCAGGGAACGCGGGTGCATGTGCAGCACGCGCGCCCAGGCCGCCAGGCTGACTTCCTGCGCCGGATCGCGCACCAGGCCGCGGCACAGCCGGGCCAGGCCCGTGTGGGCCGGCATGGGCACGTGCAGGGACAGGGGCTGGGCGCGTTCGATCTCGTCCAGCACCAGCGTCATCAGGTGCTCGTCACGGCCGCCGGTCACGTAGTCGCGCGGCAGATCGACCGCCGCGATCACCAGTTCGCGCAATAGCGGGCCGACTTCGAAGACCTGGCAGCTTTCCCACAGCCCCGGCCGCAGGCCCGGCTCCACGAACACCGTGCGCATGGCCACGTCGCCCGCCATCGCGATTTCATGCCGGGTGCGCGGCGGTACCCAGACCGCCCGTCCCGGCGGCACCACCCAGCTTCCGATCGCCGCCCGCACCAGCATCACGCCGGAAATGGCGTACAGCATCTGCCCGCGCCGGTGCGCATGGGGCGGGATGACGGTCCCGTCGGGCGGATCCATCGCATACGCCACCACCGGCCGCACGGTCTGCTCGCCATGCACCAGGGCCCGGTCGCCGGCGCCGATGTCCAGCCAGTCCTGGCTGTCGTCGGCCACGGGCGGCGCGGCCCAGGCGCGGTCGCGCGGCGAAGCGGGGGTGAACAGGGGCGCGCCCGCGGTTCCGGCGGCGGCGTTTCCCGATGCTGCGCGCATCCTGGTTTTGGTCTTGTCCATTTCCCGACGACGAAAGTAGTTTTATAGAGAGAATTCCAACCCCTGCCTTTTTAGCATGTCTTTTTCTCGACGAAAGGCCCGGCACGATCGCGCCAGGCCATCCCATGCGACAAGAAGCCACGCAAATGCACGCACATCGCCATTCCCATCCCAAGCCGGACCGCGTCCGGCTGGGCCTGCTGACCAGCACCCATGCGGTCAACGACCTGTACCAGGGGCTGGTCCCCGCCCTGCTGCCCTTCATGGTGCTGGAGCGCGGCTACAACTACACGGCGGCGAGCGGCCTGATGCTGGCCGCCACCGGCCTGTCCAGCGTCGTGCAGCCGCTGTTCGGCCTCTACGCCGACAAGGCGCCGCGCGGCTGGATGGTCCCCCTGGGCTTTCTCGTGGCGGCGCTGGGGCTGGTGCTGGCGGGCATGAGCGGCGGCAGCTACATCGCGACCTGGCTGGCCGCGGCGCTTTGCGGCCTGGGCATCGCCGCCTATCACCCGCCCGCGACCGTGGCGGCGCGCGCGGCGGGCGGCGGTTCGCAACGGGCCATGAGCGTCTTCGCGGTGGGCGGCACGATAGGCGCGTCGTTCGCGCCCTTCCTGGCCAATGCCGTGGTGGGCGGCGGCGCGCTGGACCGCAGTTGGCTGCTGGCCCTGCCCGCCGTGCTGATGGCGATGCTGTGGCTGGCCGCCACCACCGGCGCGTGCAAGCGCGGCGGCGCGCATGCCCAGGCGCGCAGGATCGCGGATCACGCGACCAACGACTGGCGCGCGTTCGCGCTGCTGTGCGGCGTGATCGTCGGCTGGTCGATTCCCTATGTCACCGTGCTGTCCATGCTGTCGCTGTACGTCACGCGCGAACTCGGCGGGGCGCCGTACATGGGCGCGGCGGCGCTGACCAGCTTCACCGCCGCCGGGGCGGCGGGCACGCTGCTGGGCGGCTGGCTGGCCGACCGCTGGGGCCGCATGCCGGCCATCCGGCTCGGCTACATGCTCGCCCTGCCCGCCATGGGCGGCCTGGCGCTGGCGCCCGACGCCGTGTGGGCATGGTGCTGCACGGGCGCGCTCGGGGTCGCCATGTTCCTGCCGTTCTCGGCGCAGGTGACGCTGGCGCAGGACTACCTGCCGCGCAATCCCGCCACCGCCAGCGGCATCACGCTGGGCCTGGCCATGTCGATCGGCGGCATGGTGTCGCCGCTGTTCGGCCTGCTGTCCGATGCGCGCGGGCTGCGCTATACGCTGACGTGCGTCCTGGTGGTCCTGGCGGTGTCGGCCGCGCTGGCGCTGCGGATGCGCAACCGCAGCGTGTCGACGGCGATCGGCGTCGAAGGGGCCGCTCGGGCGTAAAGCAATGACCATGCGGCGGCAAGGGCCCACGCCCGCATAGGGCAAAAAGCCCCGCCATCCTGAAGGAGGGCGGGGCCATGCCTAAGTCTGGCAAGGGGCATCGGAGCGCAAACGCCCCGAGCCGGAGAACTGGGTGCCAGAAGTGGACGCCAGAAAACTGGACGCCGCGGAAGCGCGCTTTACTTCTCTTTTTCTTCCTTGACGCGATACACGAGCACCGCCGTGTGCGCCAGCGACAGCACCTTGGCCGTCACGCTGCCCAATAGCAGGCGCGACAGGCCGCTGCGGCCGTGGCTGCCGATGAAGATCAGGTCGCAGCCCGTTTCCTGGGCGGCCTGCACGATGCCGTCCGCCACGTTGAAGTTGGACACCGCGCGCGAAGTCGCCTTCACGCCCGCCGTTTCGGCGCGGTCCATCACCGCCTTCAGATAGCGGGTCGATTGCTCGGCCGAGGCTTTTTCGTAGTCTTCGTCGGTGATCGCATAAGCGGCCGCCATGCCGTCGAATCCGATGGTCGCGGCGAAAGGCTGGGTGACGTACAGCGCGACCACTTCGGCGCCGACGGACCGGGCGAAGCAGACGCCGGCATTGGCGGCCTGGGCCGACAAGGGCGAACCGTCAGTGGGAATCAGGATTTTCTTGAACATGGTGCCTGCTCCTGGAACGTGGAAATTTCAATTTACAGGAAAACAGACGCACGCGGATGAGCATTCGCCAGGGGACGAGCCGGGGGCCGCGGCGCCGCCGGGCATCAGCTCTGCTGCGCCGCCAGAAAAAGATTGGTGCAGCGCGTGCCCGAACGGCAGTAGGCCAGCACCGGCGTGGGCATGGTGCGCAGCAGTTGCGCGAAGTGGGCCACGTCCTCGGCCGTCATGGCGCCGCTGACGATGGGCTGGTATTCGACCTGCAGGCCGGCGTTCAGGGCGGCTTCCGACACCTGGGCGGCGGTGGGCTGGTCCTGGCCGCCTTCGTAGTCGGGACGATTGATGATCACGCTCTTGTAGCCGGCGGCGGCCACGGCGGGCATGTCATCGGGCGACAGTTGGGGAGCGACCGAGAAATCGTCGGTCAGCACGCGGACGGAAAGAGACATGATGGCTTCCTTGAAGGGTCGGCAGCCCGCGTCGCGCCAGGCGCGGCGGCGGGCCTGAAACCGACAGTATATTCAGGAAATCGCGGCGCGAATCCGGTGCGGCGCGGGCCGTCCGGCAGCCGCGCCACGGCGCGCGGACGCCGCGGCAAGCGCCCGCGCCGATCGGCCGCGGCAGGCCTCGCCGTCCCGGCCCCCGCCCGCGCAGTGCGGAGCAATCATGCGCGGTCCGGCCCCCCGTGCAGCGCCGCCAGCTTCTTCCACGCCGCCTGGTTGTCCACCATGCTGACCGAGAATCGCATATAGGTCGACGGCGCCTGGGTCGGCGAGAACAAGGTGCCGGGCGCGAGCAGCAGGCCCTGCCCGGCCGCCGCGCGCGCCAGCGATTCCGAGTCGCGGCCGCAATCGGCCCAGACGAACATGCCGGCCGGGGGCGGCTGAGGGATCTGGAAGCCCAGCCGCAGCAACTGCCGCACGCAATGCTCGCGGGCGTGATCGACGCGATTGCGCACCCGCTCCATGTGCAGGCGGTACTGGCCCTCGGCCAGGATACGGTGCACCACCCGCTCGCCCAGTTCCGACGAGGTCAGGCCGGACAGCATCTTCAGGTCGGTCAGTTGCTGCTGTATGGCCGGCGCCGCCGCCACGTAGCCGACGCGCAGGCTGGCCGCCATCATCTTGGAAAAGCCACCGACGAAAATCACCCGCTGCAAACGGTCCAGCGTCGCCAGGCGCATGGCCTTGCCGGGATGCAGCTCCGCGTAGGTATCGTCCTCGACCAGCATGAAATCGTGCTTCTCGGCGATGCGGAGCACGTCGTAGAGCGCGCCCGCCGGCAGGCCGTGGCCGGTCGGGTTGTGCACGGTGCTGTTGACGATGAACAGCTTGGGCTTGTGCTGCGCGGCCAGGCGCTCCAGCGCCGGCATGTCGTAGCCGTCGGGGGTGCGCGGCACGCCCACCACGCGGGCGCCGAAGGCGGCCAGGCGGCCGAAGATCAGGAACCAGGCGGGATCCTCCACCAGCACGGTGTCGCCCGGACGCACCAGCAGCCGGGCGATCAGGTCCAGCCCCTCCGTCACGCCGGCGGTCGTCAACAGGTTTTCCTCCGCGTGCGCGGGAATGTCCATGCCCTGCAACTGCGCCGCGAGCTGCTGGCGCAGGGCCGGGAAGCCTTGCGGATGGCCATAGCTGACGAGATGGCCGCGCACGCTGCGCCCGACCGCGCGCACCGCGCCGGCCACCATCTCGGGATCCAGCCATTCGGGCGGCAGCAGGCCGGCGCCGCCCGGCATGTCGGGCGTGGCGGCTTCGCGGAACATGCTGCGCAGCAGCCACGCGATGTCGATGCGCGCCGGCGCGTGCGGCGCCTGGGGCGCGGCCGCCGGCTGCGGCGGCAAGGCGCGCGGGGCCACGAAAAAGCCCGCGCCGCGGCGGGAATTCACCAGGCCGCGCGCCGCCAGCTTCTCGTAGGCCTCGACCACGGTGAAGCGGCTGACGCCGGCCTGCCCGGCCATGGCGCGGATGGAGGGCAGGCGCGCGCCGGGGCGCAGGACGTCGTCCTCGATGCGCCGCGCGAGATCGGCGGCCAGTTGCGTCGCCAGGGTGGTGTCGGCGCCGCGCACGGGCTGCCACGAAGAGGAGGTATCCATGAAGCGCAGGGAGCGAGGAGGGAAACTGTCATGGCCGCAGGACCAGGCCAGTTATCGGAACTATCCGACCAAGTGTACCGGTACTGTACCGCACACCTTACGTAGAGTGTCAGGCACGCGGCGGACCGGCAATCCGGATTCGCCCTGATGCCGGAGACATGCATGCCACCCCCCGCTTCTTCCCTGCCCGCCCCACCGGAGGCCCTGCCCTCCGCCACCCGGCCCCATCATCGCTGGGACGGTTATGGCCACGGTCTGGTGGGCGTCCTGATCTTCAGCCTCACCCTGCCGATGTCGCGCCTCGCCGTGGCCGAGCTGCATCCCCTGCTGGTCGGCCTGGGACGGGCGCTGGCGGCGGCGGTGCCGGCCATCCTGCTGCTGTGGCTGACGCGCAGCCGCCGCCCCAGCCGCGACGAATGGCGCGCGGTCGTCCTGGCGGCACTAGGCGTGGTGGTGGGCTGGCCACTGGCCTCGACGCTGGCCATGCGCACCGTGCCGTCGGCCCATGCCGCCGTCATCAACGGCCTGCTTCCGCTGTGCACGGCGGCCTTCGCCGCCCTGGGCAGCGGCGAACGCCCCTCCGGCCGCTTCTGGCTGTGGGCCGTGGCGGGCGCAGCGCTGGTCGTCGGCTTCGCGCTGCGCGAAGGCGGCGGCGCGCCCCAGCCGGGCGATCTCTGGCTGCTGCTGGCGGTGCTGCTGGGCGGCATGGGCTACGCCCAGGGCGCCCGCGCGGCCCGCACGCTGGGCGGATGGCGCACCATCTGCTGGGCCCTGGCCATCAGCGCGCCCTTCATCGCCGCGCCCGTGGGCTGGCTGGCCTGGCAGGCGCCCTCCGCGCCTTCGGCCACGGCGTGGCTGGCCCTGGCCTACCTGTCGTTCTTCTCCATGTTCATCGGCTTCTTCGCCTGGTATCGCGGCCTGGCGCAAGGCGGCATCGCGCGGGTCGGCCAGGTGCAATTGCTGCAGCCTTTCCTGACCGTCCTGGCCGCCGGCCTGCTGTTCCACGAAACCGTGCCGCCCGGCACGCTGCTGTGCGCGCTGGCGGTGATCGCCGTGATCGCGGGCGGGCGCCGCGCCGCCGTGCGTGGAGCGCGTCCATGAACGACTTTTCCACTCATGTGCCGCTGCTTTCCGGGAGCCTGCTCGCCCCCTTGGCCCTGTTCGCGCTGGTCAGCTCCATCACCCCCGGGCCGAACAACGTCATGCTCGCCGCGTCGGGTCTGAATTTCGGCTTCCGCCGCACCCTGCCGCACCTGCTGGGCGTGTCCATCGGCTTCACGCTGATGATCCTGCTGGTGGGGGCCGGCCTGGGCACGGTCTTCCAGAACGCGCCGGCGCTATACGTGGTGCTCAAGTACGCCGGCGCGGCCTATCTGCTCTACCTGGCCTGGAAGATCGCCCGCGCCGGCGAGCTGAGCGAGGACGGCCGCCGCGCCCGGCCCATGACCTTCCTGCAGGCCGCCGCGTTCCAGTGGGTCAATCCCAAGGCCTGGGTCATGGCGGTCGGCGTGGCGGCCGCCTACATTCCCGCCGACGGCTTCTACGCCAACCTGCTCGTCGGCACCCTCGTCTGCGGCGTCATCAACCTGCCCAGCGTGGGGATGTGGGTGATGTTCGGCAGTTCCCTGCGCGGCCTGCTGCGCCAGCCCGCCGCCGTGCGCCTCTTCAACGGCGGCATGGCCCTGCTGCTGGTGGGATCGCTGTATCCGGTGGCGGCGGATCTGGCCCGCGCCTTGGCGGGAAACTGAAGGGCAGGATAGACTGGAGCGCGGCCCGGGAACCTGGCCGCCGTGCCCCGGTCTACCTGATATGTCCCTGTCTCGACGTCTCCCCCTCCGCAGCCTGCTGGCGCTGATCCTGATGGCGGCCCTGTGCGTCTTCGGCTGGATCAAGCTGGACGCCTGGCAGCGCCAGGCGATCTTCGCGTCCGCCACCGGCGACCGGCCCTGGTTCCGCGACCCGCCCGCAGGCACGGAAGTCTTCGACCTGGACGTGGCGCCCGGCCAGAAAGTCCATGCCTGGTTCTGGAAGAGTCCCGACCCGCAGGCCGCCACCGTGCTCTATCTGCACGGCGCGCGCTGGAACCTGAACGGCAGCGCCTTTCGCATGACGCGCTGGACGGAACTGGGATATTCGGTGCTGGCGATCGACTATCGCGGCTTCGGCCAGTCCACGCCCCTGCTGCCTTCCGAAGCCTCGGCCGGGGTGGACGCCGCCGCGGCCTTGCGCGAGCTCGCGCGGCGCCAGCCCGATCCCGGGCGCCGCTTCATATACGGCCACAGCCTGGGCGGCGCCATCGCCATCGACCTGGCGACCCGCCAGGGCACGCCGCCCTTCGCCGGCCTGATCGTCGAATCCAGCTTCACCAGCATCGACGCCATGCTGCGCACGCTCAAATGGGGGCGGCTGCCGGGCGCCGGCCTGCTGGTCACGCAACCCTTCGACTCCGTCGACAAGATAGCCCGGCTGCGCACGCCGGTCCTGTTCATCCACGGCACCGCGGACACCGTCATTCCGTCCACCATGAGCGACCAGCTCTATGCCGCCGTCCACGATGTCGCCCCGCCGCTGAAACGGCTGGTGAAAATCGAAGGGGCCTCGCACTCCGGCGCGGTGCGCAGCGGCGCGCGCTACGATCGCGCGGTGCAGTCTTTCATCCGCGACGCCCGCGCGGCGTGGACGACGACGCAGCGGCGCGCGGACCGTCCCGCCGCCGCCGGCCCCGCCGCCACGGCCGATCCGCCGGCGCCCGCCTGAGCGCCGGGGCGCGCGGGCCGGCGCTTGCCTGCCGTGGGTGGGGTACCTGCCGGAGCTTATCTGCCGGGGCTTATCTGCCGAAGCCCGCCTGCCGAAGCTTCTCTGCCGGGCCTTACCGGCTGGCCTTCATGCGCAATACCATCGATGCGTGGCCGCCGCGCGGCAACTGGCGCGCGACGCGCAGACCCTCGCGCAGCAGGACCTCGGCGAAACCGGCATCGTTCAGCACCTGGAACTCGGCGCCGCGTTGCGCCGCCATGTCGGTGTCGCCGGGATAGGGCATGGCCGGATGGCACATCAGCAGATCGCCGTCCTGCATGTTCTCCAGCCACAACGGCAACAGCGCCGCATACGCCGCGCTGCCGCCCTGGAAGTCATAGACGCCCAGCAGGCGGCGATTGCTGCGCAGGCCCGCCGCCGCGGCCGCGCGGCCGAACCCATAGGCGCCCAGCGCGCCGATGACGCGCGCCTTCCAGCGCAGCGCCGCGGGCAGGCCCGCCTGGCGGCCCGGCGCCGAGCACCGCACCCAGGGCGCCTGCGCGCCGTAGCGGCGCGCGATGGTTTGCAGCAGCGCTTCGCGTATCTGCGGCAACTGGTGCACGTGCTGATGGCCGTCGACGAAGTCCGGACGCCGTCCCATGGCCGCCTCGAAGGCGTCGAGCTGGCGTTCGATCTGGCGCGCCACGCGCGGCACGTCCAGGGTGCGCGCGTAGCTGCGCGCGATCAGTTGTGGCAAGGGCAGATACAGGCCCGGCTGACCCAGGGCTTCGGTGAAATTCAGGTGCACGCCGGCATCGACGTCCAGCTCGCCCAGGCTGCGCGCGTCCTGCTGGAAAGCGGGCGCGTGCGTCATGCAGCTCACCGCGCTGAGACGGCGCTTGCGCGCAAGCGCGAGGATGCCTTCGTCGATCGCCGCGTTCATGCCAAAATCGTCGGCGCAGACGATAATGCGCCGCGGACTGCGTGAACGGGTGCCGTCGCCCTGTTCATCGCGGCCGGAGGATTTTTCCGCATGCGGGTTCTGATACGACAACTGAGCTGGTTCATCATCGTCGGCTGCGCGGCCGCCGCCACCCACTGGCTGGTGGCCGTGGGCTGCGTGCGCGGCCTGGGCCTGCAGCCGTTGTGGGCCAACGTCATGGGTTGGGGCGTCGCTTTCGTCGTGTCGTTCAGCGGTCATTTCTTGCTTACCTTCCGGCATCAGGCCGGTGCCTGGCACGAAGCGGCACGCCGCTTCTTTTTCGTATCGGCGGGGGGATTCGCGGTCAACGAACTCTCCTACGCCTGGTTGTTGCACCATACCGAAGTGCGATACGACATCCTGCTGGCGGCCATCCTGGTGGGCATAGCCGTGCTCACCTTCGTGGTCAGCCGCCTGTGGGCGTTCCGCCGCAGTGCTGCCGCCTGAACGCATCCCCGGCTTCCATGTACCACAAGCTGCCGCGCGGCGCCTTGTACCGCGGCGCCTCGTCGCGCAGCATCGCATATTTGCCGAAGCTGTCGCCCGGGTCGGCCCAGATCCAGAAACCCTGGCCGTCCGGCGCCGCGCACATGCGCCGCCGCATTTCCGCCTCGGAGATCAGGAGCTGGCGCATGCGGGCCGGATCGAACATGCCGGCATCGTAAAGCTCCTTGCGCCAGTTGTCGCGCTTGGCGATGCCCGGGCGATCCCAGTCGTCCACCACCCAGGCCGGCTTGGCGCTGTGCAGGACCATGGGCAGGTCATAGGGGTAGAAACGCATCGCGATGAGGGTGTCGCCCGGCCGGAATTCGGCCCGCGCCTGGCGCCCGATGGCCACGTTGTTCGGCTTCGCATAGTGCGCGGCCAGGACGTTGGCCACCACGCACAGGACCGCCGCGCCCGATAAGGTCAGGCCTAGCGCGCGGGTCCGGCGGCCGGACGGGGCGTCGCCGCGGCCCAGGCCCGCGGCGATGACCTCGGCCACCAGGGCGGCCACCGCCGGGAGCACGGGCTGGATATAGCCCACCAGCTTGGACGCGGGGATCGAGAAGAACACCACGATCACGCCGAGCCAGCACAGCATGAGCCAGCGCACGTCGGCGGCGCTGGCGGGATCCGCGTTGACGGCCGCGCTGGCATCGGTATCGGTGCCGGCATCGGCCGCCGGCGCCTTGCGGACCGCGGCGGGATTGGCCCAGAACGCCTTGCGCAGGCAGCCGCCCAGCCAGAGCGTCCAGGGCAGCGCCAGGCCCAGCACCAGCGGCACATAGAACCAGAACGGCTGGACGTTGTTGAAGCCCGTGTCGGCGAAGCGGTCGAGCTGCTGGTAGATGAAGAAGTAATGCAGGAAATCCGGGAAGCGTTGCTGCATCGCCCAGAACCAGGGCAGCGCGACCGCCAGGAACACGACGATGACGGGCGGCCACAGCAGCACGGCCAGGCCGCGCCAGCGGCGGCGCAGCACGATCCAGAGCACCAGCACCGCGCCCGGCAGCACCACGCCGATGAGGCCCTTGGCCAGCACGCCCAGGGCCGCCAGCAGGCCCGTCAGCACCGACAGCGCGTGATAGCGCTGGCCCGCGCCGGCGCGCATCACCGCGGCGGCGCCGGACAGGATGGTCATGCCGATGAGGCCGGCCACCAGCGTATCCAGGTTGGCGAACTGCGCGCCGCCGAAGAAGAAGGGCTGGGTCAGCAAGGCCAGCAGGCCGATGACGGCCGTGGCTTCGCCGCGCCAGCGGCGCAGGAAGACATACAGCGCCATCGCCACGCCCCAGGCCGCCAGCCACGAAGGCAGGCGCGCGGCCCACACGCTGGGCCCGAACACGCTGTAGGCGGCCTCGGCCAGCCAGTAATAGAGCGGCGGCTTGTGGAAAAAAGGCATGCCGTTCAAGGTCGGCAGGAGATGCGAGCCGTGGCTCAGCATTTCCCAGGCGACGCCGCCGTAACGGCCTTCATCGGGCAGGGTCAGCGGGCGCAGCCAGGATAGCCAGAGCAGCCAGGCGCCCGAACCCAAAAAAATTGCCGCGCGCGGAGGCGCGGCCAGCAGACGCCGCAAGGCGCCTGTACCAGTACGAATCATTTGGCGGCCGGTTTCTCGGTGAAGACCTTTCCGCGCTGCTCACGCACGACATACAGCGGACGACCTTTCACCTCGTCGAAGATGCGGCCGACGTATTCGCCGACCACACCCAACGACAATAGATTGATGCCGGCAAAGAACATCAGGGCCGCCACGATGGTGGTCCAACCGGACAAGGGATTTCCATACAGCCAGAAATCGATGACCAGGTAGCAGCCGTAAGTGAACGAGAGCAGCGCGAACAACATGCCTATCATACTGACAACGCGCAGCGGCCAGGTGGTGAAGGCGGTCAGGCCGGCAAAAGCCAGCTTGAACAACTGGCGCGCGTTGAAGTGGCTGTCGCCATGGGCGCGCTCGGCGGGGCTGTAGGGCAGCGCCTCGGTCTTGAATCCTACCCAGGCGTACAGGCCCTTCATGAACCGGGTGCGCTCGGGCAACGCGTTCAGCGCCTGCACCACGCGGCGGTCCATCAGGCGGAAATCGCCCGCGTGCTCCGGCACCTGGACGCGGCGGCCATTGCTGAGCAGGCGGTAGAAGGCGCGCGCGCCCAGGCGCTTGGCCCAGTGCTCGTCGTCGCGATTCTCGCGCACCGCATAGACCATGTCGGCGCCGGCGCGCCAGCGCGCCAGCATTTCGGGGATCAGGGCCGGCGGGTGCTGCATGTCCGCGTCCAGGCAGATCACCACGTCGCCGGAAGTGCTCTCCAGGCCCGCGCTGAGCGCCGCTTCCTTGCCGAAGTTGCGCGAAAGCTGCACGTAGCGGATGCCGTCGACCGCCGTCCACTCCCGCATCATTTCGGGCGTGCCGTCCGTGCTGCCGTCGTCGGTCACCACCACTTCCCAGGACGTGCAGAGACGGCTGAGCATGGTGATGAGCGCAGGGAGCAGCACCCGGAGATTGGCGCTTTCGTTAAGGCAGGGGACGACACACGAGATCCGGATGTCATCGAGGTCTTCAGACCGGGGCGTTACTTCTGGCAACATACTAGGCAATAAAGCGCCGGTCCGCGATTCGATATGCATGATTCACCGCAAGGTAAAGGACTGCAGGCCCGCAGTATCGTCCCGACGTCGTTGAATTTTCATCAAACGCGATGCATGCCTGGCGGCGACATAATTTGAATTTTTAATATCTTTTTGTAATGCGCGTGGGCGCGCCGGCGTGCCCGCGCCGGCCCTCGCCCGTCCCGGAGGCCTGAGGTTTTCCCCTACTTCTCTCCTATTGCCACGCGCCGGATCAATCCGTAGGATCCGTAAACCGATTTAGTAAATCGATTTACCTAATTTCGAATCTACTGGATCTACCTGATTCGCCAGGGACCTCGAGTACTGGATCGCCCGATACCGGCCACCAAGGACCGGAACACATAACGACGACATTCAGGAGACAAAGCCATGAGGCTGACCCCGCCCCCGGCGCGCCCGTCGCGTCGCGCCTTCTTGCAGACCGCCGCCGCCGGCGCGGCCGCCCTCGCGGCGCCCCGCATCATGGCGGCGCCCGCCGCCGTGGCGCTGCGCTGCTCGTCCTCGCAACCCGCCGACCAGAGCGCCGCGCAGTTCATCTGGTACGAACGCTTCGCCGCCAACCTGCGCCAGTCCGTGGGCGAGCGCATCCGCGTCGACTTCTTCCCCAACGGCCAATTGGGCAAGGAGGCCGACGTCGTGCAGCAGGTGCGCCTGGGCTCGATCGACATGATGATCACCGGCAGCTCGATCTGGGCCACCGCCCTGCCGGAACTGGCCCTGCTCGACATGGGGTTCCTGTTCGATAGCTGGGACCACGTCAACAAGTCCATCGACGCCGGCGTCGGCGCGCAATTCGACAAGCTGCTGCAGACGCGCACCGGCTGCACCTTCCTGGGCTGGGGCAATCATTTCAACGCGCGCAGCGTCTACACCAAGAAGCCGGTGCTGCACGACGCCGATCTCAAGAACGTCAAGCTGCGCGTGCTGCCCACGCCCATCTTCGTGGAGACGTTCAAGCTGATGGGCGCCATCCCCACGCCCATTCCGGTCAACGAGCTGTACACCGCGGTGCAGACCGGCGTGGTCGACGGCTTCGAGCATGATGCCGCCACCGTGCTGTCGAGCAAATTCAACGAGGTGGTCAGCAACTGCTGGCTGACCAACCACCTGTTCAGCCCCTCCATCACCGCCATCGGCAAGCGCGGCCTGGCCAAGGTGCCCAAGGACCTGCTGCCGGCCTTCCACCAGGCCGCCAAGGACGCCGACACCTTCCAGCGCCAGGCCTCCGGCACCAAGGGCAAGGACGCCCTGGCGGCGCTGGAAAAAGCCGGCATCGCCTTCCATCCCATGGATCCGGGCGAGCGCCAGCGCATCCGCCAGACCATGGAAACCAAGCTGTGGCCCACGGTGACCGCGCAGTACCCGGTGACCAAGCCGATGCTGGACATCATCAACGCCCAGCGCGCCTGAAGGCAGCCGGCCGGAACGGGCCGGACTCGAAAAGAAAGCGCAAGGAGATGGAGACATGAGTTCACACGTCATGGCAAACGCCGCCGCGGCCGATGCCTCCCCGGCGGAGGCCGCGCAGGCAATGCACGGACACGGCGCGGCGGCCGCGCCGGCGCAGTGGCCCGCGCTGGCGCGCCTGTGCAAGGTGATCGAATACTTCTGCGCGGCGGTGCTGGCCGCCGACGTCGCGGTGGTGTTCGTCTCCGTCATCCTGCGCTACTTCCTGCACAGCCCGGTGGACTGGGCCGAGGAGGTCGCGCGCAACCTGATGGCGACGCTGGTGTTCCTCGGCGGCGCCACGGTGCTCACGCGCCGCCAGCACGTGGGCATCGAAGTGTTCCGCGGGATGCTGCCGCGCTCATGGCGCGAACCGGCCATCCAGCTCGGCGGCTGGACCGTGGCCGGCGTGTCGGCGGCGCTGCTGTATTCGTCCGTGCTGTTGCTGGAGGATTCGGTCAACGTGACCACGCCCATCGGCACGCCGCAATGGGTCAGCGTCCTGCCGGTCTGCGTCGGCGCGCTGTTCATGACGGTGGCCGGCATCGCCAACGCCGTCAGCGGCGCCACGCGCGCCACCTGGGCCACGCTGGCCGGCGCCGTCCTGCTGTGCCTGGCCGTCTGGGGCTGGAACGCGTTCGCGCCAGAAGCCTGGGTTATCCAGCCGTGGATGCTGCTGACCGTGGCCTTCGTCGCCAGCCTGGTCATGGGCGTGCCCATCGCCTTCGTGCTCGCGCTGTCCTCGCTGGTCTACTTCCTGGCCGAACCCAGCCTGCCCATGATCATCTATTCGCAGCAGGTGATGGCCGGCATGGACCACTTCGTGCTGCTGGCCATTCCCTTCTTCGTGCTGGCCGGCCTGATCATGGAAGCCAACGGCATGTCGTCGCGGCTGATCGAACTGCTGGTGCGCATGTTCGGCCGCGTGCGCGGCTCCATGAACCTGATCTCCATCCTCGCCACCGCCTTCTTCTCCGGCGTGTCCGGCTCCAAGCTGGCCGACATCGCCGCGGTCGGCGGCATCGTGGTGCCGGCCGTGCTCCGCACCAAGCAGGACGCCAACGAAACCGCCGCCGTGCTGGCCGCCTCGGCGGTGATGGCCGAAACCATACCGCCCTGCGTCAACCTCATCATCATGGGATTCGTCGCCAACATTTCCATCGGCGGCCTGTTCCTGGCCGGCCTGGTGCCGGCGGCCGTGCTCGCCACCGGGCTGTGCGCGATGGCCATCTGCTTCGGGCGCAAGATCGATCCGCGGCTGGCCTTCCCGCAGCGCATGGCGCTGCCCAAGCTGCTGGGCGGCGCGCTGATCGCGTTGGTCATGGTGGGGATGATAGGCAAGGGGGTGACCTCGGGCATCGCCACCTCCACCGAGGTCTCCGCCTTCGCCGTGGTCTACGCCCTGCTGGCCGGCGGCATCGCCTTCCGCGAATTGAACGCGCGCGCCATCGTCGCCCTGTTCGTCCGCGCCGCCTCGATGGCCGGCGGCATCCTGTTCATCATCGCCGCGGCGTCCAGCGTGGCCTTCGCCCTGACGGTGCAGCAACTGCCGACCTTTCTTTCCGGCACCCTGACCACCCTGGCCCACGACCACGGCAGCGTGGCCTTCGTGCTGGTGTCCGCCTTGCTGATGGTGATCTTCGGCGCCATCCTGGAAGGCGCGCCGGCCCTGATCATCTTCGGCCCGCTGCTCACGCCCATCGCCCAGCAGGTCGGCGTCAACCCGCTGCATTTCGGCACGGTGGTGGTGATCGCGATGGGCCTGGGGCTGTTCGCGCCGCCCTTCGGCCTGGGCCTGTTCGCCACCTGCGCCATGACCGGCACGCGGGTCGAACAGGTCGCCCGTCCCATGATCAAATACCTGGTGCTGCTGGCGATCATGCTGGTGGTGCTGATCTTCGTTCCAGCCATTTCGCTGTGGCTGCCGCGCCTGTTCAACATGGCGTAGGCGACGCCATCCTCCCATGAATCGACGCGGCGACCGCGATCTGAACCCGACGACCCTATGACGACTATCCAGGATGTGGCCGCGCTGGCCGGCGTTTCGGTGAGTTCGGTGTCCAACGTGCTCAACGGCCGCACCGAGCGGCTGGGACGCGAAACCTACCGGCGTGTCGAAGAGGCCATCCGCCAGCTCAACTACCGGCCCAACCTGGTGGCGCGCCAGCTCAAGACCGGCAACGCGCCGCTGCTCGGCCTGCTGGTGCCCTCCACCGCCAACCCGATGTTCGGCGAATTGGCGGTGCACGTGGAAAAGGCCGCCAGCGAGCGGCACGGCTATCGCGTCCTGCTGGGAAATACCCACCGCGACCCCGAACAGGAAGCGCGCATGTTCGACGACCTGCTGTCGCAGGGCGTGCGCGGCGTCATCCTGGCCTCGTCGCGCACCGACGAAGGCCACTTGAACAACGCCATCGGACGCGGGCTGGCGGTGGTCAGCTACGACCGCGGCGGCAACGGCGAGCCGGACTCGCGCATCGACCACGTCTCGCCCGACAACATGAAGGCGGCCCGCCTGGCGGTGGAGCACCTGGCCGAACAGGGCCACCGGCGGCTGGCCCTGGCGACGCCGGACGTCAAGACGATCAGCCGGACGCTCAAGCGCGCCGGCTTTCTCGACGCGGCCGCGGCGGCCGGGCTGGAGGACGAGGCGCAGGTCATCGAAGGCGCGACCAGCCCCGATTTCGGCGACTCCAGCCTGGCCGACGTCGGCTACCGCCTGGCCGGGCGCATCGCCGGCATGGCGCGGCGGCCCACCGCCATCATCACCATCAACGACATGATGGCGCTGGGCCTGATGGCCGGCCTCCAGGCGGCGGGCCTGTCGGTGCCGCGCGATATTTCCGTCGTCGGCATGGACAATCTGGTCCTGTGCGCCTACGTGAATCCGCCGCTGACCTCGGTCGACATGCCCAGCGGCGACATGGCGCGCTGCATGGTCGACATGCTGATGCAACGCCTGGCGCAACCGGATGCCCCGGCGCGCGAGGTCTTGTTCCAACCCTCGCTGGTGAAGCGCGCCTCGGTCGCGCCGCCACCGGCTGGCGCCCTGGGCGCCATCCCCCGTATCACCAGGAAGAAGAAGGCATGACCACCATTTTGCTGACCCATTCGCCGCTGGCGCGCGAGAACTACTACGGCGACGCCGCGCTACAGGCGCTGCGCGGCCTGGGCGAGGTGCGGCTGAACCCGGGCGCCGATCCCACCGATCCCGCCGATCTCGTGCGCCTGGCGCGGGGCTGCCGGATCATCGTTTCCAGCCGCGCCGCCGCCGCGCCGGCCCAGGTCTTCGAGGCCTTGCCCGACCTGGTGGCGTTCTGTCGCGTGGCGGTGGACATCCGCAATATCGACGTCGACGCCGCCAGCCGCCACGGCGTGCTGGTGACCCACGCCACGCCGGGCTTCGGCGCGTCGGTGTCGGAATGGATCGTCGGCGTCATGATCGACGCGGCGCGCGGCATCAGCCGGTCGGCCGCGGCCTACTGGCGCGGCGAGGCGCCCGCCATCGTCATGGGCCGCGAACTGCGCGGCGCCACGCTGGGCATCATCGGCCATGGCCATATCGGCGGCTACCTGGCGCCGCTGGCGCGCGCGCTCGGCATGCGCGTGACCGTCTCCGACCCCGCGCCGGCGCAGGACCCGGGCGACCTGCCGCGCCTGCCGCTGGAACAATTGCTGGCCGAGTCCGACTATGTGGTCTGCCTGGCGCCGGCCAATGCCCACACCGCCAATCTCATCGACGCGGCCGCGCTGCGCCGCATGAAGCGCGGCGCCTTCTTCATCAATGCCTCGCGCGGCGAACTGGTCGACGAGGACGCCCTGCGCCTGGCGCTGGACGAGGGCTGGATCGCCGGCTGCGCCATGGACGTGGGCCGCGCGCAGGACCAGATGCCCACGCCCGCGCTGGCCGGCCATCCGCGCGTCATCGCCACGCCGCACATCGGCGGCCTGACGCCGGCGGCCTCGGCGCACCAGGCCATGGACAGCGTGAACCAGGTCCGAGCCATCCTGCGCGGCGAAGCGCCGCCGCAGGCCGTCAATCTGGACAGCGCGACGCGCTTGCGTAGCCTGGCCGAGGAATCCCGATGAAGCAACCCGACATGAAGCAGCCCCGGCTCCAGCCGCCCGCCGGCGCCTGCGATTGCCACATCCACATCTACGAACTGCAGCGCTATCCGCTGGCGCCGACCGCCACCTTCGGGCCGCCGCAGGCCTCGTGGGACGACTATCTGCAAGTCCGCCGCGCGCTGGGCCTGGATCGCGCCGTCATCGTGCAGGCCACCGGCTACGGCTTCGACAACCGCTGCGCGCTGGAGGCGCTGCGCCTGTCGCAAGGCACGGCGCGCATGATCGCCACCCTGCGCGCCGACACGCCGATGGCGGAGCTGCGCGCGTTGCACGAAGCGGGCGTGCGCGGCGTGCGCTTCATGATGATTCCCGACAGCGGCGGCGTGATGCGCTGGGAAGATCTCGAACCCATGGCCCAGCGCATCGCCGAATTGGGCTGGGTCATCAATCTTCAACTGGATGGCCGCGAACTGCCCGTGTACGAGAAGCGGCTGGCCGCCCTGCCTTGCCAGCTCAGCCTGGACCACAACGGCAAGTACCTGACGCCGGTCGCGCCGTCGGATCCCAGCTTCCTTACGCTGTTGAGGCTGCTCGACCGCGGCCACGTCTGGGTCAAGCTGTCGGCGCCCTATGAGACCTCGCGTTCCGGGCCGCCGCGCTACGACGACGTGAGCGCGCTGGCCGGCGCCCTGGCCGCCGCGAATCCGGACCGCTGCCTGTGGGCGAGCAATTACCCGCATCCCGGCCGCGCGGACCGGCCGGACAACGCGGACATGCTGGACCTGCTGGCGCACTGGGCGCCGGCGGAGGCGGACCGGCGCAAGATCCTCGTCGACAACCCGGCGCGGCTGTACGGGTTCTGAGGGGGCGGGACATCACTGGCGGCAGGGGCGACACGAGCGTTGGCCGCTCCGGCTAAACGCTTTCTCCTTCTTATTCTGTACATATTTTGTACTTATCCTCGTCCACCTTTCCTAAAAATCTTCGGGTATTCCCTTAGAATAAACGCTTATCGCCCTGAGTTATAAATCGTCTTGTACTTTTTATGTATCACCAACAAGGCGAAGTAATGAAAATTGCGATTCTGGGTTGCGGCGAGGTCGGCCATTGCTACGCGCAGGCGTGGATGGCCGCGGGACACACCGTGAGCGCGGTCTGCGAGCTGCGGCAGGACGAGGACATGCAGGCCCGCGTCCGCTCATACGGCGCCGCGCTGCACGCCGCGCCCGGCCCCTGGTTGGCCGATGCCGACCTGGTCATGTCGGCCGTCTTCGGCCACGCCGCCCTGGGCGTCGCCGAACAGGCCCTGCCCCACCTGCGCGCCGACGCGCTGTACGCCGACTTCACCACCGCCAGCGCCGGCGACATGCGCGCGGCCGCGGCCGTCGCGGCGCGCCACGGCGTCGCGTTCGCCGACGTCGCCATCATGGGCGCCATCGTTTTGCTCGGCGCCGCCACGCCCTTGCTGTGCGCCGGCACCGGCGCCGAGGCCGTGGCGCGCTTCGCCGCTAGCAGCGGCGCGCCGGCGCGCGCCATCGCCGGCGAAGCGGGCGACGCGGTGCGCCTGAAGCTCCTGCGCAGCATCATGACCAAGGGCATGGAAAGCCTGACGGTGGAATGCCTGGTGGCCGCGGAAAGCATGGGCCTGCGCGACGCGCTCTACGAAGTGCTGTCCGACATCGACCGCACCCCCCTCACGGCCTTCATGGATTCCTTCCTGCGCTCGCACGTCCTGCACGCGCAGCGCCGCCTCGCGGAAGTGCGCGAAGCGCGCGACCAATTGACCGAGGCCGGCCTGCAACCCCTGGTGCTCAACGGCGTCGAAAGCCTGTTCGCGCGCACCTCGCAAGGCATCGAGGCCGCGCGCGCGGCGCGCGGCGGCAAGCCGCTGGACGTGCCGGATACCGTGCCCGCGCGCCTGGCGTGGCTGACCACGCTGGCGCGCCGGGAAACGCCCGCGGCATAACATGAGATGCCGGGATATACCCCATATGCGTCGCGTTCCCGGCGCGACCACAAGAACAAGCCCTTGAGAGGAAGACAATGCGATTCTTGAAAAACCTGGCCGCCGCGGCGGCGCTGACCCTTTGCGCCCTGCCCGCCCTACCCGTCCACGCGGCGGACCTGGGCGGCGCGCCCATCACCTTCATTTCCCCCTTCCCGCCCGGCGGCGGCACCGACCTGCTCACGCGCATGGTCGGCAACGCCATCGGCCAGGACACGCACTGGAACATCGTCGTCGAGAACAAGCCGGGCGCCGGCGGCAACCTGGCGCTGGACGCCACGGCGCGCGCGCGGCCGGACGGCCACACGCTGGTCATGGCGCAGACCGACAACATCGTGCTCAACCCCTGGCTCTACACCAAGCTGAGCTACGACGTGTTCAAGGACTTCCGTCCGGTGGGCCTGGCCGCCTCCTCGCCCAGCGTCTTCGTGGTGCTGCCGGACTCGCCCTACAAGAACATCGCCGACGTCGTGCAGGCCGCCAAGGCCAAGCCCGGCCAGATCTCGCTGGGCATCCCCGGCATCGGCGGCAGCGGCGACCTGATCGGCCACCTGTGGGGCAAGGCCGCCGGCATGGAGCTGATGCACGTGCCCTATCGCGGCTGGGGCCAGGCCTTTCCCGACCTGATGAGCGGCCGCATCGCCGTCTACACGGGATCGGTCGCCACCCTGCTCCCGCAGATCCGCAGCGGCAAGGTGCGCGCGCTGGCGGTGGTCGCGGCCTCGCGCTCGCCCGCCCTGCCGGACGTGCCCACCTTCGCCGAAAGCGGCTTCAAGACGATCACCCAGACGATCTGGTGGGGCCTGTTCGCCCCCGGCAAGACGCCCGACGACGTGATCGCCACCCTGAACACCGAGCTGAACCGCGCGCTGGCGCAACCCGAACTGGTGAAGAAGCTGGAAGAGGCCGGCTACAGCGTCATGAAGGGCTCTCCCGACGATCTCGCCAGGCAACTGCGGGCCGACCACGACATCTTCGGCAAGGTCGTGCAGGAAGCCGGCATTCCCAAGCAATAACCCAGGAGCCATCATGATCGGATTCGCCATACACACCCGCCAGCGCGCCGTCAGCCCCGACGCCGTGGCCCGCTTTCGCGACATCCCCGTCGCCAACGTCAGCGACTGCATGTCGCGCATGAGCGCGGGCGGCGCCCGCCTGCGCCCCATGCACGACGGCACGCCCATGGCCGGACCGGCGCTGACCGTGCGCTGCCGTCCCGGCGACAACCTGCTGGTGCACAAGGCGCTGGACCTGGCCGCGCCGGGCGACGTCATCGTGGTCGACGCGGGCGGCGACCTGACCAATGCCATCATCGGCGAAATCATGGCCGCCTACGCGGCGACGCGCGGCGTGGCCGGCATCGTGATCAACGGCGCGATCCGCGACGCCGCCACGCTGCGGCAAGGCGCGCTGCCGGTCTATGCCGCCGGCGTGACCCACCGCGGTCCCTACAAGGACGGCCCCGGCGTCATCAACGGCCCGATCGCGCTGGACGGCATGACCATCGAACCGGGCGACCTGATCCTGGGCGACGACGACGGCCTGCTCTGCGTGCCTTACGACGAGGTCGAGGAGCTGTACCAGGCCTCCAGCGCCAAGCACAAGGCGGAACTGGAGATGCTGGCGCAGATCGCCGCGGGCAAGCTGGATACGTCGTGGATCGACGCGCGTCTCGCGGCCCAGGGCTGCGCGGTGAAGTAAGGTCCGCTGGCCGCCGCGCACCGGCCGGTGCGGCAAGGTCATCGGCGTAAGGCAAGGCCCCGCCGGCGGGGATCGTGGACGCGATCAGCCCCTGGCCGGCGCCTTTCCCTTGCGCTGGCCGCGAAACAGCAGGTGGGTCGCCGACAGGTGAAAGCGCATGGCGGTCTCGGCGTGCGCCGCGTCGCCCGCCCGCAAGGCGGCGATGATGTCGCGGTGGTGCTCCACGCTGCGCAGCATGTCCTCGCGGCTGTAGAAGTAGAAGGAGCCGATGATGATGGGCAGGTCGAGCAGGCTGTCCACCAGCGAGCGCACGCGCGCCGATTGCGCCGCCGCCAGCAGGGCATGATGAAAACGGTTGTTGAGCTTCTGCACCCGGTCCACGCGGTCGGCGTCGTCCGATTCGGCGGCTTCTTTCATGCCGCGGTTGATGGCTTCCAGCTCGTCGATCTGCTCCGGGGTGGCGCGCTGCGCGGCCACGCCGGCGGCATAGGGTTCGAGCAGCAGCCGCAGCGCGAACGCCTCGTCGATATCGCGGTCCAGCCAGCCCAGCACCACCGTCCCGCGCCGGCCGTCGCGCTTGACCAGGCCGTCGGCCTCCAGGCGCTCGATGGCCTGGCGCACCGGCGTGCGGCTGACATCCAGTTCCTTCGCGATGCGTTCCTCGCGCAGCTTTTCACCGGGCAGGAAAGCGCCCGCCATCAGGCGGCGGCGTAATTCTCCATAAACCAGGTCGCGGGCGCTGGGCATCGGTGCTCGGGCAGGGCCGGAGATCGCTCTCCGGCCCGCTTGCCTGATCTGACGATCAAGGCATCGCGTACCTTACGCGCCGATCGACTCCAGCACCGCGTTCAGCGTGGCGCTGGGGCGCATGGCCTTGCTGGTCTTGCCGGTGTCGGGACGGTAGTAGCCGCCGATGTCCACCGGCTTGCCCTGCGTGGCGGCCAGTTCCTGGACGATCTTGGCTTCGTTCTCGGTCAGGGCCTTGGCCACCGGCGCGAACTTCGCCTGCAGGTCCTTGTCCTCGGTCTGCTCGGCCAGGGCCTGGGCCCAGTAGAGCGCCAGGTAGAAGTGGCTGCCGCGGTTGTCCAGGCCGCCGACCTTGCGGGCGGGCGACTTGTCGTTGTCCAGGAACTTGCCGGTGGCGGCGTCCAGGGTCTTGGCCAGCACGTTGGCCTTGGCGTTCTTGTAGGTGTTGCCCAGGTGCTCCAGCGAAGCGGCCAGGGCCATGAATTCACCCAGCGAATCCCAGCGCAGGAAGCCTTCCTCGACGAACTGCTGCACGTGCTTGGGCGCCGAACCGCCCGCGCCGGTCTCGAACAGGCCGCCGCCCGCCATCAGCGGAACGATGGACAGCATCTTGGCGCTGGTGCCCAGTTCCATGATGGGGAACAGGTCGGTCAGGTAATCGCGCAGCACGTTGCCGGTCACCGAGATGGTGTCCTTGCCGGCGCGGATGCGTTCCAGCGAGAACTTGGTAGCCTCGACCGGCGACAGGATGCGGATGTCCAGGCCCTTGGTGTCGTGGTCCTTCAGGTAGCGCTCGACCTTGGCGATGAGCTGGGCGTCGTGGGCGCGGTTCTTGTCCAGCCAGAACACGGCCGGGACGCCGGTGGCGCGGGCGCGCGAGACGGCCAGCTTGACCCAGTCCTGCACCGGGGCGTCCTTGGTCTGGCACATGCGGAAGATGTCGCCGGTTTCGACGGGCTGCTCCAGCAGCACCTTGCCGGCGCCGTCGGTGACGCGCACCACGCCGTCGGCCGGGATCTGGAAGGTCTTGTCGTGCGAACCGTATTCCTCGGCGGCCTGGGCCATCAGGCCGACGTTGGGCACGCTGCCCATGGTGACCGGATCGAAGGGACCGTTCTTCTTGCAGTCCTCGATGACGGCCTGGTAGACGCCGGCGTAGCAGCGGTCCGGAATCACGGCCTTGGTGTCGTGCAGTTGGCCGTCCGGGCCCCACATGCGGCCGGAGTCGCGGATCATGGCCGGCATGGACGCGTCGACGATGACGTCGCTGGGCACGTGCAGGTTGGTGATGCCCTTGTCCGAGTTGACCATGGCCAGTTGCGGATGGTCGGCGTACAGGGCCTTGATGTCGGCTTCGATTTCAGCCTGCTTGGCGGCCGGCAGGTCCTTCAGCTTGGCGTACAGGTCGCCGATGCCGTTGTTGGGGTCGAAACCGACCTGCTTGAGCGCGTCGGCGTGCTTGGTCAGCACGTCCTTGTAGAACACGGACACGGCGTGGCCGAAGATGATGGGGTCGGAGACCTTCATCATGGTGGCCTTCAGGTGCACCGAGAACAGCACGCCCTTGGCCTTGGCGTCGGCGACTTCCTTTTCCAGGAAGCTGCGCAGGGCCTTCTTGCTCAGCACCGAGGCGTCGATGACTTCGCCGACCTTGACCGGGGTCTTTTCCTTCAGCACCGTGGCGGCGCCGTCCTTGCCGACCAGTTCGATCTTGACGTTGCCGGCGTCGGCGATCAGGGCCGACTTTTCACTGCCGAAGAAGTCGCCGCTTTCCATGTGGGAGACGTGCGACTTGGAGTCGGCGGTCCAGGCGCCCATCTTGTGGGGATGCTTGCGGGCATAGTTCTTGACCGACAGCGGCGCGCGGCGGTCGGAGTTGCCTTCGCGCAGCACGGGATTCACGGCGCTGCCCTTGACCTTGTCGTAGCGGGCCTTGACGTCCTTGTCGGTGTCGTTCTTGACCTCGTCCGGGTAGTCCGGCAGCTTGTAGCCCTGCGCCTGCAGTTCCTTGATCGCGGCCTTCAACTGCGGGATCGAGGCGCTGATGTTGGGCAGCTTGATGATGTTGGCTTCGGGACGGGTGGCCAGTTGGCCCAGCTCGGCCAGCGCGTCCGACTGCTTCTGGGCGTCGGTCAGGTACTCGGGGAAAACGGCGACGATGCGGCCCGCCAGCGAAATATCGCGCGTCTCCAGCACGACGCCGGAGGGGCGGGTGAAGGCCTGGACGATGGGCAACAGCGAATACGTTGCCAGCGCCGGCGCTTCGTCAGTGAGGGTGTAAATGATCTTCGACGTAGTAGACATTTTTCTCGTAGCCCTGACTCGATTTAAGGGATTGCCAGAATTCTTGTGATGACGCGGAGTCGGCGGATCGATCGTTCGGAAAGCCGGGGGATCGCATCGATGGGAATCGGAAGCGGGGGACGGGCATGCCGACGGCTGCCACGGCAGGGGAACGGATACCGGCAAACCGTATCCGAGACCGCCGGGGCGGACCTGTTCGCCAGGGTCGAACCTGGACTCACACAGCGGTGTAAGAGTGTATCACCGACTTTCCCGAGGGCCGGAGGCGTTTTCCGAGCGACATGTCCATCGGTTTTCAGCCTCCGGAAAGGCGCGGCGCGCCTCGCGCGGCCGCCGCGCGCATGTCCTCCGCGCGGTGACGCGGAAGCCGCGTTCCGGCATCCCCTTGCCGCGGCCATCGGCGCATTGCCCGAACGGGCCAAATCAACTATAAATCAGCTCTAAATAGAAATCATTCTTAACAATTATCCGCCGTCCAAGCGTGTTCGCCCGGTCCAGGAGAGGCCATGCAGCCAGCCGAACTTTCCATGCAGGAGGAAGTGCGAGCCCTCTACGTCGACCATCACGGTTGGCTGTTCGGATGGCTGCGCCGGCGCCTGGGAAACGCGGCGGACGCCGCCGACCTGGCGCACGACGCCTTTGTCCGGCTGATGGCCAAGTCCGCGCCGGCGCGTTTCAGCTCGGCCGGGGAAGCGCGCGGCTACCTGCGCACGACGGCGCAGAACCTGTGCATCAATCTCTGGCATCGCCAGGAGATAGAACGCGCATGGCTGGAAACGCTGGCTGCCCGGCCCGAGGCCAGCTACCCCTCCGCCGAGCGCCAGGCCATGGTGCTGCAAGCGCTGTACGAGATCGGCGCCATGCTGCGCGCCCTGCCCGAGAAGACCGGCCAGGCCTTCGTGCTGACCGTGGCCTGCCGGATGACCGACGCGGAGGTCGCCGCCGAGCTGGGCGTATCGGACCGCACCGCGCGGCGCTACGTGGCGCAGGCGATGCTGGAATGCCTCAAGCTGCGCGCCCGCCACGCCCTGTCCGAGCCGCGGCAGGACGGGCGCGGCTGAACGTCCATGTCCGGAAATGCTCTCGCTTCGGAGTCGCGCTTTTCCCAAACGCAGGCGCCCTCGCACGCCGTCCTGGAACAAGCCGCCGAGTGGTACGCGCTGCTCTGTTCCCAACATGTGAACGACAGCGATAAAGCCCGGTGGCAGGAATGGCTGCGCGCGGCCGCCGAGCACCGCACCGCGTGGCGCTACGTGGAAGACATCGGCAGCCGCTTCGCGCCGCTCCAGGAAGCGGGCGATGCGCGGCTGGCCGCCGACGCCTTGACGCAGGCCAACACGCGGTTTCGCCGGCGCCGCCGCGCGCTGGCCGGCATCGCGGTGACGGGCGGCGCCGGCGCGCTGGCATGGCTTGCCTGGCGCAATGCGCTGCTGCCGGACGCGATACTGGCATGGGCCGCCGACTATCGCACCGGCGTCGGGGCGCAGCGGGACGTGGTCCTGAGCGACGGCACGCGGATCTGGCTGAACACGGCGAGCGCCATCGACGTGTCCTACACCGCCGACCGGCGCCTGGTCACCCTGGTGGCGGGAGAGATCTTCATCGCCACGGCCGCGGATCGCGCGCGGCCCTTCCTGGTGGACACCGCGCAAGGCCGGCTGCGCGCATTGGGCACGCGGTTCAACGTGCTGCAGGACAACGGCCAGACCCGCATGGCCGTGTACGAGGGCGCCGTCGAAATCCGCACGAAATCGACCCGGGCCGTGACCGTCATCGAGGCGGGCCGCCAGGCCGTCTTCACCCGCGACGCCGTGACGCAGACCTCGCCGGCCGACGCCGCCCGCGAGGCATGGACCAGCGGCCTGCTGGTGGCGCGCGATCTATCGCTGCGCGAAGTCGTGGCCGAACTGCGCCGTTACCGCAACGGCCATATCGGACTGGCGGACGAAATCGCCGGCCTGAAGGTGTATGGAAACTTCCCCGTGCGCGACACCGATCACGCGCTCGCCATGCTGGCCACGGCGCTTCCCATCCGCGTCCATCGGACGCTGCCGTGGTGGGTCAGCATCGAACCTCGCCGATAAGGCCTCTTCGATAAGGCCTCCTGCCGTCCGGGCTTGTCCGTGGGCCGCCTCGCCGCCCGGCAATGGCCATACCCATGTCCATGTCCATGTTCATGTCCGTGAAAAAAAATAATCATCGAGAAATCATGGCCTTGCGGCATCCCGGCGCGAAAAGCCGCAAAAACCCTGTCCGCTTTTCTGCCCTTCGCTGGTTTAACCCATCAGGAAGGGACTCCGGCTTGCCGGCCGCGCGGCGATCGCAGGGCGCAAGGCATGACGAAACGTCTTCCTTCCTCGCCATGACCACTATGTTGAAGGAATTGCCTTATGTCCCGACTTTCCCAGAGCGCCCTGGCCTGGACGGCGCCGCTGCTCGTGTTCGCGAGCGCCGCCGCATGCGCCGGCTGGGCATCCGACGCGCAAGCGCAGGCGCGTCCCGCGCCCCGTTCCGGCCCCCAGGCGAACAGCGCCCGGGATTACGACATCCCGGCGGGTCCCCTGCGCGACGCGCTGCTGCGGTTCTCGGCAGCCGCCGGCGTCTATCTCGTCGGCGCCAGCGAACAGGCCCAAGGCAAGGCCAGTCCGGGACTCAGGGGCAGGTACACCACCGACGCGGGCTTCGCCGCATTGCTCGCGGGCACGGGGCTGGAGGCCTACCGGCAGCCTGACGGCAGCTATGGACTGCGCCCGGCGCCGCCCGCGCCGGCGGCGGTGGCCACGCTGGAACCCGTCACCGTCACCGCCGGCCGGGACCATGCGCTGCCGCCGCCCTACGCGGGCGGCCAGATCGCCGCGGGCGGCCGCCTGGGTTTCCTCGGCAACAAGGACGTCATGGACACGCCGTTCAACAGCGTCACCTACACCGAGAGCCTGATCCGGGACCAGCAGGCCAAGTCGGTATCGGACGTGCTGGCGAACAATCCTTCGGTGCGCATCTTCTATCCCGACAACGACGGATCGACCGACTTCTTCATCCGCGGCAACAAGGTATCGCAGCTCGACATCGCCTACGACGGCCTGTACGGCATCGGGACGCCCGGCATCGAATCGATAGAACGCATCGACGTCCTGATCGGCGCCAACGCCCTGCTCAATGGCCTGGGGCCGATAGGCGGCGTGGGCGGGATGATCAACCAGGTGCCCAAGAACGCCCTGGAGACGCCCTTGAACCGGATTTCATTCGGCTATATCTCCACGGGCCAGTTCGGCACCACGGTCGACCTGAGCCGCCGCCTCGGCCCGGACAATCATTTCGGCATCCGCTTCACCGGCGCCTACCGCGACGGCGACATGGCGGGCGACCATCAATCCCAGAAGGTGGGAACGGCGACCCTGGCACTGGATTGGCGAGGCGAGAACGTGCGCCTGTCCACCCACTTCGGCTATCGGGAAAACGACACGCAGTCGCCGGCCCGCACCACCTACCTGCTCTCCAACGCTTTCCACATTCCCGCGCCGCCGGACGACCCGAGACGCAATTGGCAGAACGACTGGTCTTACGACAATACGCGGACGACGTTCGCGACGGCCCGCGGCGAGGTCGACATCACGCCCGACGTCACCGCCTATGCCGCGGTCGGCGGCTCGCGGTTCCGGGAGGAACAGTTGTTCTCCAACACCTTCCTGCTGGACGGCGACGGCAACATCGCGCAGCGCCAGGTGTATTGGCCGCTGTACCGCGACAGCGTCTCCGCCGAAGCCGGCGTGCGGGGCACGCTGCATACGGGCAGCGTGAAGCATGACTGGTCGGTCGCGGTATCCGGGATGCACGTGAGCAACGGCATTGCGCAGAACGTGCTGGCGACCACCTATTCCAATATCTACGACCCGGTTTTCATTTCCAAGCCCAGCATCGCCGGTCTGGCTCGCGCCGGCGACGTCCCCAAGACCGGGGAAACCTCGCTGTCCGGGATCGCCGTGGCCGATACGCTGTCCTTCGCCGGGGACAAGGTCCAGTTGACCCTGGGCGCGCGGCAGCAGAACGTGAACGCCAAGTCCTTCTCGGACACCACGGGCGAGCAGCTCACCCGCTACGACAAGAGCGCCGTCACGTATGCGGCGGGCCTGAACCTGCGGCCGACGCGGAAGCTGTCGCTGTACGCGAACTATATCGAGGGCCTCCAGCAAGGCGGCACGGTGCCCGCCGGATACGCGAACAGCGGCTCGGTCCTGCGGCCCTTCTTGTCGAAACAGTATGAGGTCGGCGCCAAGTACGACTTCGGCGGCCTGCTGGCGACCTTGAGCGCCTACCAGGTCACCACGCCGAACGGCCAGGCCGACGGGCTGGTCTATACGTCCGACGGCAAGCAGAAGACCAAGGGACTGGAGCTCAACGTCTACGGCGAAGTCACGCGCGACGTGCGCGTGCTGGGCGGCATGGCCCTGATAGACGCGCGCCAGACCCGCACCGCCAACGGCGCCAACGACGGCAAGAAAGTGAACGGGGCGTCGGACGTGCAGGTCAATCTCGGCGCCGAGTGGGACCCGGGCATCCTGCCCGGCCTGACGCTCAGCGGCCGGGGCATATACACGGGGCCTCAATATATCGACGCCGGCAACCAGCAGTCCATACCGAGCTGGATCCGCTACGACGCCGGCCTGCGCTACCAGACCACGCTCGCCGGCCGCCAGACCGTCGTCCGCTTCAACGTCGAGAACATCGCCAACAAGAGCTACTGGATAGGCGGGCAAGGCTATCTGATGCAAGGCCGCCCGCGCACCTATATGTTGTCGGTCAGCGTCGATATGTAGGAAGACGGCGCGTATGCCCGGCGGCGCTGTTGTCCCGCGTCGCCGGCGGTTGCTTCCGGCCGAACACGATACGGTTTGCCGGGCGATGTCCCCGCCGCTCACAGATCGAGCAGCAACAGGCGGCCTGAAAGGGGCGCGCTGCCCAGCGCGTCGATCGACACGCTCTGGCGTTCGGTGGTGATCGCCAGGCGTTGGCGGGGGCCTGGGGGTGAGGGGTTGGCGGGTCCGTCCGTTGCGTTTGCGGTATTGGTGGCGTTGAAGGTGTTGCCAGGATCGGTGGCATTCGTCGCATTCGTCGCATTCATTGCATTCATCGCCTGCGTCGCGCTTGCCTCGCTCACCGTCACGCACGCAAGGTCCGTGGCGCACGGCACGGGCAGGCCCACCACCCGGTCCAGTTGCCCATCCTGCGCGATCCGTATCACCGACCACCCATCGCCGAGCGCCGTCCATACCCCGCCCTGCGCGTCGAAGGCCAGGCCGCCGATGCGGCCGGAGCCGCGCGGCAAAGTCGCCAGGCGGCGCACCGCCGGGTGGCCCGGCCGCATCATCAGGATGGCGCCGGACGCGGGCGTGGCCGCATACAGGCACCCGTCGCCCGCGTTCCACGCCAGGCATTGCACGGGCTCGCCGATGCGCCATTGCACGTCCAGCGCGCCGTCGCCGCGCCGCAGGCCGATGGCCGCGCCCGCCTCCGGCAAGCCCACGGCCGCCCAGATCGCGCCCGCGTCGCCATTGCAGATGGCCAGGGGCTGGCCGGCGAGCCATCCCTCCAGCGCCGTGCTCGCGCCGTCCGGCCCGATGCGCTGGGCGCCGCGTTCGTGCAGGGCAATGACGCCGTCGCCGTCCCGCACCAGGCCCACGATGGGCGACTCCAGCATGGCGATCTCGCGATCCTCGCCGTTCGCATACAAGCGGACCGAAGGCGCCAGCGTATCGGCCCACCACAAGCGCGATCCGTCGGCCGACCACAGCGGATGCGCGCCGCGGAACGCCCACGGCCCCGGCACGGCCATCACCGCGGCCTCCGTCCCGGGCGTCGTGTCCGGTCCGAGCGCCGGCAGTTGCGCGCCGACGCGGCGCGCCGCCTCGGCCACCTCGGGCCCCAATAGCTCCAGCCGCTCGCGGGTCAGGCGGTAGGCAGGCCCGGCGACGCTGATGGCGCCGCGCACCTGCCCGCTGCCGTCCACCACGGGCGCGCCGACGCAGCGCACGCCCAGCACGATTTCCTCGTCGTCGATGGCGTAGCCGCGCGAGCGCGTGATGCGCAATTCCGCATGAAGGCGGCGGCGGTCGGTGATGGTCAAAGGCGTCATAGCCTTGAGCGTGGCGTCGCGCACGAAGCGTTCGCGCGCCTCGTCCGGCATGGCCGACAGGATGGCCTTGCCCTGGCTGGTGCAATGCACGGGCTTGCGTTCGCCCAGGGCGGCGGCCGAGCGCCGGCTGTGCGCGCCGTCGCAGCGCTCCAGCGAAATCACTTCGCGCCCGTCCAGGGCGGCGAGATAAGTCGTCTCGCCGGTGAGATCGCGCAGCAGGCGCAGCTCCATCGCGGCGGCCGCCACCAGGTCCGGCATGGCATAGGCCTGGCGCGCCATCTCGAAACAACGGAAGCCCAGGCAATACACCTTGCGCAAGGGATCGCGCCGCAGCAGGCCGCGCGCCACCAAGGTCGCCAGCAGCCGATACACAGTGGTCCGCGGCAGTCCCAGCAGCTCGGCCAGTTCGCTTTGGCCCAGGCCCTCGGGCGCGGCGCCGATCGCATCGAGCAGGTCGAGCGCTTTCTCGAGAGAACCGGTGCCTTCGCCGGGGGTGGTAACCATGGCATTTGTCCCAAATGGTGGTACTCGACCCGCCGCCTGGAGAGCCAAGAGCGAGTCAGGCGATTCTATTTGACGGCCAAGGTATCTAGGATTGGAGGTGAAATCTTTCACCGGCCAACCGGACTTTCAGTCCCATATCTTGAGACATTCCCTATGACAAACGCAGCGCCCCCCTTGAAGGTCATTCCGCAACGCGAGCCGGCGCCCTACGTGCCAGACGCCGTGCTCGACCGCCTGGCCAAGGCAACCAGCGGTTCCCTGACCACCCAGCTCTACATCAAGGGCATCCGCCAGCCGGTGCTGCATGGCCTGAAACCCCTGAACAAGAAGATCAAGCCTTTCGCCGGCCGCGCCTACACCATGCGCTTCGTGCCCGCGCGCGAGGACATCGACTGCTACGGCAACCTGACCACCACGCCCAGCGCCGACAACCTGCAATGGGTGGGCGTGGAGCAACTGGAGCCCGGCCACGTGCTGGTGATCGACAGCAACAAGGACGGCCGCGCCGCCTCCATGGGCAATATGCTCGTGACCCGCATGATGATGCGCGGCGCGCGCGGCGTGGTGACCGACGGCACGTTCCGCGACGGCACCGAGTTGAGCAATATGGACTTTCCGGTCTGGAGCACCGGCGTCACGGCCACCACCCGCCTGAGCTACCACCACGTCGCCGACCTCCAGGTGCCCATCGGCTGCGCCGGCGTGGCGATCTATCCCGGCGACGTGATCCACGGCGACGGCGACAACATCACCGTCATTCCCGCCCACATGGCCGAGGAAATGGCCGACCTGTGCGAGAAGCGCGACGACATCGAAGCGTATCTGGCGCTGCGCGTGCAGGCCGGCGAAGCGCTGTGGGGACTGTACCCGCCGAGCGACGCGACGCGCGCGCAGTACAAGCAGTGGGTGGCCGGGGGCCGGCCCGCCATCCCCGCCGCGCGTCCGGCCGGCAGCCGCTGAGGCTCGGCGAAGGAAAGACGAAAGAACCGAAGGACGAGAAGACGAGAAGACCCGATGACCACTTCCGAATACACCCCCCAATACTACGCCGCCCTGATCCGCCGTTACTTCGACGCCTGCAACGCGGCGGACTACGACGCCCTGGTCGGCTGCTTCACGCCGGACGCCGTCCACTACTTCCCCGCCGGCCTGCCCGACGTCCCCTGGCGCGGCGCCGACGCCATCGCCCGCAAATGGGTATGGTGCGTGGAAACGCTGGGATCGCAATGGACCATCGAACGCATCATCGTCAGCCACGACTCGCCCGAGGCGATGATCGAGTGGACGCACTGGAAGAACAAGAGCGGCACGGCGCTGCGCGGCGCCGAATGGTACGACTTCGATCCCGCGACGGGAAAGATCGCCGAGATACGGGCCTACTACGCCTCGCCGGCGGACAAGTCGGCCGCCATCAACGAGCTGGTGGATTTCGATTACGCCGGCCGCGGCTATCACCTCAAGAGCGCATCGGAGGCCCAGCGATGATCCGCCACGTCGTGCTGTTCCGCAAACGGGCCGACGTGGCCAAGGATGCCAAGCTGGAGGCCGCGCTGGCCGGCCGCATGACCGCGCTGGGCAGCGAAATTCCCGTGATCCGCTCGTGGCGCGTGGCGGCCAATGAACTGCAGCGTCCTATAAGCTGGGACTACGTCCTGGAAACCGAAGTCGACGATGCGACGGCCTTGGACGCATACCTGTTTCATCCCCTGCACCAGGCCTTGATTGCCGACCTGAAGCCGTATTTCGAATGGGCGGCGGTGGATTACACCGTGTGAATCGCATAGGGGCTGTCCCGGGCGCTCTCGCGGGTCAGCTCGATGGCGAATTGCAGGGCGCTGGACGGCGCCTTGGGGCGGTAAGCGATGGCCAGGTTGGCGATCGGCACCTGCCCCTTCAGCGGCAGATAGCGCACTCCTTCGGCTTGAAGCTGGCTCATGGTGGCCGGGATCACCGATACGCCCATGCCGGCCGCCACGAACGTCACGACGGACGTCAACTGAGGCACTTCGATGCCCTCGGCCGGGGTGAAGCCGGCGGCTTCGCACGCCTGCACCACGGCGTTGTACAGGCCGACGCCTACCTTGCGCGGATAGAAGAGAAACATCTCGGCGGCCAGCTCGCGCAGGTCGATCGCCTTGCGGCTCGCCAACTCATGCGTGGCGGGGACCACCGCGAGCATGGGCTCGGACAACAAGGTTTCGACCCGCACGCCAGGCAGGTCGGCGGTCGGCGCGCGCACGAACGCAAGGTCGACCGAGCCCTGGTGTACACGCTGCATGAGTCCCAAGGTGGAGTTCTCCACCAAGGACACATCCACGCCTGGATAACGCCCGCGGAAGGTACGGATCACCCGCGGCACGAAAGGGTGGATGCTGGCCGATACCGTGAACCCCATGGACAGGGCGCCCAGTTCGCCACTGGCGATACGTCGCGCGGATTCCTTGGCGCGCTCCGCCCCTTCCAGCACCAGCCTGGCCTCGATCAGGAACGCTTGGCCGGCTTCGGTCAACGCCACGCCCCGCCGATCGCGCACGAACAGTTGCGCGCCGACCTCCTGCTCCAACTGCCGTATCTGCTGGCTCAGCGGCGGCTGCCCGATGCCCAGCCGCTCCGCCGCGCGCGTGAAATGCAGCTCGGTCGCGACGGCGACGAAATACTTGAGGTGGCGCAGTTCCATATCGAAAACGTCTTACAGGGTTTTTTCCATATATTGGACAGATTCTAACCGTCCTCCTACGATCTCGCCTGGATCACGGACTGGCGTGCCACGCCGGTCCCTCCGCCATTCAAAGAACGACTTCGCGAGACAAGCCCATGCCCATCCTGCAGCGTGACAACGGCCCCAGCCTGCACTACACGGTCACCGATTTCACCGATCCCTGGACCAATGCCCCCTACCTGTTCCTGCAACACGGCTATGGCCGTCGCGGCCAGTTCTGGTATCAGTGGGTGCCGCTGCTCAGCCGCCATTTCAAGGTCGTCTGCCCCGACATGCGCGGCATGGGCCTATCGTCGGCCGACTTCGACCTGAAGACGGGCTATACGCTGGAAACGCTCAGCGACGACGTGATCGCGATCGCGGACGACCTGGGCGCGGACACCTTCCACTACTGCGGCGAATCGATCGGCGGACTGACTGGCCTGGCCGTCGCCGGCCGCTACCCCGACCGCGTGCGCACGCTGATCAACGTATCCGGCCCCGTGTTCATTTCCGACGGCGCCCGCAAGGGTTACGCCCTGGGCGAAGCATCGTGGGCGGAAGCGATCCGCGTGCTGGGCCCGCGCACCTGGCTGGACCGGACCAACGCCAGCACCCGTTTCCCGCCTGATTTCTCGCCCGGCTTCCTGCGCTGGTACACCGATACCTGCGAGAAATCCGGCACCGAAGTGCTGGCTTGCCTGGCGCAGTTCGCGCTGGACGCGGACGCCCGCCCCTACCTGCCCAAGATCGCCGCGCCCGTTCTGTGCCTGTATCCGCAGAAGGGGGCGATCGCCAACGATGAACAGCAGAATGCCTTGAAGACGCTGGTGAAGGATCTCGACCTGCGCCAGGTCGGCACCACGTTCCACATGATCCAGCACATCGTGCCGGAAGAGTGCGTGGAACTGGTGTTGGCGCATATCGCCAAGCACAGCCCTGCCGCGGCCTGAATCCCGGCCTGAATCCATAAGGGGGCGTACGAAAACGCCCTCTAAAAAATCCACACGATCCGGAGACACACGATGCGCACCTTCAAACCGGCCGTCATCGCGACGGCGCTTGCGATCGCCTGCGCCAGCCCCGCGCTGGCAGCGAACACCCCCATCACCATGTACGTGCCGTTCTCGGCCGGCGGCTCCACCGACATCCTGGCGCGCGTGATCGCCAAGGACATCGGCGAAGCGCTGGATACGTCGGTGGTCGTGGAGAACAAGCCCGGCGCCGAAGGCTTCATCGCCGCCCGCCAGCTCAAGGCCGCCAAGCCCGACGGCAATACCCTGATGCTCGTGACCACCAGCGTCTACGCCATCAACCAGGCCATCTTCACGCAAGTGCCTTACGACTCGGGCAAGGACTTCGTGACCGTGGACGTCATGGCCTCTTCCCCCAACGTCTTCCTGGCGCCCGCCAACTCCAAGTACAACTCCATCAAGGACCTGGTCGACGCCGCTCGCGCCAAGCCCGACGGCGTGTTCTACGGCACGGGCGCCACGATGCACCTGCTGAATTCCAAGTGGCTGGAAGCCCTGTCCAACACCAAGATGGCCGGCGTCAACTACAAGGGCAGCGCCGCCGTCTATCCCGACCTGATCTCCGGCCGCGTCGACTTCATGGTCGACCAGCCCCTGTCGTCGATGTCCTTCATCCAGAGCAAGCAACTGAAGGTGCTGGCCGTGACGTCCAAGCAGCGCTGGCCGCAGATGCCCGACGTGCCCACGGTTGCGGAACAAGGTTATCCCAGCTTCTCCACCACGTCGTGGTGGGCCTTGATCGCGCCGGCCGGCACGCCGCCCGAAACGGTGAAGAAGCTGCACGACGCCGTCCGTAAAGGCCTGGCCAAGCAGGACACGCAAGAGAAGATCAAGCAGATCGGCGCCGACATCAACCAGATGTCTCTGGAAGAAGCGCAAGCCTACACGGCGAGCGAGTTGCAGAAATGGAAATCGATCGCCGACTCCGCCCACGTCAAGTTGAGCAATTAGGACACGGAACGCGCCGGTGCTGAAGCTATCCGCCAATATTTCGCTGCTGTTCGGCGAACTGCCGTTTCTTGCGCGCTTCGGCGCCGCCGCCCGGGCCGGCTTCGCCGCCGTCGAAGCCATGTATCCCTATGACCAGCGCGTCGAAGACATGGCGCGCGAACTGCGGGCCCATGACCTGACGCAGTCGGTGATCAATCTGCCGCCCGGCAATGCCGCGGCGGCGGAGAAAGGCCTGGCCGCGCTGCCGGGCCGGGAGCGCGATTTCGAAGCGTCCCTGGAACTCGGACTGGAATACGCCCAGGGCCTGGGCTGCGAGCGGGTTCACCTGCTCACCGGCAACCTGCCGGCAGGCATGGCCTTGCAGGACGTGCGCGGCCTGCTCGTCCGCAACATCGAACGGGCCGTCAGGTTCTTCGAGCCGCACGGCATCGTCGTGCTGCTCGAACCCTTGAGCCTGCAGATGCTGCCGCGCTATTCGCTACCTCGCGTGGAAGACGCGATTGCCTTGATCGAGGACATCGGTTCACCTTCGCTGCGGCTGCAATTGGACCTGTATCACACGCAGATGGAACAGGGCAATCTGGCGGCGCTGATCGAACGGTACGAAGCGCATATCGACTACATCCAAGTGGCCGGCGTGCCGGGACGCCACGAACCCACCGTCGGTGAAATCAACTATGCCTATCTGCTGGACCTGCTGACGCGGCGCGGCTTCCAGGGGTGGGTGGGCTGTGAATACGTTCCGAAGGGGAGCACCGTGGACGGCTTGCTCTGGGCGCGCGACTGGGGCTTGTTGCCGCAACGTTGACGGGCAGCCACGCAAGGACAAGGACCGCAGGCGTGCCCCGCCATCTGCCTGCGACCTGGATTCACGACGAGCACGCGCGTCACGAGGTGCTCGTGGAGAATCCGGCCAGGCGGTATCGGTTCCAGCGGCCCGTCCTGCCTAGGGCTTCTTGCCGAACGCTTCGGCATCGGCGCGCCACGAGATCGCCTGCTCGCTCAACGTGAAGCCCAGGCCCGGGCGGTCCGACACATACATGCGGCCGTCCTTCAACTGCATCTGCTCGTTGAACATCGGGCCCAGCCATTCGAAATGCTCCAGCCAGGGCTCGATGGGATAGGCCGCGGCGAGATGCAGGTGGATCTCCATGGCGAAGTGCGGCGCCAGCTTGCGGCCCTTAAACGCGCCCAGCGCCATGATTTCGAGGAAGGGCGTGATGCCGCCGACGCGCGGCGCGTCCGGCTGGATGAAATCGCTGCCCTCGGCCATGATGAGCTGCGCGTGCTCGCCCGCGCTGGTCAGCATCTCGCCGGTGGCGATGGCGGTATCGAAGCGCTGCGCGAGCTGGGCGTGGCCCTCGAAATCGTAGGCGTCGAGCGGTTCCTCGATCCAGGTGAGGTCGAAGTCCTCGAAGGCACGGCAGGCGCGGGTCGCCTTCTGCCGGTCCCATTGCTGGTTCGCGTCGACCATCAAGGGGAAATCGCGGCCCAGCAGCTTGCGCACTTCGCCCACCCGCTGGATGTCGATGGCCAGGTCCGGCTGGCCCACCTTGAGCTTGATGCCGCCGATGCCGCTTTCGCGCGAGATCTGCACGTTCTTCAGCACCTGGTCCAGCGGCGTATGCAGATAGCCGCCCGAGGTGTTGTAGCACTGCACGGAATCGCGATGGGCGCCCAGCAGCTTGGCCAGCGGCAGGCCGGCGCGCTTGGCCTTCATATCCCACAATGCGATGTCGAACGGCGCGATCGCCTGCGTGGTCAGCCCGCTGCGGCCCATGGAAGCGCCGGCCCACAGCAGCTTGGTGAACAGGCGCGAGATGTCGCTGGGATCCTCGCCCAGCAGGTTGGGCGCGATCTCCTTCGCATGCGCGTACATGCCCGGCCCGCCCGCGCGCTTCGAGTAGCCGAAGCCGATGCCCTCATGCCCGTCCCGCGTGCGGATCTCGGCGAAGATGAAGGCGATCTCCGTCAACGGCTTCTGGCGTCCGGTGAGCACCTTGGCGTCGCTCACGGGCGTGGCCAGGGGCAGATAGATCAGCGACACCTTGATCCACGCGATGCGATCGCCGCTCTCGGCCGCGGTGCGCGCATTGGCGTCCGCCTTGGCATAGGACACGATGTTGGATTCGACGGCTTTCATTTGAAAATTTCCTCGAGAAAAAAATAATGGCATCTGCTCAATTACCGAGCTGGATACCCGACTTTCGCACCACGTCTTCCCAGCGAGCGATCTCCGATTGGACGAATTTGGTATAGGGCACGGAACCTTGCGCCACCACGACGAAACCGGTGGCTTCCAGCTTCGCCTTGGCCGCGGGATCGGCAAAGCCGCGCACCATTGCCGTTTCCAGCTTCTTCACGACGGCGTCGGGGGTTCCCTTGGGCGCCGACAGCCCTGTCCACGACACGGCGGTAAATCCCGGATAGCCCGACTCGGCGACCGTCGGAACGTCCGGGTACAGCGGGTTGCGCTCGGCGCTGGTAACGGCCAGGGCGCGCAGGTTTCCCGACTTGACGTGAGGCAGCGCGGCGTCCTGGTTCGTGAACATGCCGTTGATCTGGCCGGACAGCACATCCGTCAGCGCCGGCGCGCCGCCCTTGTAGGGAATGCCCACCATGTCGAGTCCGGCCACCTGCTTCAGATATTCCGTCGTCAGGTGTCCCGACGATGCGTTCACCTGACCATAGTCGAACTTGCCGGGATGCGCCTTGACCCAGGCAATGAACTCCTTGAAGGTCTTGGCCGGGAAGGAAGGATTCACGACGAGCACGTTAGGCCCCGCCGCCAACTGCGAGATATGAACGAAATCCTTGTTGGAGTCGTAAGGCGGCGCCGGCTTGAACGCGTGGATGATGGCGTTGCTGCCTATGCCGGACAACAGCAACGTGTAGCCGTCCGGCGCGGAACGCGCCACCTGGTCGGACCCGATTGCGCCGCCCGCCCCACCCTTGTTTTCCACCACGAAAGGCTGCTTCAATTGTCGCCCGAGCACCTCGGCGATCAAGCGCCCCATCAGGTCGCTGGTGCCGCCGGCAGGAAAGGGCACGATGATTTTCACGGCGTGCGAAGGATAATCGTCCTGTGCCGCGGCGCTGTTGGCCAACCCCAGGAGACTCGCGCACAGGCCGAACGCGAGTAGTCGGTATCGTCGTTTCATGTTGTCTCCTCCGCGGCCGAAACCGCTTGTTTTGTAGGTGTTCCGCGTAGAATGCGGGAAGCATTTCCATTGTCGATAACAGGCGGGATTTGGCAACGCGGGACCACGGGAAACCCGCCCACCAGTCCCACGATTTGGAATTCGACGCCACCCATTCCTGGCCGATGCACGACAGTCGCCAACGCAGATCGGAGCAACACATGAAGAACCCGCCCGCCCGTGTGCAAATGGCGGACGTCGCCCGCGCCGCGGGCGTGGCCCGGGTGACCGTCTCCCGCGTCATAAGCGCGCCCGCCACCGTGGCGCCGAAAACCCGCGCGGCGGTCGAAGCCGCCATCGCCAGGCTGGGCTTCGTGCCCAACCTGAATGCGGGCACATTGGCATCGCGGCGCTCCAATATCGTGGGCGCCCTGGTTCCGACGTTGTCCAACTCGTGGTTCGCCGACACCATGGACGGTTTGGCCGCCACGCTCTCGAACGCCGGATATCAATTGCTGCTGGGCCAGACCCGCTACGACGAAGAAGAAGCGCGGCGATTGGTAAGCGCATTCATCGGCCGCCGCGTGGATGCCATCGTGCTGACGGGCACACGCCATGGTTCCGCCATCGAGACGATGCTCGCGCGCGCCGGCATTCCGGTTATCGAATGCTGGGACCTGACCGATACGCCGATAGACACGGTGGTCGGCTTTTCCAACACGGACGCGGGCGCGGCGGTGGCGCGCCATCTCGTTGCCCGGGGTTGCCGCAACCTGGGTTTCATCGGCGCCGACGAGGACCGCTCGAACCAGCGCCTGCAAGGTTTCCGGGAAACGGCACTGGCGCTGTCGGGCAAGGATGTCGCCGTTCATCGCGTCGCCCCGCCGTCCAGCATCGATGACGGCGCGCGCGGCGCCGCCCTCCTGATGTCGCGCCAGCCGCGACTGGATGGCGTCTTTTGCAGCAACGACACGCTGGCATTGGGCGCGCTGCTCGCCGCCCGGCGCGAGGGCTGGCCTGTGCCGGCGCGCATGGCCGTGGTGGGGTTCTCGGACTTGCCGGTGGCCGCGGCCAGCGTGCCCGCGCTGACGACGGTGCGTATCGACTCGCGCGCCCTGGGCGTACGCGTCGGCGAACTGCTCGCGCAGCGGCTGCGCGGCGCGGTGCCCGATGACAAGCGTATCCACGATTTGGGATTCTCGCTCATCGTCCGCGAGAGCGCGTGAATCGAGGCGGCGCCGGCCGGAGAGTCCAGGCCCACCGCGCGGCGCATGGCCGCCATCAGAAAATATCCGGCTCGCCGGCGCTTTCGCCGGCCTGGGTCAACAGGAAATCCATATCGCAACCGTCGTCGGCCTGCAGGATATGTTCGATGAACATCCTGCCGTAGCCGCGCGCGTAACGCGCCGGCGGCGGCGACCATCGCGCCCGCCGACGCGCCAGCTCCGACTCATCGACGTCGAGATGTATCGTGCGCGAGGGCACGTCCACCGCCACCATGTCGCCGGTCCGCGCCAAGGCCAGCGTACCGCCCACATAGGCCTCGGGCGCCACGTGCAGCACGCAGGCGCCATAGCTGGTGCCGCTCATGCGCGCATCGCTGATGCGCAGCATGTCGCGCACACCCTGCCGCACCAGTTTCAGGGGCAAGGGAATCATGCCCCATTCCGGCATGCCGGGGCCGCCCTTCGGGCCCGCGTTGCGCAGGATGATGACGTGGTCTTCGGTGACGTCGGCCTCCGGATCGTCGATCATCTTCTTGAGGCTGGGATAATCGTCGAAGACCATGGCCGGCCCTCGATGGCGCAGGAATTTTTCGCTCATCGCGCCGGGCTTGATGACGCATCCCCCCGGCGCCAGGTTGCCCCGCAGCACGGCCAGCGAGCCTTCGCGGTAGACGGGTCGTTCCGGCGTGCGTATCACGTCGTCGTCATGGACCTTGGCATCTTCGATATTCCTACCCAGCGACTGGCCGCTTACCGTCATGGCGTCCAGGCGCAGATGCCGCGTCAGGCGCGTCATCAACGCAGGCAGGCCGCCCGCATAGTAGAAGTCCTCCATCAAATACCGGCTATCGCCGTTGGGACGAATGTTGGCGATGACCGGCACATCGCGGCTGATGCGATCGAAGTCATCCAGCCCGACGTCCTTCAGGCCCGCCCGCCGCGCCAATGCGATGACGTGGATGATGGCGTTGGTGGAGCATCCCATGGCCATGGCGACGACGATGGCGTTGAGGAAGGCGTCGCGGGTCAGGATGGCCGACGGCCGCAGGTCATCGTGCACCATTTGCACGATGCGCCGCCCCGCCTGCGTCGACATGCGCTGATGGCCCGCGTCCACCGCGGGTATGCTCGAGGCGCCGGGCAGCGCCATGCCCAGCGCCTCGGCGATGCCGGTCATGGTGCTGGCCGTGCCCATCGTCATGCAGGTTCCCGGTCCCCGCGCGATGCCGCTGACGATGCCTTCCCACTGCGTCTCGGTAATCCTGCCGGCGCGCCGCTCATCCCAGAACTTGAACGCGTCGGATCCGGATCCCAGCGTCTGCCCTTGCGAATTGCCGCGCAACATGGGACCGGCCGGCAGGAATATCGTCGGCAGATCCGCGCTGATCGCCCCCAGCAGCATGGCGGGCGTGGTCTTGTCGCAACCGCCCATCAAGACCACGGCGTCGACCGGATAGCAGCGGATCATCTCCTCGACTTCCATCGCCATCATGTTGCGATAAAGCAGGGCGGACGGCTTGACGATGGCGTCGTTCAAGGACAGTGTCGGCATTTCGAGTGGGAATCCCCCCATCTGCAGCACGCCGCGCTTGACGTCGTCGACCCGCTGGCGGAAATGCATATGGCAGGGGTTGAACTCCGACCAGCTATTCATGATCGCGACGATGGGCTTGCCGTCCCAATCGCCGCGGTCGTAACCCATCTGCATGAAACGGCTACGGTGATTGAAAGAACGAAAATCGTCGTTAGCCAGCCAGCGCTGGCTGCGCAGCTTGAGCAGCCTGGTCATCGGTGTTGTCTCCTGGTGCGTTGGCGGATCCGGGCGCGCCGGGTCAGCCCGCGGGCGTCGACCATGCGCCGGCGGCCTGCAGCAGGCCGCGGGTATAGCCGAGCGCGAACGACATGAAGCGTTCGCGTCCCGCGTCGATATCGGAAACGGGCACATGGTCTGGACACAGCGGTCCGGCATAGCCGCCGCGCTGGTAGGCTTTGACGGCCTCGTACATATCGACGTCGCCCTCGTCCGGAAAGACTTCCTCGAAGTCCAGATAGCCGCCGCGGATATTCCTGAAATGGACCATGAAAATGCGGCCTGTCCTGGCGAACTCCTCGATCACCGCGGTCATATGCCTGCCCGGACGCTCGAACATCTCGGCGACCGTCCCCTGGCAGAAATTCAGGCCATGGTTTCTGCTAGGCGAGAGCGCGAGGAAGCGGCGCAGGCCGTCCACGGAGCCCACGACATGCTCGATGCCATTGAGCCCGCCCACGGGGTAGGCCGGGTCATGAGGATGGCAGGCCAGGCGCACGCCGGCCCGGTCCGCGGCCGTCACCAGGCCCTCGACGAGGAATTCGATGGCGTCCCATCCCGCCTGCACGCTGACGGGAGGCACCGCGCGCGCCATCTTCTGGCCGCAGAGCATGGCCGAGGCCGAACCGCCCTCTTCCTGGTTGCTGGGGTAGCCCACCCCCCAGTAGGAATGCCTGCGGTCGTCTTCCGGTGAATAGTCGGCATGGACGAATCCCGAATTCCGCGCGCCTCCCCGCCCCGGCTTCAGAGCCGTGCGAGTAATGCCCACCATCTGCACGTTGTATTTCAGGCAGGTAATGCCGGCCTCGGCCGCTCGCTGGATATTCCTCGCCAGCGTGTCGCGCTGTCGCCTTGCCCCTTCCAGGTCGACCAGCGAATCCAGCAGGATGGAGCCGACATCCAATGCGAAGACGTCCAGTTTCATCCCATGGCTCTCCACCCATCTGCGATAGGCGGCCAGTTTGCCGGCATCCCACTCGCTGACGCCGCCCTGCGCAGAAACGAGCTCGGTCCCCCGGTTGTCGAGCACGACATGCTCTACCCCCAACTGCGCGGAAAGGCGCAAACGGCGCTCATCGGGGTTGAGAAGTTGCTCGCTGATGTACATGAAAGATCCCGCCTGCCGGTGTAGAGCCAACCTGGCAGGCAGGCGGCGCATGAAATGGACACGTGTCCATTCTTGAATGCCGGCTAAGCCGAATCAAGCAGCGGGATGCATCGGGACTGCTTATTTCAGGGGCCAGTCCCAAATGGCGGGACACTTCATCAACGAACGGGAGACTAGGCGGACGGCGGCAGGTTTCCCCGGCCTTGCCCCAGGCGCAGCTTCAGCAAGTCGAGATACACGTCGAGCGATCGTTGCACCCCGGTGTTCGGATCAGCGCGGACATGAAACGCGAAGACCCGCCAGACGCAAAAAAGCCGGCTGTGCGCCGGCTTTTTCTCTTCGGAATCCTGGTGGGCGGTACTGGTTTCGAACCAGTGACCCCTGCCGTGTGAAGGCAGTGCTCTACCACTGAGCTAACCGCCCGAAGTGAGACAGCGACTATAGCACGGGTTTTTACATGCTTGCAAGCGCCGATGAAAAATCGCGACACGATCGTCAGGTGGCGCCGTGTCTGGAAACATCTGTCAGGGCGCCGCTTCCGCGGCCGGGGGCAGCGGTTCGTAGGTGCGCCAGACGCAGGCGCCGCCCGCCGACTTGTCCAGCACCAGCAGATATTCCTGGTGCTCGGCCATTTCCTCGGGGCTCGCGGTCAGCACCGGCAAGCCGGAGGCGTCGAAGCGGGGCAGGATCTCGCCGCCCGACTGGGACCCGCTGCCGTCGTCTTCCACTTCGATCAGCAAGGCGTCCTGGCCGCGCGTCATCGCCAGCCAGACTTCGCCCAGCAATTGCGCGTCGAGCAAGGCGCCGTGCAGGGTCCGGTGGGCGTTGGAGATGCCGTAGAAGTCGCACAGCGCATCCAGCGAGTTGCGCTTGCCCGGACGGCGCTGGCGCGCCTCCATCAGCGAGTCGGTGATCTTGGCGCAATACTCCGCCATGGCGGGCTTGCCCAGGCGGGCCATTTCCGCATTGACGAACTTGGTGTCGAACGCCGCGTTGTGAATGATGATCTCGGCGCCCCGCATGAATTCCATCAATTCATCGGCGATTTCCGCGAAGCGCGGCTTGTCCGACAGGAACTCCGTGGTCAGGCCGTGCACCGCCAGCGCCTCGGGATCGCTGTCGCGGTCCGGGTTCAGGTACACGTGCATGTTGCGGCCCGTGACCGTGCGGTTGAGGATTTCGACACAACCGATTTCGACGATGCGATGGCCCTGGGCGGGATCCAGTCCGGTGGTTTCAGTATCGAAAATGATCTGGCGCATGGGTGCAATGAGGTCGGCGGAAAAACGGCAAGGCGACAGTTTACGCCAGGCCCGCGCCGGCGGCGCGGCGCCCGCTCAATGCGCGTCGGAATGCCGCGTCAGGTCCTTGCGCCGGGCCTCGTCCACGCCGCGATTGGCCAGCAGGTCCGCCATTTCGTTGCCCGGATCCCCCGCGTGCCCGCGCACCCAGCGCCAGGTCACCTCATGGCGCTGCACCTGCTCGTCCAGCAGGCGCCACAGGTCGGCGTTCTTCACGGGCTTTTTCTCGGCGGTGACCCAGCCGCGCCGCTTCCAGTTGGCCAGCCATTCCGTCATGCCCTTCATCACGTACTGCGAGTCGGTATGGATGGTGACGTTGCAGGCCTTGTTGAGCACGCCCAGGCCCTCGATGACGGCCATCAATTCCATGCGGTTGTTGGTGGTGGACATCTCGCCGCCGTGCATGGTTTTTTCATGCGTGCCCGCGCGCAGCAGCACGCCCCACCCGCCGGGTCCGGGATTGCCCTTGCAGGCGCCGTCGGTCCAGATTTCCACTTTGGGGTGAGCGTCGTCAGTAGCCAAAACGATGTATTCCAGTCAGTTCGAGAAAAGATAGCCGCGCATGATACGCGGCGACAACCCGCCATCAAAGATCGCCGACGCGGTGATTCGCCACCACCGACGCCGCCGCGGGCGCCTTGCGCTTGCGCTTCCAGGCCGGACCGATCAGGCGCATGCTGGCCACCCGCTTGATGGCCGACACGACGTAGACGGCCCCGCAGACGGCCCACCAGCGGTCGCCCGCCGACTCCATGAATTTCCAGCGGTCCAGCCAGACGTCGGTGCGGCAGGCCGGCGCATAGCAGCCGAAGCGCCCGCGATCGACCTCGAAGGACAGCAGCTTGAGCCAGTCCTTCACCCGCGCCAGCGAGACCTGGGCCGACGGCGCGTGCGGCAGCCACGGCTCCATGCCGGGCATGCGATTGCGCGCGCCCCACAGGCTCCAGGGATTGAAGCCCGAGATCACCACCCGCCCCTCGGGCATCAGAACCCGCTCCACCTCGCGCAGCACCTCGTGCGGCGCCTCGGTGCACTCGAAGGCATGGGGCAGGATCAGCAGGTCGATGCTGCCGGACTCGAACGGCAGCGCATGCGGATCGGCCACCGTGCAGGCCTGCCAGCGCGCCGCCACCTCGGGCTCGGGCATCACCTCGCCCACGTAGGCCTTGAAGGGCATGCGGTTGGCGCGCAGCAGATCCAGCTCGGCCAGCCCCACCTGCAAGGCGTTGTAGCCGAAGACGTCGGCCACCACCGCATCGAACTGAGCCTGCTCCCAGCGCAGCGCGTACTGGCCCGGTGGTGTTTCGAACCACTCGGCCAGTTCTACAATCGGCGCAATTTCTTCTGCCACGCTTTGGATTCCTTAGATCATGCAAGCTACCCACGCCCCCGCTGGCGTCGGTGCCCAGGGTCCCGCCATCCTGCCGGTGCCGGCATTCTCCGACAACTACATCTGGCTGCTGCGCAACCAGGGCCTCGCCGCCGTGGTGGACCCGGGCGACGCCGCCCCCGTTTTCGCCGCGCTGGAAAAACAGCGCGAGGCCGGCGCGCCCCTGCAACTGCGCGCCATTCTACTCACGCATCATCACGCCGACCATGTGGGCGGCGTCCTGGAATTGTCGCGTGCAACCGGGGCGCCCGTGTACGGTCCCGCCCTCGAAACCTTGCCGCACTGCGACTTTCCGCTACAGGAAGGCGACCGGGTCCGGCTGCCGGAACTGGACCTGGACCTGGGCGTGCTCGACGTCCCAGGCCACACCGCCGGCCACATCGCCTACTGGGGTCGGGCGGCGGGCAGCGCCCAGGCCCTGTTCTGTGGCGACACCCTGTTCGCGGGCGGCTGTGGGCGCCTGTTCGAGGGAACCCCGGCGCAAATGTACGCATCCCTGGAAAAATTAGTAACATTACCGCCTGAAACACAAGTTTTCTGCGCTCACGAGTACACTCTTGGCAACTTGCGCTGGGCACTGGCAGTAGAACCCGCCAACCGCACCCTGCAACAGTGGTATCAGCGGGCCCGGCAACTGCGCGAACAAGGTCTTCCCACCCTGCCCTCCTCGATAGGCCAGGAGCGGGACACCAATCCTTTCCTGCGCACGCAGCAAGTTGACGTTGCCAAGGCTGCCGCAGTTCAGGCTGGGCGTTCACTAACCTCGCCGGTCGAAGTATTTGCCGTACTTCGGGAATGGAAGAATAACTTCAAGTGATCTGACTGATGAAATTGCTCCGACTGATTGTTCCCTTGCTGGTGGCCTTGCTGGCAGGATGCGCGGGAACAGCGCCGAAACAGAATTTCTCTGACGCCGATTCCAAGCAGCCCGGATATCCCAATCGTTATGTCGCCGCGGTGACTTCGCGCACCGTCGACCTGACCCACCCTCCCCGCGACGTGTGGGACCGCATCCGCCGCGGCTTCGCCATCCCGAATCTGAATACGCCGCTGACGGAGCAATGGACCGAGTATTACGCCTCCCATCCTGAAGCCATGCAGCGCATGGCCGAGCGCGCCGGCAAGTATCTCTATTACGTCACCGAGGAAATCAACGAACGCGGCCTGCCCACCGAGCTGGCGCTGCTGCCCTTCGTCGAAAGCGCCTACAACCCGACCGCGCTATCGCGCTCGCAAGCCTCGGGCCTGTGGCAGTTCGTGCCCGCGACCGGCCAGCATTTCAACCTGAAGCAGGACTGGTGGCGCGACGAACGGCGCGACCCCATCGCGTCGACCAACGCGGCGCTCGACTACCTGGAGTCGCTGTTCGAGATGCAGGGCGACTGGTACCTGGCGCTGGCCTCGTACAACTGGGGCGAGGGCTCGGTGCAGCGCGCCATGGCCAAGAACGCGGCCGCGGGCCTGCCGACCGACTACCTGTCGCTGCAGTTGCCCGAAGAGACCCGCAACTACGTGCCCAAGCTGCAGGCCATCAAGAACATCATCGCCGACCCGGCGAAATACGCGGTGGTGCTGCCGCCGGTGAGCAACCAGCCCTATTTCGCCACGGTGCAGAAGAACCAGGACATGGACGTGGAGGTCGCCGCCCGCTTGGCCGAAATGCCGCTGGACGAGTTCAAGGCCCTGAATCCCTCCTTCAACCGCCCGCTGATTCGCGGCGAGCACGCGCCGACGCTGATCCTGCCGGCCGACCGCGTGGCCATCTTCAACGCCAACATCGACGCCTACAAGGGCCAGTTGTCGAGCTGGAAGGTCTACAGCGCGCGCCGCGGCGAGTCGTATGCCTCCATCGCCAAGCGCTTCGGCGTGTCCGAATCGACGCTGCGCCAGGTCAACGAGATCCCCCACCGGCAGAAGGCCGCCGTGGCGCAGAACCTGCTGGTGCCGGGCAATACCGGCGGCGTGCAGGTGGCTTCCCTCGATATGTCGAGCGGCGCCGAACGCGCCGAGTTCAAGCCGGCGGTGGCGCAACGGCAGGGCCGCCTGGCCTCGGTCAAGCCCAATGCCGTCAAGCCCAACGTCCGCCAGCACAAGGTGCGCAACGGCGATACGCTGTTCTCGCTGGCGCGCCAGTACGGCACGTCGGTGGACGCCTTGCGGGCGCTGAACAATCTGCGCGGCAACAACCTGAAGGTGGGCAGCACGCTGCGCGTGCCGGGCACCAACGTCCGGGGCTGACGCCGCGTCCGGCGCTTTTCCAGGGCAACACGGCCCGATCCGCCTACGGCGGATCGGGCCGTGTGCATTGCGGGCCGCCCCCCGGCCATGCGGCCGGCGGGCGCGGCGAGGAAATCCATCAGGTATTTCGCATGTCCGATGCGCGCGACAGCGACAAATCTGATTCGCGGGATCGCGGCGATTCCGGATACTGCGCGGGCCATTTCGACAGGAGCCCCATGCCATGCCCACCTCGCACAAACATTCCTTCCTCTGCGGCTGCGACACCACGCAGCACGTTGCGCATGCCGAGCCCGCCCGGCCCGCCCGCCGCCGTTTCGTGGGCCTGTCCCTGGCCGTCAGCGCCGCGGGCGGGCTGGGGCTGGGTGCGATGCACGCGCAAGTCCATGCGAACGCCATGCCGGCGCCGCTGCCCGCCGGCACGCCGGATGAAGCGCTGGCGAAGCTGATGGCCGGCAATGCCCGCTATCTCAAGCTCGAGCTCACCTCGTTCCAACAGGACTACGAGGTGCTGCGCACGCATACCAGCGAAAGCCAGTCCCCGTTCGCCGCGATATTGGCCTGCTCCGATTCGCGCGTCCCGGTCGAATTGATTTTCGACCAGTCCATCGGGCGCATCTTCACCGTCCGCGTGGCGGGCAATGTCGCCGCCTCGCCGGTCATCGCCAGCCTCGAATATGCGGTGGAGGCCTTGAAGGTCAGGGCGCTGATGGTGCTGGGCCATAGCCAATGCGGCGCCGTTAAGGCGGCCATCGCCAACAAGGACGTGCCCGGGCAGGTCACGGCCTTGTATCCCTACATGCGCCCGGCCCTCGTCAACAGCCCCACGCCGGAATACCGGGCCGTGGTCATGCAGAACGCCATCGAGCAGGCCAAGGTGCTGAGCGCATCGTCGCCCGTGATTTCCCACCGGATCAGGACGGGAGAACTGAAGGTCCGCGCGGCGATCTATGACGTGGAAACCGGAAAGGTGGAATTGCTGTAGCGGCCCCGGGCGGCAAAGCGGCGCGGTGGCCCGGTGCGCATGCATCGCCTATTGCAGATGCAAATGCGCGCGCTTCAGGTCCTCGATGAAGGCCTGCACGATAGGGCCGCGCTGGCTGCGCTTGCGCGTGACGACGTGGAAGGTCACCTCGTAGCTGAGCATTTTGGTATTGAGCGGCGCCAGCAATCCGCGCCGGATGTACGATGCCGCGAACTGCTGCGGCAGATAACCCAGATGGTGGCCGGACAAGATCAGGAGCGAAACGGCCTCCATGTTGTCGGCCTGGGCGGTCACCTTGCTCGGCGTGGTCGAGTGCTGGGCCTCGGGCGTCGGGTAGGTGCGCCAGACCCATTCGTGATCCACGACTTCGGCGGGATCGAGCCGCCCCGCCCGCTCGTAAAGCGGATGCCCGCGCCCGCAGCAGGCGATCTGCCGCTCGATGAATAGCGGCGTGTATTCGAGCGTCGGCACGCGGTGCCAGAAATACCCGACCGCGACCTGATCGAGGACAAGTACACCGCCTTCGAGGCCGTGGACACGCTGCACAAGGTGCTGCCGGCCATGGCTGGAATGATCCGGACGCTGCAGGTCGACGTCACGCGCCATCGGCATGACCAGGCTCACCACCCTGCGCCGTATCGTGCTGCCGCAGGCCCTGCGCGTCATCGTCCCGCCCGTCGGCAACGAGATCATTGAACTGCTGTTGGTGTCCACGGTCTGGTACCTGGCGGTGGTGTCGGTGTTTTCCATCGGCCAGCATTTCCTCGAAAAGGCCCTGGCCCGCAGCCAGGGGCGGCGCGCGCGCCCTGCCAATGCAGAAACCCTGCAGGAGGCCTGAATCATGGCCGACATGGTCCTCGCACAAGACGTGCAGAAATACTATGGCGCTTTCCACGCCCTGAAGGGCATCAGCTTGCAAGTGACCGCCGGCGAAGTCGTCTGTCTCATCGGCCCCTCGGGATCGGGCAAAAGCACGTTCCTGCGCTGCCTCAACCAGCTCGAGCGCATCGATGGCGGCGCCATCTGGATCGCCGGCGAACTCGCCGGCTACCGGCGCCACGGCGATACGGTGCGGGAAATGAGCGACGCGGAAATCTCGCGCCAGCGCCTGGCCAGCGGCATGGTGTTCCAGCGCTTCAATCTGTTCGGCCACCAGACGGCCTTGCAGAATGTCATGGAAGGCCCCGTCGTCGTACAGCGCCGCCCGCGCGCCGAAGTGCGCGAGGAAGCCATGGCCCTGCTGGCCCGCGTCGGCCTGGCCGACAAGCATGGCAACTACCCCACGGAGCTCTCCGGCGGCCAGCAGCAGCGCGTGGCGATCGCCCGCGCGCTGGCCATGAAGCCCAAGCTGATGCTGTTCGACGAGCCCACGTCGGCGCTGGACCCCGAATTGGTGGGCGAAGTGCTCAACGTGATGCGCGACCTCGCGGGAAGCGGCATGACCATGATCGTCGTCACCCACGAACTGGGCTTCGCGCGCGAGGTGGCAAACCGCGTGGTCTTCATGGATCGCGGCGCCCTGGTCGAAGCGGGCACGCCCGCCCAGGTGCTGGGCCACCCGAGCCATCCCCGCACCCAGGAATTCATCAACGCGGTACTGGCCTAGCACGCAGGCCCGTGCCCTCACATAAAAACATCGCAAGGAGAATCCGTCATGAAAGCCCTGATCGCCGCCCTGCCCGTCGTCCTGGCCTGCGCCGCGCCGTCGGCCGCCCCGGCCGTCTCGTCCGCGGGCCTGCCCGCCCGCATCGAGCAGGCCGGCAAGCTCGTCATCGCCACCCAGCCCAACTATCCGCCCATCGCCTATAAAGACCTGGCCACCGGCAAATACACGGGCCTGGACATCGAACTGGGCACGGCCATCGCCAAGCAGCTCGGCCTGGCCGTCGAATGGCAGGAAACGTCCTTCGTCCAGGCTTTCAGCTCGCTGGCCACCGGCCGGGTCGACCTGGCGATGATAGGCATCGTCGATACCCCCGAACGCCAGAAGACGGTCGATTTCGTCGACTATATGCAAAGCGGCCCGCAATTCTTCACCGTGCAGGCCAATGCGGCCAAATACCCCGACCTGCCCTCGCTCTGCGGCGCGAGGGTGGGCGCCAGCCGCAGCACCAACTGGCCCGGCCTGATCGCCGGATGGAGCACGGCCAATTGCGTCGCGAACGGCAAACCGCCCATCGTGGTGAGGGGCACCGAGGGCTCGGTCGACGCCCGCACCCAGTTGAAGAGCGGCCGTATCGACGCGGCCGTCCAGGGGTACGAAACCATGCCCTATTTCCAGGAACTGGAGCCCCGCACCTACGCGATGATCGGCCAGCCCATCGCCAACCAGCCTATCGGCATCCCGGTTTCAAAGCGCGAGCCGCAACTGCGCGACGCCGTGCTGCGGGCGCTCGAAGCCCTGCAGGCCGACGGGACCTACGACAGGATACTCGCCAAGTACAAGCTCCAGGCAACCGCGGCGCGGCCCGGGCTGAACCAGGGGAAGTGATGGACAATCTGCTCGATGTCAGCGCCGCGGAGTGGGAGGTGCGCTGCGAATTGGCCGCGCTTTATCGCCTGCTCGCGCATTTCCTGGGCAGCACGCTGCGCGTGCCGGGCACCAACGTCCGGGGCCGTCACCCGCCATCCCGCCCATTCCGCGCGAGATAGACCTCGGGGAAGCCGCCGGACATCTCCGCCTGCGCCTCGACGAAGTAGTCGAACACCAGCGCGCCGCCCTGCTCCGCCAGCAGCGGCCCCACGAAAGCCTTGAATTCCTCGTGCCGCGGGTCGAAGCAGCCCGGATCGCGCACGATGGGCTTGCCGACGTAGTAATTGCGGTCGCCGCCGGATTTGAAGGTCACGACGAAGCCTTGCTCGTAGCCCTGGCTGGCGCCTTCCAGGCTGTTCTGGCGGCCGGAGGTGATGGAGAGGATATAGGGCGAGCCCGAGTCCCGGCGCGGCGACTCGCGCAGCGCCAGGAAGCGGCGCTGCGCCTCCCGTTTCTGCCGCGCCGGGACCTCGGGCTTGTACTTGAAGAGCACGATGTGCAGCAGCAGGCCGGGTTGATAGGCCTCGCCGGTGAAAACGGCGTCGGGCGGCCGCGACGGGGGGGACGTGCAGGAAGCGGCGGCCGCCGTGATCGTGGCCGCAGGCAGCGCAGTCAGGGGCAGGCGTCCGAACAGGGAAGCGAGGGAACCGGCGCCCCCTTTCAGCAAGAGGCGTCTCATATCGTACATGGGGGAAGCTCCAGGATGACCGGACCGGTCGCCCGCCGTTATACCGATCCATGCGGCGCGCCGGCCATCAGATATATCCCGCGCGCCGGACCGACAACGCCCTGCCCCATCCCCGCCGCCGCCGACGGGCCGCCGGACATATCCTAAAATGGCGGTTTTCCAGATCCGTCATCAAGGACCAATCATGGGTTTTCTCGCCGGTAAACGCATTCTCATCACGGGCGTCCTCTCCAACCGTTCGATCGCCTACGGCATCGCGCGGGCCTGCCATCGCGAAGGCGCCGAACTGGCCTTCACCTATGTCGGCGAGCGCTTCAAGGACCGCGTGAGCGAGTTCGCCGCCGAATTCGGCAGCAAGATCGTGCTGGAATGCGACGTGGCCGAAGACGCGCAGATCGCCTCGACCTTCGAGAACCTGGCGCAGCATTGGGACGGCCTGGACGGCCTGGTGCACTCCATCGGCTTCGCGCCGCGCGAGGCGATCGCCGGCGACTTCCTGGAAGGCCTGTCGCGCGAGGGCTTCCGCATCGCCCACGACATCTCCGCCTATAGCTTCGCCGCCATGGCCAAGGCCGCGCTGCCGCTGATGAAGGACCGCAACGGCTCGGTGCTGACGCTGACCTACCTGGGCGCCGAGCGCGTGGTTCCGAACTACAACACCATGGGCCTGGCCAAGGCTTCGCTTGAAGCCAGCGTGCGCTACCTGGCGACGTCGCTGGGCCCGCTGGGCATCCGCGCCAACGGCATTTCCGCCGGCCCCATCAAGACCCTGGCCGCCAGCGGCATCAAGGATTTCTCCTCGATCCTGAAGTTCGTCGAGGCCAATGCGCCGCTGCGCCGCAACGTCAGCATCGACGACGTCGGCAACGTCGCCGCCTTCATGCTGTCGGACCTCGCCAACGGCGTGACGGGCGAGATCACCCACGTCGACGCGGGCTTCTCCACGATCGTGCCGGGCATGGAATAAGCCGCGAGCGGGGCCACCCGCGATGCGAATGAGAACAAGGGCCGCGTCATGCGGCCCTTGTCATTGGACTCGACACTGGCCGCCAGCCATCAGGCCGGCGCGAGCTCCGTCGACACCTGGACCTCGGTCTTCGTCATCAGCTTGTGGATGGGGCAGCGGCCGGCGACGTCCAGCAGTTCCTGGCGCTGTTCGTCGGTGAGGTCGCCGTTGAGCGTCAGCACGGCCTTCAGGCGGTAGACGCCCTTTCTCTCCTCCGAATCGTCGCGCTGGACGTCGACGTCGATCGACATCAGCGGGATGCCCTTGCGCCGCGCGTACAGCGTGACGGTCAGCGCCTTGCATCCGCCCAGCGCGGTATCGAAGAGATCATGCGGATCCGGGCCGTCGCCTTCCGGCGGCGGCATGTCGATGGGCAGGTCGTGGTCGTTGGCCGTGGCGGTGAATTGCAGGCCCTGCAAGGCATTCTGGCGGATACGTATGGTCATCGCGGCTCCCATGTGGACGGTGGCGGCCGCGGAGGGCGCGGCCGCGGGCAGGCTTGCGTGTGCTTCCGCCCCCATCATACCGGCATGCCGCGCGCTCCACGGACGCGCCTGCGCCGTCAATCGGCGTGCAACCCCATGCTCGCGGTCAGCGTGGAGAAGCGGTCGATATCGCTGTCGATCAGGGCCTGGAAGGCCTGCGGCGAACTGCGCGTGGGGCTGAAGCCGAGCTGGCGCAGGTCGCGCTGCACGTCCTCGCGCCGCATGATGGCGGACACGGCCGCGTTCAGGCGCGCGATGATGGGCGCGGGCGTGGCGGCGGGCGCCAGCAGGCCGTGCCACTGGTCCAGCGTGTAGCCGGGAAAGCCCTGCTCCGCCACGGTGGGCACGTCCGGCATCAACTCCGAGCGGCGCGGCGAGGTGACCGCCAGCGCGCGCAGGCGGCCGGAAGCCAGGAAGGGCGCGGCGCTGGACGCGGTGACGATGCCCATGCCGACCTGGTTCGACAGCACGTCCGTCAAGGCCGGCCCGCAGCCCCGATACGGCACGTGCTGCAAGGCGCGCCCGCTGGCCCGCCGCAGCATTTCCCCGGCCAGGTGCTGGGGCGTGCCGTTGCCGCAAGAGGCGAAGGCCAGTTGCGGCACGGCGGCGGGCGGCGCGGCGGGGTCCTGCCGGCCGGCGCTCTCCAGGGCCTGCGCCAGCGTATGCAGCGGCGAGGACGCCGGCACCACCAGCACCGACGGCACGAAGGCGACGTTGATCACGGCGCGCAGGTCGTGCTTGGGCGAGAACGGCAGGTTGCGATAGACGCCGGGGTTGATGGCGTAGGAGCTGTTGACCATCAGCAGCGTATAGCCGTCCGGCGCGGCCTCGGCGACGGCGCGCGCGCCCAGGTTGCCGCTGGCGCCCGGGCGGTTCTCGACGATGACGGACTGGCCCAGCTCGCGCTGCAATTCGGCGCCCAGGCGGCGCGCCAGCAGGTCGGTGCCGCCGCCCGGCGGAAAGGTGACCAGGATGGTGATCGGGCGCTTGGGAAAGCTCGCCGCGACGGCCGCGGCAGCCGCGGCGCCGTCCGCCGGCTCGGCCACGCCCAGCCGCAGGGCGGCCAGCGACAGGCCCAGGGCCGCGATGGCGAAGGCGCCGGCGGCGCGCAGGCGATTGCGGACCCTGCGCGACGGGCCGCTTTCCGTGCGATCCGGTTCGATGGACATGATGGTCTTCCTCGTGTCGTGTCCCAGAGGTTCGTGCCTGAAATGAAATCGATGGACGCTAGACGTCCAATCCGATATCCAGGACGCGCGCGCTGTGCGTGATCCAGCCGACGGCGATCAGGTCGACGCCCGTGGCCGCCACGTCCGGCGCGGTCTCCGGGGTGATGCGGCCGGACGCCTCGGTGACCGCGCGGCCCCGGCACATGGCGACGGCCTGGCGCAGTTCGTCCAGGCTCATGTTGTCCAGCAGCACGACCTCGACGCCCAGGGACAGGGCCTCTTCCAGTTGCGCCAGGGTGTCGACCTCCAGTTCGATGCGCACCATGTGCCCCACCGCCGCCCGGGCGCGCTCGATGGCGTTGCGCACGCCGCCGGCCAGGGCCACGTGGTTGTCCTTGATCAGGACGGCGTCGTCCAGGCCGTGGCGATGGTTGCTGCCGCCGCCCACCCGCACGGCGTACTTCTGCACGGCGCGCAGGCCGGGCATGGTCTTGCGGGTGCAGGTGACGCGCGCGCCATGGGGGCGGATGGCGTCGGCGATGCCGGCGGTGGCGGTCGCCACGCCGCTGAGGTGGCAGAGGAAATTCAGCGCGGTGCGTTCCGCGGTGAGGATGCCGCGCGCGGGCCCGCGCAGCGTGGCGATATGGCTGCCCGCCTGCAAGCGCGCGCCGTCGCGCAGGACCGGCTGGAAGTCGATGCGCGCGTCGGTCAGCCGCAGCGCCAGGCGCACCAGGTCCAGGCCCGCGAGCACGCCCGGCTGGCGCGCCATGAGGCGCAGATGGGCCTGGGCGTCGGCCGGCACGATGGCGTCGGTGGTGATGTCGCCGGCGCGCCCCAGGTCTTCCAGCAGCGTGGCGCGGACGAGCGGCTCCAGCATGACGTCGGGCAAGGGCGGGACGGTGCGGGGAAGAGAAGCGGAATCCAGGACGGAGGCGGCGTTCATGATATTTATGCTCAGATAGAGTATTAAGAATCCGAAAAAAAGCGCGGCGGTCGAAAAGTAAGGATGACGAGCGGGGAAAGCGGCGAAGGCCCCGTTTCCGGGCCGGCTATTACGGGTCGATATGCCTGCCGGTGCGTGAACCGAAGAGAGCCCGGGAAGACAACCGCCCCTGTGTGTTCATGTCTCGATAGGGTTGGCGAATTTATGCTTTTTTTGAGCATAAGTCTGGTGTCATCGTTTTGTCAACGGCGGCGGGCCGGGTTGCCGTCCGGCGTGGCTGTCAAAAAGGGGGCGACACCGCGATCATGAGCGCGATAGTCGCGCTCCCCGGCCTCAAACCGGATGCAGTTCGCGCGCCAGCGGCAGCTTGCTGCCGGAGATCGCGCGTTCCAGCAGGACGTCCTGGCGGAAACGGAAAAGCTTGGCGGGGCGGCCGGCGGCGCCGCTGGCCATGGCGCCCGTCTCCTCGACCAGGTCCTGCTGTTCGATGAGGCGGCGGAAGTTCTGCTTGTGCAGGCCGCGTCCCGCCAGCGCTTCGACGGCCTGCTGCAATTGCAGCAGGGTGAATTCGGCGGGCATCAGCTCGAAGACCACCGGCCGGTACTTGATCTTGGCGCGCAGGCGCGCGATGCCGGTGGCGAGGATGCGCCGATGGTCGTGCCGCATGGGCGTGCCCGGCAAGGGCGCGGCGGGCGGCAGCGGCGGCAGGCCGGCCACGCCGTGCGCCTCGGGCACCAGGCCCACTTCGTACAGCAGCTCGTAGCGCTGCAGCACCATGTCCTCGTTCCAGGCGGCGCCGTGCAGGCCGAAGCTGATCGCCGCGCGGTCGGCGCGCCGCTGGCGCATGGCGGCGTCCTCGGCCAGGTCCACCCAGGCGGCCAGGCGCGGCTCGACGATCTCCGCCATCGAGGCGCCGGGCCCCTGCCGGCGGTCCTCCCACGGGAAGTAGCGGTACCAGCTCTGCCAGCCCACGCTGGCGACGCCGGTTTCCGCCGGTTCGCGCGTCAGGCCCAGGTAGCTGACCGAGATGACTTGCGCGCCGCCCTGGCCCGAGCGGTCGCGGTCGGCGAAGGTGTATAGCTGCTCGACATAGCCCAGGGGGTGGTGGGTCTGGGTTTCCACCCACGCGCGCAGGCCCGCCTGCAAGGAGCGGTGATTCGACTCGAAGGGCCCCGCCGGCAGCGCGCGCGCGTCCTCGGTGGTCAGCACGCGGGGCTGGCCATCGGTTACCGCGGCGAGCACGGCGACGAGTTCGGCGGCAACGGGATTTTCCATCGGCGGATACAGGTACGAGCTGGCCGCGCCAGCGTGCCGGAATTATACGGGGCCGGATATGCCCGACGCTCCCAAGCGGAAAAGCCGGGTGCAAGCTTGATGCCCATCCCGGGCGTCGCGGAGCCGGCTCCGCCGGTCCGCCAACGCCGCCCCCTCGAGGGGGCCCGCGAAGCGGGTACGGGGTGGGCTTCCCTTGGCGGCCCGGCGGCAAAAAATTCCCTTGAACATTTTCGCGATGAACGCATCTACATGTTTTATAGCGCCACTCAATCGACGCTTGCGTGCCGATGGCCTCCTGCCCTGGCATGCCCAAGATGTTGTAGGTGAAATCATGCAGAACCCGAAGCTTTCCTTCCCTGCCCGTCAACAGGAACCGGTGGTCGATACCCTGCTTTCCTCCATTGCCGTCGCGTCGCTGTCCCTGTTCGGCGTGGCGCAAGCCGCCGAGCTCGATAGCGCCAGGCATTCAGCGGCCAGTCATCAGGCCGCCGCGGTCGCCCCTTCCGAGACCGACGCGCCGACGCCGCCCGCGTGGACGGCGCTGGACTACCGCAGCAATGCAGGGTAAAGACGACGCAGGGTGAAGACGGCACGCTGCGCGGCGTGCCCTGCCCACTGTTCCGGCTCCTGGAACGCAGTTAACGAGCGGTCCCTCTTTTTCCGTGCCGCCCCCTCGGCGAAGATGATGGATTCGCGGCCGCGTCCGGCGGCCGCCTCCGATTCTTTTCCAGCGAGGTGGATTACATGGAATACCGACACTTGGGCGCGTCCGGCTTCACGGTGCCCGTACTCAGTTTCGGAACCGGCACGTTCGGCGGCAAGGGCGAATTCTTCCAGGCCTGGGGCAGCACCGACGTCGCCGAAGCGCGCCGCCTGATCGATATCTGCCTGGAAGCCGGCGTGACGATGTTCGACACGGCCGACATCTATTCGCGCGGCGCCTCCGAGGAAGTCCTGGGCCAGGCGATCAAGGGCCGCCGCGACCAGGTCATCCTGTCGACCAAGGCGACCTTCCGCTTCGACGACACGCCGAACAACGTGGGATCCTCGCGCTTTCACCTGATACGCGCGGTCGAGGACGCGCTCAAGCGCCTGGGCACGGACTACATCGACCTGTTCCAGTTCCACGGCTTCGACGCCAAGACGCCGGTGGAAGAAGTGCTGTCGACGCTGGACACCCTGGTGCGCGCCGGCAAGATCCGCTACACGGGCGTGTCCAACTTCTCCGGCTGGCACTTGATGAAGTCGCTGGCGGCGGCCGACCGCTACGGTTATCCGCGCTACGTGGCCAACCAGACCTATTACTCGCTGATCGGCCGCGACTATGAATGGGAACTGATGCCGCTGGGCCTGGACCAGGGCGTGGGCGCGGTGGTGTGGAGTCCGCTGGGCTGGGGCCGCCTGACGGGCAAGATCCGCCGCGGCCAGCCGCTGCCGGCCACCAGCCGTCTGCACAAGACGGCCGACATGGGCCCGCAGGTGCCCGACGAACGCCTCTACCGCGTCGTCGACGCGCTGGACGAGATCGCCCAGGAAACCGGCAAGACCGTGCCGCAGATCGCGCTGAACTGGCTGCTGCAACGGCCCACGGTCAGCACCGTGCTGATCGGCGCGCGCGACGAAACCCAGTTGCGGGCGAACCTGGGCGCGGTGGGCTGGAACCTGAGCGCCGAACAGGTGGCGAAGCTGGATGCCGCCAGCAAGGTGGAACGCGCCTATCCCTACTGGCACCAGGCCGGCTTCGCCGAGCGCAATCCTTTCCCGACGGAATAAGGCGCGGCGCCATCAGGCGGGCAGCAGGTCCTCGATAAGAATCGGCAGCTCCCGCTTGCGCACGCCGGTGGCGTGGTAAACGGCATTGCCGATGGCCGCCGCCGTGCCCGCCAGGCCGATTTCGCCGACGCCGCGCGCGCCCAGCTCGTTGAGCACGGGATCGGGATAATCGAGAAAGGTCACGTCGATCTCCGGGCTGTCGGCATGCGTGGCCATGACGTAGTCGGCCAGGTTGCGGTTCACCGGCGCGCCGGTGGCCGGATCGTAGATCGTGTGCTCGAACAGCGCCATGCCCACGCCCATGACCACCGCGCCTTCGATCTGGTTGCGGGCCGCGCGCGGATTGAGCATGCGGCCCGCGTCGATCACCGTGACCACGCGGCTCACGCGCAGGCGGGCGATTTCGGGCCACCACATCACCTCGGCGAAATGCGCGCCGTAGGAGTTGATGGACCATTTCTCCTTCAGGGGATCGCCGCTGAAGCCGCCCTCCGCGGCATTGGCGTCGGCCGTGACCGCGCTCAGGCCCGCGGCGGCGACGATCTCGCCATAGGGCACGCCCGCCGCCGCATCGGCATCCTTCGGATGGACGCGGCCCGCGCTGAAGGCCAGCGTCTCCGGCTTGCGGCCGGCATAGGCCTTGGTCTTGGCGGCCGTCTTGAGCAATCGCTTGACGGCCGCGCGGGTGGCCTGCAGCACGGCGGGGATGACCGAGGCCGTCACCGTGGAGCCGCCCGATATGGGCCCGTCCGGCAGCGATGTGTCGCCCAGCACGACCTCGATGCGATCCAGGGGTATGCCGGTCGCCTCGCTGACCAGTTGCGCCATGACGGTGTAGGTGCCCGTGCCCAGGTCCTGCGTGGCGCAGGCCACCCGCGCCGTCCCGTCGGCGCGCAGCGCCACGCTGGCCTGGGCGGGCTGGCGCGCGCCCAGCCAGGAACAGGAGGCCATGCCCCAACCGAGGATGGCGCCGTCGCGCCGCATCGAGCCGACGGCCGGATCGCGCCGCGACCAGCCGAAGCGCTCGGCGCCCACGCGCACGCTTTCCACCAGGTGGCGCGAAGAAAACGGCAGGCCGTTGCCCTCGTCGTGATCCGGCTCGTTGCGCAGGCGCAGTTCCACCGGGTCCATGTCCAGGGCCAGCGCCAACTCGTCCATGGCGGATTCCAGCGCATAAAGCCCCGGCACCGCGCCCGGTCCTCGCATCGAGGTGGGCGTCCCCACGTGCCGCCGCGCCAGGCCCGAGGTGACGCGCAGGTTGGCCGTGCTGTACATGTGCGGCGTCGCCTCCGCGCAATTCTCCTGGTAATCGTCGAGGATGGACGTATGGTTCAGGTAGTCCTGCCGCAAGGACAGCAGCCTGCCGTCGCGGTCGGCGCCCAGGCGCATGCGCTGCTGCGTGCGCGGCCGGTGCCCCACGCTCTGGAACATCATGGGACGCGACAGCACCAGCTTGACCGGCAAGCCCAGTTGGCGCGCGGCGCAGGCCGCCAGCGCCGAATGCGGCCAGGGCCATAGCTTGCCGCCGAAGCCGGAGCCCAGGAAGCGCGTGATCACGCGCACCTTGTCCTTGCTGGTCCCCAGCATCTGCGTCATCACGGCCTTGTGGTTGACCACGGCTTGCGAGGTCTCGTACAGGGTATAGGCCTCGCCGTCCCACACGGCGACGGTGGCGTGCAGCTCGATGGGATTGTGGGTTTCCACCGGCGTGGCGTAGGTCTGGTCGATGCGCACCGGCGCGGCCTCGTAGGCGGCGGCCGCGTCGCCCCGTTCGCTTTCGACCTTGGGCGCATCCTTGCTGTCCAGATGCGGATCGACGTCCGGCGCCGACGCGGCATAGCGCGCCTGGACGGCGGCCGCCGCCGCGCTGGCCTGCTCGAAGGTATCGGCCACCACCAGGGCCACGTACTGCCCGTAATAGCGGATCTCGTCGTCGGCGAAGGGCGGACGGCTCTCGTCCACCATGGCGCCCTGCATGCGGTACACGGGGCCGATATTGCCGCGATGCAGGACCAGGCGCACGCCCGGCATCGCCTCGGCGCGCGCCGTGTCCAGCGCCTCGATACGGCCATGGGCCACGGTGCTGCACACGGGCACGGCATAACGCATGCCGGGAAAATGGAAATCGGCGGTGTACTTCGCCTCGCCGCTGACCTTCAGGGGCCCGTCGACGCGGCTGACCGCCTTGCCGATGACGGCGAAACCGGCCGCCGCCGGCGGCTGGCGTGTGGGTTGCTCTGCAACGGTGGACATAACAGCCTCTCCTTATCCTCGTGGGGCGGCGGACGCGGCAGGCGCCGCCGCCTGCCGCAAGGCATGCGCCAGGCAGCGCCGCGCCAGTTCGACCTTGAAACCATTCCCGGACCGGGGCCGGGCATCGCGCAGCGCGGCATCGGCGGCCGCGCGGAAAACCTCCTCGCCGGCCGTCTCTCCCCGCAGCGCCGCCTCGGCCTCCGGCGCGCGCCAGGGCCGGGCGCCGACGCCGCCCAGCGCCACGCGCGCGTGGTCGATGCGCCCGTCGCCGTCGATGCCCAGCACGACGGCGGCCGAGGCCAGGGCGAACTCGTAGGAGGCGCGATCGCGCAGCTTCAGGTAGACCGAGCGGCTGCCCGGCCGTGGCGGCGGCAGCGTGACGTGCGTCACCAGCTCGCCCGGCCGCAGCACCGTCTCGCGCTGCGGCGTGTCGCCCGGCAGGCAAAAGAACTCGCCGATGGGCACCGTGCGCGCGCCCTCTCCGCCCTCGATCTCGATGCCGGCTTCCAGCGCCATCAAGGCGACGTTCATATCGGACGGATTGCTGGCGATGCAGTGCGCGCTGGTCCCCAGGACGGCCAGGTTGCGGTGATATCCCTGGATGGCCGGACAGCCGCTGCCGGGAACGCGCTTGTTGCACGGCGAGACCGGATCGCGGAAGTAAACGCAGCGCGTGCGCTGCAGCAGGTTGCCGCCGGTCGTCGCCATATTGCGCAACTGCGCGGAAGCGCCGGCCAGCAAGGCCTGCGACAGCACGGCGTAATCGCGTTCGACCGTGGGATGGCGCGCCAGGTCGGCGTTGCGCACCAGCGCGCCGATGCGCAGCCCGCCGCCATCCGTGGACTCGACGCCGGCCAGCGGCAGCCGGTTGATGTCGACCACGTACTCGGGCTGTTCGACGTCCAGTTTCATCAGGTCGACCAGGGTGGTGCCGCCCGCCAGGAAACGCACCCGCGCGCCCGGCCCGGGCATCGCCGCGCCGCCGCCGGCCCGCACCGCGTCCGCGACGTCGGCGGCCCGCAGGAATTGAAAGGTCTGCATGGCCGTCTCCTCACGCCTTGCGGCGCACGTCCTGGATGGCGGCGACGATGTTGCCGTAGGCGCCGCAGCGGCAGATGTTGCCGCTCATCGCCTCCCGCACCTCGGCGTCGTCCGGGCCCCAGGGTTCTTCCAGCAGCGCCACCGCCGACATGATCTGGCCCGAGGTGCAATAGCCGCACTGGTAGCCGTCATGCTCGACGAAAGCCTGCTGCATCGGGTGCAGGCAATCCGGCCCGCCCAGCCCTTCGATGGTGGTGATCGCGTCGCCTTCGTGGGCAATCGCCAGCGCCAGGCAGGCGTTCACGCGGCGGCCGTTGACATGGACCGTACAGGCCCCGCACTGTCCGTGATCGCAGCCCTTCTTGGTGCCGGTCAGGCGCACGTGGTCGCGCAACGCGTCCAGGAGGGTCGTGCGCGGGTCCAGCGCCAGGTCGTGCGGCACGCCGTTGATGAGTAACTTCGTCGATACGAGGCCGGGCGCTTCCTGCGGCGCGTCCGGCGAGAGGGGACAGGGGGCATCGGCAGCCATGGAAATCTCCTGGGAATGAGGGAACCGTGCGGACACATTCGCCACGCGACGGCAAGCCGCATGCCAGGAAAGCCGGCCGCGCCCAGAGGGCGGCCGCGCTGGCGCAGGTTCGCGGCCCATGCCGGCAACATGTCCCCGTCGACTGGGTCCCCGGCGCAATTTCCCCTTGTCCCGGCGCGAACAGAGGCTGCCCAAGGCGCTGTCCGCGGCCGTCAAATCGGGATTTGTACACAACTTTCGTTTACGATTATTAGCAACATTTCTGTTAAGGTTCGATTGAAATAATTATTTAAGTTCACTACTATTCCCTACATCGCCCGTAGTAGCCCGTTGCGCCGAGTAGTCCTGCGATCAGCGCCTGCAGCGTGGCCCTGTCGCGCTGTTCCCTGCCTCCGCGCCGCGCCAGATCACCATGCGAATCCAAGCACTCCTCTGCAGGTTGGCGTTCCTACTGTCGGCGCTCTTATGCACCGCGACGGCATGGGCGGGCGACCTGCGCTTGAGCGCCTCCCCGCATCGGCCCATCGACCTGGCCCCCTACATCGACGTCTATGACGATATGTCGGGCCGCCTGCGGCTATCCGACGTCCTGGCCATGACGCATTCGTCCCCGGCCATCTTCCAGCGCGCCAACCGCCACTTGCAGCCACAGCCCGCGCAGGCCACGCGCTGGCTGGCGCTGACCATCCACAACGACTCCGGCGTCTCCCAGCGGCTCTCGCTGATCCCCGCCTCCACCGACACGGACGAGGTGGAAGTCAACATGGAGCTCGGCGGCGCCTGGACGCGGGAACGCTCCGGCAGCGCCATCCCGCTGAGCGCGCACACCGACGGCGGCGGCCGCAACGGCAAGCAGTTCGTCCTCCCGCCCGGGGCCCGGGCGCGCGTCTACATCAGCGTGCGAAATGCCCTGCCCGACACCGTCATGCCGGTGCTCGAATCGGCCGAACGCCATGCGCGGACCAAGTCGATCGCGCTGGCCTGGGATGCCGCGCTGATCGGCGGCCTGGCGGCCCTGGCCTGGTGCGCCGTCCTGATAGGCTGCATCACGCAACGCCTGCCCTATGTCTACCTGGGTATGCTGGCCGCCACGGAAGCGCTGTACGAAGCGGCCGTGCGCGGCGAGGCCCAGGCCATGTTCTGGCCCGACGCGGCCGGCTGGGGCAGCCGCGCCGAACTGGTGCTGGGCAGCATCGGCATGGTGCTGTTCGTCCTGTTCCTGCGCAGCGTGGCGCGGCGCGACCCGCTGCTGGCCGGCGGCATGCTGGCGGTGGACATGGTGCTGGCCCTGCTGGCCGGCCTGCTGGCGGCGTCGTGGACCATGGACCTGTATACGGTTTCGGTGCTGCTGACCGCCATCGGCGCGGTGGTGGGCGCCGGCCTGCTGGGCGTACTGCCCTTCCTGCCGCGCCGCGCCTTGCCCATGGCGCGCCTGTTCGGCGCCGCCGCCACCTTGCTGCTGTGCCACACGCTGCTGCATACGGCCAGCCTGCGCGGCCTGCAATCCCATCTGGCGCCCTACCCCGAACTCGGGGCCAATGCGATATCGGCCGTGCTGCTGCTGGCGCTGGCGTCGACCCTGGCCATGCTCGCCGCATGGTCGAACCGGCTGTCCCGGCGCGACCGCGAGTCCATGGACATGGGACCGCGCGACCGCGCCAAGGTGCGCATGCAGGTGCAGATGCAGACCGCCGCGCTGGACCAGGCGTTGCAGCAGGCCACGCAGAAGAGCCGGCAGCAGGATCAGTTGCTGGGCTATATCAGCCACGACCTGCGCGCGCCGTTGGCCACCATCGCGAACTATATGCGCCTGGTGCGGGACGCCGCGACGCCGGAACAGCAATCCCACCTGGACGTCATCGAACGCAGCCTGCACCATCAATTCCAGCTTGTCGACGAAGTGCTCGCCTTTGCCCGCGGCCAGACCCAGCCGCTGGAGCTGGTGCCGGCGCCGGCGTCGCCGACCCAGTTGCTGAGCGAGGTCATCGGCCACGCGGTGGCCTTCTGCGCCCCCAAGCGCAACGCCTTCCATTTCCTGCCGCCGGCCAGCCTGCCCGGCAGCGTGATGATCGACGCGGGCAGGCTGCGGCAGGTGCTGTTGAACCTGCTGGACAACGCGGCCAAGTTCACCCGCGACGGCCGGGTATCGCTATGCGTCACCTCGCTGCGGCGCAACGATCGCTGGATACTGGAGTTCATGGTCGCCGACAACGGTCCCGGCGTTCCCCTGGAGCGCCAGGCGGAACTCTTCAGCGCCTTCAAGCAGTTGCGCAGCGAACACGGCGGCGTCGGCCTGGGCCTGTTCATCGCCGACCACATCGTGCGCGGCATGGGCAGCAGCCTGACCTTGTCCAGCGTGCCCGGCGACGGCGCGCGCTTCAGCTTCAGCATCGACGTGCCGGGCGTGGACCAGACCCTGGTCTCCATGTCGCCGGTCAGCGTGGCGCCGCCGACCCGTTTCCTCGAAACCGCCTTGACGCTGCCGCCGCTGGCGGCGCGACAGTCGCTGGCGCGGCTGGCGCGCGACGGCGAGGTCAGCGAATTGCGCGGGTGGCTGCGGCGGGCGCGCGCCAGCCATCCGGAATGCGAGGCCTTCATCCAGCGCGTGGACGCCGCGTTGGAGGAACTGGACCTGTCCACCATCGAACGCCTGGCGGCCGCGTCCCACGACGCGTCGTCCGCGAATGCCAGGAGCCTGCGGCCCACCGGCACTTAGCGCGGACAGCGTCAACGGCCGGCCAGGCCCTGGATCTCCCGGCCTATCGCCGACAAGGCCACGGTGCGCTCCACGGCGCCGCGCTTGATGGCCTCCTTGGGCATGCCGAAGACCACGCAGCTTTCCTCGTCCTGCGCCAGCGTGCGGGCGCCGGCCGTGCGCATTTCGAGCAGGCCGGCCGCGCCGTCGTCGCCCATGCCGGTCATGATGATGCCCAGGGCGTTGGCGCCGGCATGGCGGGCGACCGAGCGGAACAGCACGTCGACCGACGGGCGATGGCGATTGACCAGCGGACCGTCCAGCACGTCCACGTAGTATTGCGCGCCGCTGCGCTTGAGCACCATGTGCCGCCCGCCGGGCGCGATCAGCGCGCAACCGGGCATCACGCGGTCGTTCGGCTGCGCTTCCTTGACGCTGATGCGGCATATGCCGTCCAGCCGCGCGGCGAAGGCCGCGGTGAACTTCTCCGGCATGTGCTGCACGATGACCAGGCCGGGGCACACCCGCGGCAGGCCGGTCAGCACTTCCTCCAGCGCCTGCGTGCCGCCGGTGGAGGTGCCGATGGCGACGACCCGCTCGGTGGTCTGCGCCATGGCGCGCGCCTGTTGCGGCGGCAGCACGGCATCGGCGCTGAGCTTGGGCGGCGGCGGCGCCGGCACGGGCACCCCCGGACGCGCGCGCGCCCGCGCCGCGCCGCGCACCGTGGCGATCAGTTCGCTGGCCGCCTCGACCAGGAATTGCCGCAGGCCCAGCTTGGGCTTGGTGACGATGGCCACGGCGCCCGCCGCCAGCGCGTCGATCGACGTGCGCGCCCCTTTCTCGGTCAGCGTCGAACAGATCACCACCGGCGTGGGACGCTCCTGCATGAGCAGCCGCAGGAAGGTCAGGCCATCCATGCGCGGCATCTCGATGTCGAGCACGATGACGTCTGGCCAGGCTTGCCCCGCCTGTCTCAGGCGCTCGATGGCGAGCAGCGGATCGGCCACCGCGTGGCTGACGGCGAGGTCGGGCGCTTCGTTCAGCACGCCCGCCAGCACCTGCCGCACCACGGCGGAATCGTCGATGACCATGACGTTGATGATAGACATGACTGGGTCCTACATCGTCGCGCGTGCCGGCGCCAGGGGCGAGACCTGCCTCACCCAGACGTCGCCGGTTGCGATATTGAAAATGACTTGCCGGTGGCCGCTGCCGAACAGATGCTCGGAACGCACCGAGATGCCGCGCTGCCGCAGCAGCTTGCGCGCGGCCTCGCCGTTGCGGCGGCCGATATCCCCCACGTGGGGGTGCCGCCTGCCGGGGAACATATTGCCGCCGCCGAAGATCTTGGCCTCGCACTCGCGCACGCGGATGCCTTTCTGCTCCAGCTCCTGCAGCATGAGCTGCACCACTTCCGCCCCGTAGCGGCCGTCCAGCGGCGCATTGCCGTGCCGCGGCCGCGAGGCCAGCAGGAAATGCGACATCGCCCCCTCGCGGCGGCGCGGATGCCACAGGGTGATGGACACGCAGGAGCCGAGGATGGTGCGCACCCGGAATTCGGCGTCGCCGACGAAGTAGTCGCCCGGTTGCAGGAATACGTCGATGCGCGGCTCCTCCACCGGCGGCGCGACGGCGCCGGCGACGGGAGGGCGCGGCACGCGCCAGGCGAGGGGTCGTTCCAGCATGCTCAGGCCTTGCGATAGACGGACGGCATCATCGGCGCCACCGCGGCGTCGAAACCGTGCAGGCTTTCCGAATGGCCCACGAACAAGAGGCCCCCGCGCTTGAGCCGGGACAGGACGCGCTCGACCACCTGGCGCTTGGTCTCGCCGTTGAAGTAGATCATCACGTTGCGCAGGAAGACCGCGTCGAACAGCCCCAGTTCCGGCAGCGCGGCGTTCAGGTTGGCGTGGTCGAAGCGCACGTTCCGGCGCAAGGCGCGGTCGACCAGGAAGGTCCCGGCCTGCGGGCCCAGTCCCTTCAGGCAATAGCGCTTCAGCATGGCCGGCGGGATCTGCCGTCCGCGCTGTTCCGGATAATGCCCGGTGCGCGCGCGCGCCAGCACGCGCATGCTGATGTCGGTGCCGACCACTTCGAAAGGCCGCCCTTGCAGGCAGTCGTCCAGCACCATGGCGATGGTGTAGGCCTCCTCGCCGGTGGAACTGGCGGCGCTCCAGACGCGGTAAGGCAGCGTCGGGCGCGGCCGCTGTCCTTTTTCCTGCCCGCCATCATCGCGCGCCTCGCGCGCCAGCACCTCGAAGTGGCGCGGCTCGCGGAAGAAATAGGTTTCGTTGGTGGTCAGCAGGTCGATCGCCAACTGGGTTTCCTGCGCTTCCCCGTCGCGCCGCAGCAAGGAGAAATAGGCCCCGTAGCTGTCCAGGCGGCGCGCCTCCAGCCGCTTGGCCAAACGGCCGCAGACCAGCGCCTTCTTGGCCGGCGACAGGCTGATTCCGGCGGCCTCGAAGATGAAGCGCTGGAAATTGGCGAACTCCTGGTCGGAAATGGCGTACATGCGGGACACGATGGGTGGGCTTGGAAGTAGGTGGCTTGGAGGTGGGTGGGAAAAAGCGTGGAAAAACAGGACGGGCGCTCAGGATGCGGCGGCGTCGCCGCCATCGCGCGCGCCGCGCCACAGGCCCTCGCGCAGGCCGTCGACCCGGTGCCGGTGCTGCTTCAGCCAGCCGGGCACGGCGCTGCCGGCCATGGGACGGGCGATGAAATATCCCTGCCCCACCATGCAGCCCAGTTCGCGCAGCAACTGCCAGTCCTCTTCGTTCTCGATGCCCTCGGCGGTCGACACCAGTCCCATCTGCTGCGCCATGTCGATGGCCGCCTTGAGGATCACGCGCAGATTCTTGCGCTTGATGGCGCCGTGCACGAAGCTGCGGTCTATCTTCAATTCGGTGAAGGGAATGCGCGCCAGTTGCTGCATGGACGAGAAGCCGGTGCCGTAGTCGTCGATGGACAAGCCGAAGCCGCGCAAGCGCAGCCGCGCCAGCAGCCCCCGCGCGTGGCCGCCCGGATCGACCAGCGAGCTTTCGGTGATTTCGAAACTCACCTGTTCCGTCGGCACGTGAAAGCGGTGCACCACGGCCATGATGTCGCGCGCCAGCCCCGGCCAATCCAGCAGCAGCGGCGAGAGATTGATCGACAGCGTCAGGCGCAGGCCGCGGCTGTTCCAACTGGCGGCCTGGGTCAGGGCCTGCTCCATCACCGTGAAGGTCAGCGGCTGGATCAGGCCATACTGCTCCGCCAAGGGAATGAAGCGCGCCGGCGACACCTCGCCCAACTGGGGATGGCGCCAGCGGGCCAGCGCCTCCACGCCGCGCACCAGGCCGGTATTCATGTCGACCTTGGGCTGGTACTCCACGTGGATCTGGCCCTGGGCCAGGGCCGCCTCCAGCATCTCGGGCGGAATCGGCGCCGCCTCGCCGGCCAGGACGCCGCGGCGCGGACGCGCCAGTACGCCGTGCGCGTCCAGCGCATGGCTCAGGGCTTCCCGCGTGACGGGCTTCTCCAGGCCGGCCAGCACGTTGAAGCCCATGTCCAGGGCGATGGCGACCACGGAATCGATCATCGCGCTTTCGCGGCCGGAGGCGATGACCAGGTCGGCCTGGACGTTGCGGATGCGCAGTTGCTCGATCAGTTCGACGCCGTCCATGCCGCGCATTTCGATGTCGACCACGATGACCTGGGGCAAGGGCCGCGCGGCGTCGAGCACGGCCAGCGCTTCCTCGCCGTCGCGGGCCTCGTGGACGGAGGCGATGCCCAGCTCGCGGCACAGCGCCACCGTATGGCGGCGCTGGGACGGACTGTCCTCGACCACGAGGATGGAGCGCAGCGTAGGCAACATGCTCTCGGCCCGATCAACCCGCCGTCGTCGACGGATCGCGCGGCAGCAGGGACTGGGCCTGGTGCGCGCCGCCCGGCAGGGCGGCGGCCTCGGCCAGCGTCGCGGCGTCGGGCAAGGCCTCCAGGGCCAATATCCGCCCCACCGCCAGCAGGATGACGAAGCGGCCGCGCACCTTGCCCACGCCGGCGATGAAATCGCTGCGCACGCCGGCGCCGAACAGGGGCGGCGGCTCGATGTCGGCGGCGGCGATATCCAGCACCTCGCTGACCGTGTCCACCACGACGCCCGCCACCTGGCGGCCGCCCTCGGGCTCGTCGACCTCGACGATGACGATGCACGTGCGCTTGGTCACGGGCGCCGCCGCGCGGCCGAAGCGCGCCTGCAGGTCGATGACCGGCACCACGGCGCCGCGCAGGTTGATCACGCCGCGGATGGAGGGCGGCATCATCGGCACCACGGTCAGGTCGTGGTACTCGATGATTTCCTTGATCGACAGGATGCCGATGGCGAACATTTCGCCGCCCAGCATGAAGGTCAGGTATTGCGATGACTCCGCCGGTGACGCCGGCGTGCCCGCCAGGGACAGCTCATTCATGACAGCCCTCCGCGATCAATAGCGGCCGAACTGCGACTCGTCCGGCACGTCGACGCCGGCAAACGCCAGCGTGGCGCCGGCATCGGCCTCCAGCGCGTCGCGCGCCGGCTTCGGCGCCGCGCCGCGCTTGACCGCCGTCGCCGCCTTGTGGCGCGCCTGGGGCGCGCCGGCGGCCCGACCGCTGAGCTTGAAGAAGGCCATGGCCTGCTGCAGTTGTTCGGCCTGCGAGCTCATTTCCTCGGCGGTCGCCGCCAGTTCCTCGGAACTGGAGGCGTTCTGCTGCGTGGTCTGGCTCAATTGGCCGACCGCCGCGTTGATCTGGCTCACGCCGGAGGACTGTTCCTCGGACGCCGCCGTGATCTCCTGCACCAGGTCGGAGGTCTTGCGGATGTTCGGCACCATCTGCTCCAGCAGGCGGCCGGCGCGCTCGGCCAGGTCCACGCTGGAACCGGCGACGTCGCCGATCTCCTGCGCCGCCACCTGGCTGCGCTCGGCCAGCTTGCGCACTTCGGCGGCCACGACGGCGAAGCCCTTGCCGTGCTCGCCGGCGCGCGCCGCCTCGATGGCCGCGTTCAGGGCCAGCAGATTGGTCTGGTAGGCGATGTCGTCGATGATGCCGATCTTCTGGGCGATCTGCTTCATGGCCGTCACGGTGGAAGCCACGGCCTCGCCGCCCTCGGCCGCCTCGGCCGCGGCCTTGGTGGCCATGCCGTCGGTGACCTTGGCGTTCTCGGTGTTCTGGGCGATGGAGGCGGTCATCTGCTCGATGGAGGCGCTGGTCTCCTCCACGCCGGCCGCCTGCTCGCTGGAGGCCTGGCTGAGCGATTGCGCGGTGGCGCTGACTTCCTCGGAGGCGCCGGCCAGCGCCTCGGCGCTGCTGTTGACCTCGGTCACCACCTGCGACAGGCGGCCGACCATGTTCTTGACCGCCCACATCATGCTGGAGGAATCGTTCTTGCGGGTGCGCACGTCCACCGACAGGTCGCCCTCGGCCACCTGCTTGAGGATGCCGGCCGCGTAGCCCGGCTCGCCGCCCAGCAGCTTGATCAGGCCGCGCGTGATGAACAGGGCGATCAGGATGGCCAGGACGACCGCCGCGACGGCCATGCTCAGGACCAGCATGCGGGTCTCGGCGTACATCGCGTCGCCTTCGGCATTGGTCTGGTCCATCAACTGGACCTGGCGGGCGAGCAAGGCGCGCAGTGCGTTCTCGGACGCCGTGTTGGCGGCCAGCACGTTGCTCTTCAGGAACGCCGCGGCGGCTTCCTTGTCCTGCGCGTACAGCGCCATGAAACGCTCCACGTTCTGGTCCACGCCGCGGCGCATGTCCTGGGCGTTCTTCACCAGCTTGGCCGCGTCCTCGTCGACGATGGCCTTCTGCAGCTTTTCCATGTTGGCCTGGCTGACGCTCATGTTTTCGGCCAGGCGCTTCTTCTGGGCCTCCAGCTCCGCGGCGTCGGTCGCCAGCAGCATGCCGCGCAGCACGCGGCCGTCGTCGATGGTGCGCTGCACGTTCTCGTTGAGCATGGCGATCTTGGGATAACGGTCCAGCGTCACGATGGCCAGGCCGTCCTTGATCTTCTCCAGCCGATGCAGGCTGAGGATCGAAATGGCCACGAGCAGGATGATCACCACCCCGAATCCCAACGCCAACCGCGTGGCGACTTTCATATTCCCGAACATTGCCGTACTCCTAGATCTGAATTATTCGCCAACGGCCGGCCCGCGCCGGTCGCTGGCGTCATGCGGTTAACCGGGCGACCCCGGCGGGTGTGGGATGCCTTGCCTGTTCCATCAGGGCCGGCACGTCCAGGATCAGCGCGACTTCGCCGCTGCCCAGGATGCTCGACCCGCTGATACCGCGCGCGCCGGCGAAGATGCGCGCCAGCGGCTTGATGACGGCCTGCGTTTCGCCCAGCAGGGTGTCGACCACCAGGCCGCAACGCTGGGCGCCGTGGCGCACGACCACGATGTTCTCGCGCGCGCCGGCCTGTCCGGGCAGCGCGAACATCTCGCGCAGGCGGATGAAGGGCAGCACCTGCCCGCGCAGGTCCGTATAGCTGTTGCCCTCGACCGCGCTGTACGCCACGCACTCGTCCACCATGTCCAGCGGCAGGACGAAGCGCGAACGCCCGACGCCCACCTGGAAGCCGTCGATGATGGCCAGCGTCAACGGCAGGCGCACGGTGACCAGCGTGCCGGCGCCCGGCCGGCTGGTGACGTCGACGCTGCCGCGCAGCGCCTCGATATTGCGCTTGACCACGTCCATGCCGACGCCCCGTCCCGACAGGTCGGTCACGGCGGCGGCGGTCGAGAAGCCGGGCTCGAAGATCAGGTGGAACACTTCGCTGTCGGACAGGACCTGGCCGGGCTCGACGATGCCGCGCTCCACCGCCTTGGCGAAGATGCGCTCGCGGTCCAGGCCGCCGCCGTCGTCGCGCACCTCGATGACGATATGGCCCGACTCGTGGCGCGCGTCCAGCGTGATCGTGCCGTGCGCGGGCTTGCCGGCCGCCACCCGGACGTCGGCCGGCTCGATGCCGTGGTCCATGGCGTTGCGCACCAGGTGCGTGAGCGGATCGCCGATCTTCTCCACCACCGTCTTGTCCAGCTCGGTGTCCTCGCCGCTGATCGCCAGCTCGATGCGCTTGCCCAGCGTGCGGGCCACGTCGTGTACGACGCGGCGGAAACGGTTGAAGGTGGCGCCGATGCGGACCATTCGCAGTTGCAGCGTGCTGTCGCGCACCGCCTCGACCAGGTCCGCCACCTGCGACGCGTACTCCTGCGCCTCGGCATTGCCCGTGCGCGCCGCCGCCAGGCTGGCGCCGGCCGAGGCCGTGATCAGCTCGCCCACCAGGTTGATCAGGTGATCGAGCTTGTCCGCGTCGACGCGCACCGAACGGCTGTCGCCGCCCACCTTCTTTTCCTTGGCCTGCCGCTGCCGGTCCAGCGCGGCCGCCACGACCGGCGGCGCCACCGCCTGCTGCTGCACCAGGATCCGGCCCAGGGGCTCGGCGTTATTGTCCTGGCGCTGCAGGCGCAGCGCCTCGTCCAGCTCGCGCTGCGTCAGGGTGCCGCAGTGCATCAGCATCTCGCCCAGCATGGCCGGCTCCTCGCCCAGCGCCTGGAGCATCTCCACGTAGGCGGAAATGCGGCTGTTGGGAGGAATGATGCGGATGCTGCAATCGTCGATGACGAATTCGAAGGTGCCTTCGATGGTGGCCTTGTCGGCCGGGCTGTCCAGGCCGATCTCGAAGCCCAGGTAGCAGGCCTCCGGGTCCATGTCGTCCAGGGCGGGCAGGCGCCCCGTCTGGCAGGCCACGCCGGTGATGCGGCCGAGCCGCTGCAGGTAGCGGAGGAAGGACAAGGGATCCATGCCGTTGCGCAGCACGCCCTCGTGGAAACGCAGGGAGATGTGCCAGTGGTCGGCATGGGGACCGACCGCGCCGGCATCGTCGGCATCGCCCGCGGCGCTGGACGCAGCCAGCGCGTCGACCGTCGCCACGGCGAAACCGCCGGCCGCGCCCGAAGCGGCGGCGCCGTTCATGCCGTTCGCACCATTCGCACCATTCCCGCCGCGCAGATAAGCCACCAGCCGCTCGCCCAGCATCGCGCCCTCGGCCCGCAACTCGGCTTCGTCCTCGTCCTGCCGCCGGTCGCCGGCGACGCCGTCGACGAGGCGGCCGATGTAGTCGTTGCATCCCAGCATCAGCGCCACCATGTCGGCGTCGATGGCCAGGGCGCCTTCGCGCACCCGGTCCAGCACGCTCTCGACGTCGTGCGTGAACTCCACGATGGCGTCGATGCCGAACAGCCCGGCCGATCCCTTGATGGTGTGGGCGGCGCGGAAAATCGCGTTGATCGCGGGGCCGCGGTCGGCCTCATCCTGCACCGTCAGCAGGGCTTCCTCCATTTCCGCCAGCAGCTCGCGGCTTTCGGTGATGAAGGTTTGCAGGGCCTGATCCAGATCCATGTCTCACTCCGTGGGCTGTGCCGCCGCGGCCAGCCCGCTATCGGTGTCGTGGTCGCAGGCCACCGCCTGCGTCAGCACGCCGTCCAGGCCGAGCAGGGCGACGACCTCGCGCAGCGGCGCGGCCAATCCGCCCAACCGCAATTCACGCTGCCGCGCGTGGGCCAGGGCGCGCGCCGCCAGCAGCAACTGCACGCCGGCGGTGTCGAGCTCGGTGACGCCGCCCAGGTCGACGCACAGCGGCGCCGGCGCCGCGTCGGGCGCCAGGGCCTGCGACAGGCGCTGGCGCACTTCCTGCGCCGTATAGATGGTGAGCTCGCCGTCCAGGCGCAGCGTTTGCGCGTCCATTACGGCAGCACCAGTTTTTCCACGGCGCCCAGCAACTGGGCCGGCTGGAAGGGCTTGACCACCCAGGCCTTGGCGCCGGCCTGCTGGCCTTCGCGCTTCTTCTCTTCCTGGCTTTCGGTGGTGAGCATGATGACCGGCGTAAAACGATAGGCCGGCAACTGCTTCACGCTCTTGAGAAACGTGATGCCGTCCATGTTCGGCATGTTGACGTCGCTGATGATCAGGTGGACCTTCTGGCCGGTGAGCTTGGCCAGCGCGTCCTGGCCGTCGCGGCCCTCGATGACGTCATAGCCGGCGCCGCGCAAGGCGATGCCCACCACCTGGCGCACCGAGGCCGAGTCGTCGACGATAAGTATGGTCTTGGGCATGCTGCGTCCTCAGAAGAAAGTGATGTCGTCGCCCGCGGGCGCAGGCTGGGCGGCGGCGCCGCGGTGCAATTCGCGTTCGCCCGCCATGGCGTAGGTCTTTTCCAGTTCCTGGAGCAGGCCGTCGGCGGCCAGCGGCACCAGTTCGCCGGCGTCCTCGCATTCGCGGCGGTGGTCCCGCAAGACGCCCGGCAGGCGTTCGATATTGGTCACGACGTGCGCCATGACCTGGCTGACCCGGTCCTGGAACTGCAGTTGCACCAGCGCTTCGTTGACCTCGGTCTGGATGCCCTGGCTCTCTTCGCGCAACCGGTCGGCGGTGTCCGTCAGGCCGTCGGCGAAGGCCTGGAAGCCTTCGAGCACTTGCTGGATGGCGGTTTCGGAAGCGGCGATCGCTTCCTGCTCGCGGCGGGTGGTCTGCTCGGCGGCGGTGCAGGTCTGCAGGATGGCCGCGCCGATCAATTCGATTTTTTCCGCGATGCGGGCGCCGGTCTCGCCGGACTGCTTGGACAGCGCCCGGACTTCCTGCGCGACCGTGGCGAAGCCGCGGCCCAGGCTGCCCGCATGGGCCGCCTCGATGGTGGCGTTGATGGCCAGCAGATTGGTCTGCTGGGTGACCATGGCGATGGCCTGGACCATGCCCTGGAGTTCGTCGACGAAGCCTTGCAGGCCATGGACCTTGGCCAGCATGTCGGCCTTGGTCTGCATGCCGTCGCGCAGCAGTTGCAGCACGCCGTCCAGTTGTTGCCGGCTGCGCGCGGAGACGGCGGCGGCCGAGCGGTCGCCGCTGCCGCCGTTGTCCATGGAGAGCCTTAGCGTCTGGTCCAGGCGCACGGATATCTCACCGAACCGCATGCTCAGCGCCGTGACCGCGTCTTCCATCTGGCCGCGGGACGATTCGATCTGGCGCGCCCACACGGGCGCCACGTCCGCGCCGAAGCTTTCCAGGCTGGCCAGGTGGCGCTGCACGGCGCCGTCATCGGCGTCCTCGACGCGGCCGCGCCAGGCCGCCGCGATGCCCAGGGCGGCCAGCACGGCTCCGACGGCGCAACCCCAGGTGGACCAGGCGGAAAAGGCCGCGGTGGCCACGCCTCCCGCCAGACCCAGGAACGTCGCGATCCCGCGTTTCCAAAAATGCCGTACCCAATTCATCGATCAGCCCTTGAACCTTTGCCGGCTTCCCCCGCTGCGACGGCGGATCCTCGACAGGTCTATCCATCAACGCTCCGACACACGCCGGCGCGGAAACCGCCGGCCGGCCCAGTGGAGCGTTGTCGCCTGGGCCGTCCCGCAGGAAAAAAACCTTGCGGACAACCTGGACAACGGCAGTCAGGCATCCCATCAATATGGTCAGATCGGCCAATCATGGGCACTTTGGCGGCCAACCGTGTTAGTTTTACATTAAGGGACACATTTACTGACATATAAAACGTCGGTTCTGGCTATTTTTCGTTCTTGTTTGTTACGCGCTGCTTATTCCACGCTGTTTTTCGATGCCCTTCCCCATACGCCGCGCGCTGCTGTCCCCCGGCCTTCCCGGCACGGAATCCGCCGAAATCCCGCCAGTGACCTTGCGCCAACTGGCGGCCGAGGCCCTGCGCGGCGGGCACGATCCGGCGCTGCTGTGCGAGGGCGCCGGTTTCCAGCCGGAAGACCTGTTCGACCCCGACTACCGCGTCTCGGACCATCAATACGCCCATGTCGTGCGGCGCGGGCTGCGCCTGCTGGGCCGTCCGGCGCTGGGCCGTCCGGCGCTGGGCCTGGAACTGGGAGCCGCGGTCAACCCGGTGTCCTGGGGGCTGGTCGCCCTGGGTTTCATGAGTTGCGGCCATTCGCGCGAGCTGCTGGATTTCGCCGTCGAACACCAGCACGACCACGGCCGCCTGCTGTTCATGCACGGCGAGGAACTGCCGCAGGCCTGGTGCCTGGGGGCGCACGCCCATTTCGGCGACCGCGAAATCGGCGGCTTCGTGGTCGATCATTTCTTCGCCGCCTTCGTGCAGGTCTGCCGCCAGGTGGTGGGCGACCTCTTCAATCCGCGCATGGTCGAACTGGCCAGCGAGCGGCCGCCTTACGGCGCCGCCTACGAGAACGTGTTCCGCTGCCCGGTGCGCTTCGGGGCGGCGCAGAACCGCCTGCACTTCCCGCGCGAGCCCTATGCCGTGCGCAGCGCGGACCCGGTGGTGCTGGCGCAGGTGCGGCGCGACCTGGCGGCGCGGGAGAGCCGGGAAGGCCGGCGGCCCGTGCCTTCGGCGCTGCATGCCATGGTGGCGCAGGCCATCCGCCGCGACCTGGCCTATCCCCTGTCGCTGGGCGCCATCGCGGCCAGCCTGCACACCAGCGAACGCACCTTGCGTCGGCGGCTGGAGGAACAGGGCCTGACCTATGCCAGGCTGCTGGAAGAAGAAAGACGCGCCCGGGCCTTGACGCTGCTGGCGCAATCGTCGCGCAGCGTGCAGCAGATCGCCGCGGAATGCGGCTACACCAATGCGCGCACCTTGCAGCGCGCGGTGCAGCGCTGGACCGGCCATTCGCCGACCGGCTTGCGGCGCCTGAGCCAGGCGCAGGGCTGGCAGCCCTAGGCTTCGCCCAGGATGCGCGCCGCCGCGCGCACGCCCCACCACGAGGCTTCCTCGAAGACCGAATACCCCGACAGGTCCGAGTGGGCGAACAGCACGCGGCCGTCGACTTCGCGCAGGGCGGCCAGCCCGGGATTGCTTAAATAACCCGGCGCCGGCGTCGCCATGGCGTGGCCGCGCACCGTGATGTCCAGGCGGGTGGCACGGCGCCAGAATTCATCGTCGTAGGCCGCCAGCAGATCGACGGCGGCCTGGTCGCGCAGCGCCCGCGCGTCGGCGGCGGCCAGCCAGCGGCGGGCCTGGTCGGGCGTGTCCGTGCTGACCGCCTGATAGGCGGTGAACACGGTGCGCGGCGGCGGCGCCACCCGTATCAACTGGTGGGTGGAGACCACGTAGCCCAGGCCGGGCCCGTCATAGACCACGTTGTCCCACGCCAGCGGCGCGCCCGCCAGTTCGCGCGGAAAGCCTTCCAGGGTGAAGTTCGACACCAGCCACGGCGCGTGCGGCGACTGGTGCACGGCATGGTCGTAGCCGTAGCCCGCCAGGCCCTGCACGACGTGGGCGGCGACGAACAGCGGCATCGCGCAGACCACGCGGCCGGCGCGCAGCGTGCGCGTCGCCGGCGGCCCATTGCCGAAGCCGTCGGCCACCAGGATCTCCACGCCCTCGCCCCGCTCCGCCACGCGCATGGCCGTGCCGGACAGCAGCCACTTCTCATGCCCCAGATGGCGCGTGATCGACGCGCGCAGGTAGGCCACCATGCGCGCCAGCCCCTCGGGCCAGGTCAGCACGGCGCCGTCCGGCGCATTGCTGGCATGGCCGTCGCGGGAACAGAAATAATGCAGCCCGGCCCAGGCCGACACGCGGTCATGCGGGGCGCCGTAGTCGTCGCGGCAGCAGTAGTTCAGGTACCAATGCAGCGCGGGCGAGACATAGCCGCGGTCCAGCAGCCATTGCTTGAAGGTCAGCCGGTCCAGCGCGCGCCATTCCGCGTCCTGGGAGGACATCGCGATGGGAATGCAGAAGAGCTTGCGGCCATCCTTGCCCACGGCGTCGCGCAGGCCGTCGACGTAGCGGAAGAAGGCATCGTGCTGGGCCTGTTCCTCCGGCGTGGCGCCCGGGGGCGCCAGCGCATCCTCCCAGCGTCCCTCGCGCAGCAGCCTTTCGTCCAGGCCGTGCACGACGACGGCCTCGTCCATATAGGGGCGATCGCTCTGCGCGCCGTCCAGGATGACGCCGAACTCGGCCAGCATCTCGCGCACGTGCGTGCTGGCGCGCGACGGCAGCGGCAGGTAATGCGCGCCGCGCGGATAGGCCAGGTCCCCCGCCCCGCCGCCCGAGGCGTTGCCGCCGAACTCCGGCCCCGCCAGCACGACGAAATCGCGATGGCCGCGCCGCGCCAGTTGCCAGGCGCAGGCCAGCCCCGCCACCCCGGCGCCCAGCACCGCCACCGCCGCGCGCTGTTCCCCGTTGGGGGCCGGCAGCGCGCCGCCGTCGCGCAGCCAGTGCCCTTCACGCATGCCGGGATAGTCGATCGCCGGCGTGGTCTCGCGGATGGCCAGGCGCGCGGCGGTCCCCAGGGCCGCGGCGCCCACCGCCGAACCGAGCAGGAAGGTGCGCCGCCGCATCAGCGTATGACCTTGCGCCAGTCTTCGTCGAAGTAGCGCACCAGCGATTGCTCGTTGAGCCGGTTCGGCGGCATGTCCAGCGCCGGCATGTCGACCGGGAAGTGGAACAGCTCCTTCATCGTGGGACCGTCCAGGTAGCGCGTGGGCACGGACACGCGTTCCGGCGGCGTGTAGTCGGCGCGCTTGCCGGTGAGGATGAAGCCCCAATCGCCGAAGGACGGCACGTAGCAGTGGTACGGCCAGGTGTGCAGGCCCGCTTCCTTCAGCGTCGCATTGATGCTCCAGAACGAATGCGGCGCGAAATACGGCGAAGTCGATTGCACGACCATGTAGCCGTTCTCCGACAGGTGGCGCGCCATCAGCCGGAAGATGGGCGTGGAATACAGCCGGCCCAGCCCGAAATTGGTGGGGTCGGGAAAATCCACCACGATGAAGTCGTAGACGTTGGCGTTCGATTCCAGCCATGCCCCGGCGTCGGCGTTGATCACCGTCACGCGCGGATTCTTCAGCGAGCCCTGGTTCAGCTCGACCAGCGGCTCGGAGGTCGAGAAAAGCCGGGTCATCGCCGGATCCAGGTCGACCAGCGTGACGTGCTCGATATTCCGGTGCTTGAGGATTTCGCGCAGCGCCAGCCCGTCGCCGCCGCCCAGCACCAGGACGTTGCGCGCCCAGGGCACGGCGTCCAGGCCGGGATGGATCAGCGCTTCATGATAGCGATGCTCGTCGCGCGAGGAGAATTGCAGGTTGCCGTTGATATGCAGGCGCAGGTCGTCATGCCAGCGCGTCACCACCAGGCGCTGGTAGGGCGTGGTTTCCGCGTGGATGACCTGGTCGCCGTACAGGCCGCGCTCGGCCCAGCCCGTCATCTGGCCCGACAGGCCGAAGCCGACCGCCAGCAGGCCGATCACCAGCGTGGCGCGCCAGACCTTGTCGGCGGCCTTGGCCATGTGCTCGCGAAACAGCCATGCCGTCCACAGGGAGACGCTGGCGTTGAGGATGCCGAACAGGAAACCCGTGCGCAGCAGGCCCAGATAGGGCGCGAGCAGCAGCGGGAACACCAGCGACACGGCCAGCGCGCCGAGGTAGTCGAAGGCCAGCACCTTGCTGACCAGTTCCCGGAACTCGGTGCGCTGCTGGTTGAAGATGCGCATCACCAGCGGGATTTCCATGCCCACCAGCAGGCCGATCAGGAACACGCACACATAGAGCGCCGCGCGAAACGGCGCCGCGACCCAGGCGAAGACGAGGAACAGCACGGCGGCCGAGACGCCGCCCACCAGGCCCACCAGCAGCTCGACGTCGATGAAGCGGTCGAGCACCTTGTCGTCGGCCACGTAGCGCGAGAACCACGATCCCACGCCCATGGCGAATAGGTAACAACCGATGACGGTGGAAAACTGGAGAATCGAATCGCCCAGGAGATAACTGGCCAGGGCGCTGCTGATCAACTCGTAGCCCAGGCCACACGATGCAACAATCAATACAGAAAGTATCAGCGCGCGATCCCGCATGGTGCTTCCGAAAGGCGAAAAATGCTGGCAGTATATCGGACCATCCCCGCGAACCGTCCCTGTTTACAAACACTGGAACGCCTCCCATGCTTACGACGCCGGCTTACGCCTATCTCATCTACCTGGTGTCCGCCCTGGCGCTGCTCGGCCTGTTCGCCGTCATCTATTCCCACGTCACCACCTTCGACGAGATGGCGTTGATCCGCGCCGGCAAGGGCGCCGCCGCGCTGTCCTACTGCGGCTCGCTGGTCGGCTTCAGCCTCACCCTGTATTCCAGCATCGCCACCCATGCCAGCTACGGCATGTTCCTGGCGTGGGCCGCCGGCGCGATGGTGACCCAGATCGTCGCCTACGCCATCGCCGCGCGCGTCATACGCGGCATGAACCAGGCCATCCAGGAAAACAACGTCGCGATGGGCGGCCTGCTGGGCGGCATTTCATTGTCCGTCGGCATCATCAACGCCGCCTGCCTTACCTGACCCCTACGATTCGGGAGCCGCCATGAGCCTCGGTTCATTCATACGCAAGCAGTTCATCGACATCCTCCAGTGGAACGAGGATGCGGACGGCGTCCTCGCCTGGCGCTATCCCATGCAGGATTTCGAAATCCAGTACGGCGCCAGCCTGACCGTGCGCGAATCGCAGATGGCCGTCTTCATCAACGAAGGCAAGGTCGCCGACGTCTTCGGGCCGGGGATGTACAAGCTGACCACGCAGACGCTGCCGGTCCTGACCTACCTGAAGAACTGGGACAAGCTGTTCGAGTCGCCCTTCAAGTCGGACGTGGTGTTCTTCAGCACGCGCCTGCAACTGGGCCGCCGCTGGGGCACCGCGCAGCCGGTGACGATACGCGACAGCGAGTTCGGCATGGTGCGGGTGCGCGCCTTCGGCATCTACTCCTACCGCATCGCCGATCCCGGCCTGTTCTACCGCGAGATCAGCGGCACGCGCGACACCTACACGGTGGACGACCTCGAAGAACAGTTGCGCAACATGGTGGTCGCCACCATGAGCAGCACGCTGGGCAGTTCGTCGGTGCCTTTCATCGACATGGCCGCCAACCAGGGGCTGATGTCGCAGAGCATCGCCGCCGCGCTGGGGCCCGTGTTCGAGCGCTACGGCGTCAAGCTGGACAACTTCACGGTGGAGAACGTCTCGCTGCCGGAAGAATTGCAGAAGGCGCTGGACACCCGCATCGCCATCGGCATGAGCGGCGACCTGAACAAATACACGCAGTACCAGACCGCCAGTTCGATTCCCCTGGCCGCGCAGAACCAGGGCGGCATCGCCGGCGTGGGCGCCGGCCTGGCGGCGGGCGCCGCGCTGGGCCAGACCATGGCGGCCGGCCTGGGCGGGCTGGCGGGACAAGGGCAGCAGGCGCAGAACGCGGCGGCCGCGGGCGCCGGCGCGGCGGCGGGGGCGGGGGCGGCTTCTGGCGCCGCGGCCGGCGGCGGCGATCCCGCCCAACGCCTGCAGCAGCTCAAGGGCATGCTGGACCAGAACCTCATCACGCAGCAGGATTACGACGCCGCCAAGGCGGAAATCCTCAAGCGGCTCACGGGTGGCTGACGGCGGCCCATGCAACGCATCCTGTGTCCCCAGTGCGGCGCGCCCGTCGAATTCAAGTCGGCGGCCTCGGTCATGGCGGTGTGCGGCGCCTGCCGCAGCACGCTGCTGAAAGACGCGGATTCGGTCAGGCGCATCGGCGAAATGGCCGAGGTGCTGGAAGATTATTCGCCGATCCAGGTCACCAGCACCGGCAAGTACGAAGGCAAGCGCTTCGACGTCGTCGGGCGCCTGCAATTGCGCTACGACGCCGGCTTCTGGAATGAATGGTACGTGTGGTTCGAGGACGGCACGGACGGCTGGCTGTCCGACGCCTCCGGCCAGTACGCGGTCACGCGCACGCGCCCGCCCAAGGACACGGACCCGGTCTTGCCGGCCTTCGACGACCTCGCGCCCGGCAGCCCGCTGAACCTGGACGGCAAGGTCTACACCGCCTCCGACATCCGGCGCTGCCGCGCGGTGTCGGGCCAGGGCGAACTGCCCTTCGCCGTGGGCGAGGACGGCTGGGAAGCCGTGGTCGCGGACTTCCGCGCGGGCGACGCATTCCTCACGCTGGATTATTCGGATACGCCCCTGCCCCAGGTCTACCAGGGCAAGGCCTATTCCCTGGACGACATGCAGCGCGCGTCCCTGCGCGCGGAACACCTGGTCGAGGAAAGCGCCGGCAACTACGTCGGCAAGATCAAGGCGCTCGCGTGCCCCAACTGCGGCGCGCCCATCTCCTTCGCCGCGGCGGTCGCCACGCAGGTCATCTGCCCGAACTGCCGCGCGCAGGTCGACTGCTCAGGCGACACCGCCGAGGTGCTGGCCAAGCAGAAGAAGGTCGCCTCCGTCCGCACCACGCTGGCGCTGGGCGCGAAGGCCACCATCGACGGCGCGGCCTACACGCTGATCGGCCTGATGCAGTGCGAGGATCCCGATCCCGAGGAAACGTCGCGGTGGATCGAGTACCTGCTGTACAGCCCGAAGCAGGGCTTCCTGTGGCTGGTGGAAAGCGACGAGGGCTGGGACAAGGTGCGCGTTTGCGACCGCTGGCCGGAGGCCGCCTCGGACGCGAGCTATGCCTTCAACGGCAAGCGCTTCAAAAAACTGTACGACTACGATTCCAAGGTCAGGATGGCGCTGGGCGCCTTCAACTGGCGCGTGAAGGTGGGCGACGTCACGCACATCACGGACTACGGGCTGGGGCAGGCCAAGCTGACGCGCGAAACGACCGACGCCGAACTGGGCTGGTCCGCCTCCGAACGGGTCGGCACGGCGCAGGTCGGACGCTGGTTCAACCTTCCCCAACTGGCCGCCGTCAAGGAAGAAAGCAGCGAGAAGCCGAACAGCCTGGCCAGCATCGCCATATTCGCCAGCGTGGCCATGCTGTTCTTCAATGCCGACGAGCTGGAGGACGGCCATCTGCTGGCGCCCATCATCGGCGGCCTGTGCCTGTGGCTGCCGATCTGGATCCAAAACATGTTCCGGGATAAATGATCCATGTGGCGCGTGCTCTACATCATCTACGCCATCATCGTCGTCGGCGGCGTGACCATCTCGAACAGCAGCGTCGGCAAGTATTCGTCCAGCGGCACCAGCAGTTGGGGCGGCGGATCGTCCGGACGGTCCGGCTATTCGTCCAGCGGATCGCATAAATGAAGGCGTGCGCGCGACCGGCGCCGGAGATGGTGTCCGTGGATACGGGGGGTCCCGCGCCTGAATCGGCGACGATATCCGTCCCGCCAGCCGGGCTCGTGTCGCCGGCCGCATCCGTGCCGGCCGCCGCATCCGTGTCGCCGGCCGGACTTGTCCAGCCGACCGGCCACGTGCCGCCGCTGGGCCGCCATGTGCTGGCCGACCTGCACGGCGTCGCGCCGGCGCTGCTGCGCGATCCGCACGGCCTGGGCGAACTGCTCGCCGGGGCGGCCCGCGCGGCGGGCGCGCGGGTGCTGGGCACGCACTTCCATCATTTCGGCGGCGGCGCGGGCGTGACCGGCGTCGTCCTGCTCAGCGAATCCCACATCACCATCCACACCTGGCCCGAACACGGCTACGCCGCGCTGGATATCTTCATGTGCGGCCACGCCAATCCGGAACTGGCCCTGGAGCACGTCCGCCTGGCGCTGGCGCCCGCCCGCGCCGGCACCACCACCGTCCCCCGGGGCGCGGCCCGAGCGCCCGCCTGACGCCCGCGGCGGCGCATGGGCGGCCGTCGCCCGCGCCGTCCCGGCCGATGGCCCGATTGCCGGGCGCGCCTTCCGCGCAAACATCCTCCTTTTCCCGCATAACCGGCATGGCGCAGGCGTGGCGCCATGCCGCCGATGACGCCACGCCGGCGGGCGCCTGCTTCGACCATGCTAAGTCCTCCTCCCCCTCCACCGGGCAGCGGGCAAACGACCATTGACGCCCTCTTTTCCTGGTAGTAAAAACATTTTCACAAATGCGAAAGGAGACATGCATGTCCAAGACCCCCAGTTGGCTGGTCCGCGAGGCCGACGTTCCGGGCTACCACCCCGCCAATCATGTGGGCACCACCAACCGCCGCCTCATCGGCCCCGATACCGTGGGCTCCAAGGGGGTGGAAGTGCTGTTGGGCGTCATCGAGAAGAACCAGGGCGCGCTGCCGCACGCCCATCCCGGCATCGAGCAGGTCTGTTATCTGCTCTCCGGCACCGCCCGCGCCGAGATGAACGGCGAGGTGGCCGACATGGTGGCCGGCGATTGCTGTTATTTCCCGCCCGAGCTGCCGCACAAATTCACCGTCACCAGCGACGAGCCCGCCCGCCTGCTGGTGATCTACACGCCGCCCTACGAAGAACGGCCGGATCGCGTGATCCGCTGAGACCGCGGCGTCCCAAGGCAAGGGGCACGACAGCGCGCGCCGGAGCGCCCCCCTGCACGAAGGGCCTCCGAACGGCCGACCCTTCCACGATATCCGGCAATACCCGCAAACGACGAAGTCCACAAAAACATCCACGGAGACAAACATCATGCGTTTCATGCCCCGCGCCAGCGTCTGGCTGCGTCATAGCGTGGCCGGCCTGCTGGCCGGCGCCGCCCTCGCCAGCGCCCCCGCTTTCGCCAAGTACCCGGATCACCCCATCACCGTGGTCGTGCCCTTCCCCGCCGGTTCGGGCACCGACGCCGTGGGCCGCATCTTCGCCCAGCAGCTCGGCGAAATCCTCGGCGGCCAGGTCATCGTGGAAAACAAGCCGGGCGGCAACGCCACCATCGGCGCCAACTACGTGGCGCGCGCCAAGCCGGACGGCTACACGCTGTTCATCACCACCAACACCTCGCACTCGGCGGCGCCCTTCCTGAACAAGAACGTGCCCTACGATCCGGTGAAGGACTTCACGCCGATCGCGCGCGGCGGCAACCTGCCCTTCATCCTGGTGGTCAATCCCAAGCTGCCGGTCAAGTCGGTGCAGGAACTCGTGGCCTACGCCAAGCAGCATCCCGGCAAGATGACCTACGCCAGCGGCAACAGCACCGGCATCGTGGCCGGCGCCACCTTCGCCGACCGCGCCGGCATCAAGCTCCTGCACGTGCCCTACAAGGGCACGCCGCAGGCCATGACGGACGTGATGAGCGGCCAGGTCGACATGATGTTCACCGACGTGGCCTCCAGCCTGGCCTTCGTGCAGTCCGGCAAGCTGCGCGCGCTGGCCGTGTCCACGGCCGCGCGCAGCAACGTGGTGCCCGACATCCCCTCCATGGAGGACGCCGGCATCCAGAACTTCGACATCAACTCCTGGAACGGCCTGCTCGGCCCCGCCGGCATGCCCAAGGACGTCGTGGATCAGTTGAACGCGGCGATGAACAAGATCGTCAAGGATCCCGCCACCCGCAAACGCTTCGCCGACCTCGGCTTCGACGCCTTCAGCGGCACGCCCGAGGAATTCGCCGCCTTCGTGTCGCAGCAACGCGACCTGTGGGGCAAGATGATCAAGGACGCAGGAATCGCACCGGAATGACCTCAGCTTCACCCGCCGCGCCGCGCATGGCGCCACACGCATCCTCCCTTTCCGCCGCGGACGGCGGCACGGCGCCGGCATCGCGGGCCGGCGGCAAGGGGGCGGCCACCGGCCCCTTGCACGGCGTGCGCATCCTGGATCTCAGCGCCGTCGTCATGGGTCCCTACGCCACGCAGGTCCTGGCGGACCTGGGCGCCGACGTCATCAAGGTCGAATCGCCGGCGGGCGACAACATGCGCGCCGTGGGCCCCATGCGCAATCCCGGCATGGGGCACCTCTACCTGCACCTGAACCGCAACAAGCGCTCGGTGGTGCTGGACCTGAAGCAGCCGGCCGCGCGCGAAGCCTGCCTGAAACTGGCCGAAAACTGCGACGCTGTCCTGTACAACATCCGGCCCCAGGCCATGCAGCGCCTGGGCCTGGACTACGCCGCCTTCGCCGCGCGCAATCCGCGCATCGTGTACGCCGGCGCCTATGGCTTCAGCGAGGCCGGGCCCTATGCCGGCCGTCCCGCCTACGACGACCTGATCCAGGGCCAGACCGGCATCGCCGACCTGAGCCGCCGCCAGAGCGGCGGCGAACCGCGCTACGCGCCGCTCACCCTGGCCGACCGCGCCGTCGGCCTGCAGATGGCGATCGCCCTGCTGGCCGGCGTGCTGCACGCCCGCGCCCACGGCCACGGACAGAGCCTGGAAATTCCCATGTTCGAGGGCATGGCCCACATGACGCTGGGCGATCACCTGGGCGGCTGGACCTTCGATCCGCCCATGGGCGAGACGGGCTACGCGCGCCTGCTGGCGCCGCACCGCAAGCCCTATGCGACCAAGGACGGCCACATCTGCCTGCTGGTCTACAACGACAAGCACTGGCGCAATTTCTTCGACGCCGTGGGGCGGCCGGAGATGAAGCAGGACCCGCGCTTCGTCACGCACGGCGCCCGCGCCGCGCACATCAGCGAGGTCTATGCCTGGCTGGCCGGCGTCATCGAGCAGCGCGACACGGAGGAATGGCTGCGCCTGTTCGCCGAGGCGGACATCCCGGCGTCCCGGCTGTACACCATCGAGGACCTGATCGAGGACCCGCACCTGAAGGCGGTGGATTTCGTGCGCCGCGTCGACCATCCCACCGAAGGCCGGCTGCGCACCACGGCGCCCCTGGGCCGCTATGCGGGCACGCCGACGTCCTTGCGCCGCCATGCGCCGAGGCTGGGCGAACAAAGCCTGGAAATCCTGCGCGAAGCGGGATATTCGGACGCGGCGATCCAGGCCATGCTCGACACCCAGGCCACGCTGGACGGCAAGGCCGGCTGAACGGGCGCCGCGGCTACCCGTGCCGCTCCAGCGCCGCGCAGGCGGCGCGGATGATGCTGGCGTACGCGGCCTGGTTGGGCTCGATGCGGTACACCGGCGCGCCCACGGAAATCGCATAGCGTTCGCCGCCCAGGGTCAGCGGCCACGCCACCGCGCCCACCTCGTCTATCGATTCGCTCAGGTTGCGGAACCAGCCGCGCTCGCGCGACAGCGCCAGCTCGGCCTCGATGGCGTCGATATCGACCAGGGTGCGCTCGTTGAAGCGCTCCAGCGGCGCCTTCGCCAGCAAGGCCCGGCGCTCGTCGGCCGGCATCAGCGACAGCAAGGCCTTGCCCAGGGAATTCGCGTGCACCGGCCGGAATTCGCCCGCCGCGGCGACGTAGCGGATGGTATGCGGCGAGGCCAGCACCTCCAGGTAGACCACGCGGTGATCGGTCGACAGCTTGGCGAAGACCACGGTTTCCTGGGTGGCGTCGCGCAATTCGGCCAGGCTGGGGTAGACACGCTCCAGCACCGGGTCGGCCTTGGAAATCTGCTGCGCCTTGGCCAGCAGGCGGCTGGTCGGGTAATAGCCGTTGCGCCGCCCCACTTCGTAGAGATAGCCCAGCTCGTTGAGCGTGCGGATGAGGGCCAGGCAACTGGAGACCGGCACCTCCAGCAGGCGCGCCAGCTCGGACAGGGACAAGGGCCGCCTTTCGCGCGCGAAGACCTCGATGATTTCTATGACTCGTAAGGCGGTCTTGACGCTCATGCTCGGGCCCGGAAATAAGTCAGCAGATTGTAATGCGATCGGGGGCGGCGACGCATGGGAAGGCCGGCGGAGGGTCCGGAGGCGCGGGCGGCTGCCGCCTGAACGATCGAGGAATCGTGCTTATTCCGGATGGATGCCCTACCTCATCCGTATGCTTCCGCCGGGCGGCCGGGCGCTGCATGATGCGCACGCAAAAGAAGCAGGGAAGCGGGCAAGGAACGCATCTTGCGTAGGCGTCGCCGGCAAGCACCCTTTTCCCCATCCAAGGAGCGCATCATGATGGACAAGGCAACTCACGGCCTCGAGCAACGGCCCGCTCTCGACCACGCCCTTACCGCCCCCGGCGCGGCCATGATCGAGACCCATGCGCGGCTGGCGCGCGCGACCACAGTGCTGGTGCACCGCATCGGCGACGACGACAACGGCAACGACGCGCTGGGCGCCGCCTACGCGACGCCGCGCTCCCGCGCCGCCCATGCCCGGGCGAAATCCGCCGCTCAATCCGCGAGTAAGCCTTACCAAGGGACGATCACGCCGCCGCGCATCATCGACGTGCGCCCGCCCTACCGGCCGCCGGTCATGCTGCGCCAGGCCAGCCTGCGCGCCCGCGAAGCCCAGCCGCCCCTGCTGAACATGGGCACGGCCACGGGGTCCCAGCCCGATGAAAGGGAAAAGGACCCGGCGGGGTGGCGGGGGCGTTGAGGGCGTTGAGGGCGTTGAGGGCGCTGAGGGCCGGCGCCGAGGGAGATCTCACGCCGAGGCCAAGTTCAAGGCGCCCGCGCCAATGCCAAAGCACCGAGGCCAATGCCGAGGCGCCAGGCCAGTGTCAGGATATCCAGGCCAACACGCCCGCGCCCAACAGGCACAACGCCTGCAGCGCGCAGCATGCCAATTGCCGCCGCAGCAGGCGCAGGGCCCCGGTCCAGCGCGAACGCAGGCCGCGGGGGGCGCCGCCCGGCGCACCCTCCTTCCGCCCGCCCAGGAGGGCAAGGCCGTTGTCCAGCCTGAGCAGATCGTGGTCATCGACCGTGGGACGGGCATACAACTGGGCGAACAGACTGGCGTCCAACGCAACGCGCAGGGCGTAGTAGCGCTGCGCCACGCCCGCCAGCAGGCTCAGCCAAAGCGCCGCGGCCGGTGGATTGCGCCACGCGGCGGTCCAATCGGCGGCGTTTTTTTCATGCAATACCCCCACGGCCAGCAAGACGACCGCCGCGACGGTCAGCAGCAAAGACCACCGGGCCGCATGCCGGCCTTGCGCCAGCATCGCCAGCAAGACGCGCCCGGTATCCGGGTGCCGCAAGGCATCGTCGTCGGGAAGCGGATGGGAAGACGTCATCTCGGTGTTTCCCTTGCTGGTTGTCTGTCATCGACAGGGCGCGGGTCGGCGCCAGGCCGCCGTCCCTGGCCGTCCGCCGGAGCTTGGCTACCCTGTGGCTCCCGGCTATCCAGCCAGACTTGGCTATCGCGCAAGAGGCGCAGCCAGGAAGGCGCGACGACGATGGCGCGATGGGCACGCAGATGTTCGAGGACCGCGGCCGGGTCGTCGCCCTGCGTTGCGCGCCAGGCGGCGATGGCCAGCGCGCTGCGCGAATAGCCCAGCGCGCAATGGACCAGCAGGCGTTGCGGGCCCGCTGCCTCGTCCGCGCTCGTCGCGCCGGCGCCGCCGTCTCGCTGCTGCCCGCGTCCGTATGCCGCCGCGATTGCCGCCGCGGCCGCGCGCAATTGCTCGTCGCTCGGCATGACGAGGTCCAGCATCGACACCTGCGTGTAATCCAGGCGGCGGGCCGCCCGCCGCGCGGGAAATTCCGCGGCGAGATCGACGATGGCGGTGAAGCCGCCGCGGCGCAGGTCGCGGGCCGAGGGCGCGCGGCCCATCCACACGCCGGGATAGACCTCGACCTGCGGGGCCACGCGCAAGGTATAGAGACGGGAAGACACCCATGCCGCCAGCAGATAAGGCGCCAGGGCCCATTGCGCGGCCACGCGCATCCGGCCGGCCTGCTTCTGGAAGACCCGCTCGCCCTGGCCGTAGTAGGCCAAGGCCACCATGGCCAGCGAAAACGCCGGCCAGCAAAGCAGCAGCGACGCCGTCACCCAGTCCACGCGCGCCGCCGCCACCGCAAGCAGCAGGAAGACCACGCAGCCCTGCGCATAACGATGCGCCAGCCTGCGGCGCCGGCGCCAGTCCTCCCCGTCGCCGGCATCGGCGGTAGCGGTTGCCGTAGCGGCGGCGCCGGCCCCCACTCCTGCCGCCCGCCGCGCGAAGCGCAAGGTCCAGGGCTCGCCGGGCAGCAGGTAAAGACACAGCACGCCCACCGCCGCCCCCGTCCAGACGTCGATGAAATGATGCTGGTACGTGGTCAAGACGGAAATCCCGATCAGCGTGAACCAGCCGTGCAGCAGCCAGCGCCATGCCCCGCGCACGTGCCGCGCATAGCAGGTCCACAGGATCATCAGCAGGCTGATGTGCAGCGAAGGCGCCTGGTTGAAAGGCAGGTCGAAGCCCGTCAACAGGTCGAACAGCCAGCCGTTGAATCCGCTGGTCGGCGGCCGCGAAAAGGAAAAACGCAGCGGAAACACCAGGAAGCAGGCGACCGACACCAGCGTGGCCGCGAGCAGCCGCGCCGCATGCGTGCGCAATTCCGCCCGGCTGGCGCAGACGAATAGCGAGATCGCGTAGAACAGGTCGATGGACATGTAGGGCAGGATGGTCCACGGCCAGAAAGGCAGGTCGCGCTCCCAGCCGTAGACGAAGCTGCCGACCCGCGGCAGCCCGCTGCTGTAATGATTGGCGTAGCCGTAGCTGATGAAGAACAGCGGCCCCAGGAAGACCAGCCACAGCGCCGCCTGCAAGGTCGGCCTCCCGTCGGACGAGGCGCCGCCGCCGGCCCGCATGTTCCCCGCCGCGACGGCGAGCCCCGGCTCGCCCGGCCCGCCACGCGCCGGCGCATCCGCGCCAACGCCCGTCCGTTCAGGCGGCGTCATCTCGCACCGCCATCGAAACGGTGAAAATGCCCCAGGGATCGCTCAACTGCTCGAGCTTGCGGAAGCCCGCCGCCGCCACCAGGGCGTCCATCTCCGCCTGGGTGCGGCGGCGCATGATCCACGGCATGTCGGCCCGATGGCTGGTCAGCGTCCGGGCGATCATCTCCAGTTGCGGATGCCAGGGCTGGTTGGTGTACAGCAGCACCGCGCCCGAGGCCATGGCGCTGGTCAGCCCCGCCAGCGAGGCCTGGATGCCGTCGTTGCGCGGGAACAGTTCATACAGGCCGGAAACCACCGCCAGCGTCGGGGCCGGCGCCAACGCGGCCAGGCTGGCCTGGTCGAAGGCGTCGCCCTGTTCGAAGCGGGCCACGTCCGCCAGGCCCAGCGTCTCGATCAGGCGGCCGCCGCCCTCCACGTTCAAGGGGCTGTAGTCGCGCAGCAGGATGCGCTCCACCTCGCCCTTGCGCGCGGCCAGCGCCTCCAGCACATAGCGGCCGTGGCCCGCGGCGATGTCGACCACGCGCACCGGCGTGCCCGCCGCCGTCAGGCGGTCCACCGCGCGATTGATCAAGGTCAGCAGATTGGCCTTGCGCACGCGGATGCCGCGCCATCCTATGCTGTCCAGATAGGCCTTGTCGGCGTAGCGGCCCAGCCAGGCCAGCGGACCGCGGCCGGCGGGCTGGTCGCGATAGACGTAGTCCAGCGTGGAGCCCGAATCGAAGCCGGTGTCCACCCCCAGCCGCATGCCCTCCGACAGCGCGGCCCCCGCCTGGATGCCCAGGCGGCCCAACGCCCACCAGGCGCGCGCCGCCAGGCTGTCCGGCGGCACCTGCAAGGCGTCGAACTCGCGCCGCGTCGGCCCGGCCCGGTCGGCCGCCAGCAAGGCGGCGCGAGCCTCGCGCAAGGCCGGCGGCGCGGCTTCGCAGCGCAGGATGAAGTCGCGCGCGGCGGCGATGGGCAGATGCCGGTCCCGCTCGCCCAGCGTGTCATGGAAGAAGCCGGGAAAGACCTGCGATTCCTTGATGGGCGAGGACAGCCGTTCGAGGAAATCGAACTGCGGCTTGTGGCGCACCACCCAGTCCGCGCCGGAGACCAGCACCTGCGTGGGCGTGTGGATGGCCGCGGCGTCGGCGACCACGCGGTCGGCCGCTTCATACAGGCCCAGCAGGATGTTGACGGCGATCGGGCGCGTGATGAGCGGATCGGCCATGTAGGACGTGATGCGCTCCGGGTCGTGCGTCAGGTAGCGCGCCTTGACGTACGAATTGACGAAGAACTTGCCCCTGACCTTCTGCATCAAGGCCAGGCCCGGCCGCGCCAGCGGCACGTACAGCTTGACGTCGAAGGCGGGCGAGGCCAGCACCATGCAGCGGATGGCCGGCGCGTAATCGTGCACCCAGGTCGCCACCACCACCGCGCCCACGCTCTGCGCGACCACCGAAATGTCCTCGACCGCGATCCTGTACTCCTGGGAAATATGCCGGATGAAGGCATCGACGTCCTGCACCAGCACGCCGAAGTTCTCCGCATAGCCGCGCTCTCCCGGCGAGCGCCCCAGGCCGCGCGCATCCCAGGCGAAGACGTGATGATCCGGCAGGTCCAGCTCGTCGGCCACGTGCATCATGCGCCCACCGTGCTCGTGGCCGCGATGGAACAGCACGACCGCGCGCGGCGGGGTGGACGTGGAGGATGCGCCGGGCGCGGCGGACGCAACGGGCGCGGCAGGCGACCAATGGCGATAGAACAGCGCCGCGCCGTCATGGCTGGCGAAAGTGTGTTCCGTAAGGGCGCGAACGGTCATGCGTTCTCCTGGTCGACGTCCTCCTGCGCATCCTCGCGCGTGGGACGGGCTTTCAGCCTGAGGCTGGCGAAGCAGTCGCTGAGCGTCTGCATGAAGACGGCCTTGTCCTCGCCCCCATCGTCGCGCCAGGACAAGGCGCGGCCGATGAAGATGTCGACGAAGACCGGCAAGGGAATGAAAGACCCCTTGGGCATGGACTTGCCCAGGCCATGCATGTACAGGGGCACCACCGGCGCCCCGGGAAAGCGCCGCGCGAGATGCGCGATGCCGGACTTCAGCGCCTGCAGGCGCTCCGGCTCGCCGCGCGTGCCTTCGGGGAAGATCACGAGGATGGCGCCGCGCGCCAGGGCTTCGTAGCAGCCTTCCAGCGGATCGCGGCGCTCGCCGTTGGCGGATTTCATACCGCTGCGCACGACCGGCACGATGCCCACCAGATTGCGCGCGATCCAGGTCAGCGGACCGCCCTTCATGAAATAGTCGGCCGCGGCCGCCGGCTGCACGTCCGGCACCCGCGCCAGCGGATACAGCGACAGCAGGGTGCAGATGTCCAGGTGGCTATTGTGATTGGCCGCCACGATGGCCGGCCCGCGCAGCGGCAGCCGTTCGCGATGCCGCACGTTCACGCCCAGCCACAGGCGCACGACGGGGCGCGCCACCACCGCGGCGAAAGCCATGCGCAGGAATCGTTGCCAGCGCGTCATCGTTCCCGATCCGTCCAATCCAGTTCAGTTCAAGCCGGTTCAATTCAAGCCGGTTCAGTAATGCAGGAAATACAGCACGTGGAAGAACAAGGGCGCGGTATAGGTCAGCGAATCGAGGCGATCGAGGATGCCGCCATGGCCCGGCAGCATGCTGCTGGCGTCCTTGACGCCGATGTCGCGCTTGACCGCCGACATCACCACGTCGCCGATGAAGCCCCCCAGCCCGATCAACAGGCCCACCAGCACCGCCTCCAGCGGCGTGAAGGGCGTGAACCACGGCGCCAGCAGCCAGGCCAGCAGCGTGGTGGTCAGGACGCCGCCCAGCAGCCCCTCCACCGTCTTGTTGGGGCTGACCTTGGGAATCACCTTGTGGCGGCCGATGCACTTGCCCCAGATGTATTGCGTCACGTCGTTCAACTGGGTCAGCAGCAGCAGGTAGAACACGTACATGCCACCGGTCAGCGGGCGCGGCCCGTGCAGGTCGGGCAGGTTGACCAGGAAGGCGATGTGGCTGAGGCTGAACACCGTGGTCATCATGCCCCAATGCAGCGTCCCGGCCGAATGCAGGAAGCCGCGCGTCTCGCCCACCATCACCATCCGCATGGGCAGGAACAGGAACAGATAGACCGGGATGAAGATGATGAACATGCCGTACCAGTCCAGCCAGACCCACCAGTATTGCAGGGGAATCGCCAGGTAGGCCCACAGCAGCACCACGTGGTCCGCCCGCCGCGTGGTCAGCAGCGACAGGTATTCCTTGAAGGCGAGGAAGCTGACCACGGCCATCAGGACGATGGCGCCCTTGGGATGCATGCACAGCGCCAGGGCGAAGATCCCCGCGATCCACCACCACGTGCGCACGCGCTGGCGCAGCTCGGTGTAGTTCTTCGCCGGCCGCGCGCGCTTCAGGGACAGCGAGACCACGCTGGCGATGACCAGCAGGACCAGCACGCCGCCGAATGCGTAATAGAGCGGCAGTTGGCTGGCCGGGAAGAATCCGTAGGGAAACAAGGCGTTCATGGCCGGCCCTCCGCGGCGGCCGCGCGCAGGGCCTGGCGGCCGCGGTTCCAGATGGTCACCGCCAGCAGCGCGTTGGCCAGGGCCATGACCGGCGTGAACCACGCCAGGTAGGGCACGCCCAGGCCAAGCAACAGGCCGATCAGGCCGAACAGGAAAGCGCGGTCGCTCTTGCCCAGCGGACCGTCGTAGCGGCGGCCGCCGCCCACGGTCTGGCCCAGCACGCCCACCATTTCGCTGAGCGCGGCCAGCAGCACCAGGGTGACCACCCAGCCGCCGGCCACCCCGGGCAGCAGTGCGAAGGGCAGGTACAAGGCGGCGTCGGACACCACGTCCCCGGCCTCGTTGAGCAGCGCGCCCAGGGCGCTCTGCATGTGATAGCGGCGCGCCAGCATGCCGTCGATGGCATTGAGCGCCATGCGGAGGAACAGGAACACCGGCAGGGCCAGCCACGCCAGTCCCACCGGCGCGCCGCCGCCGGCCTGGCGCGCCAGCAGCCAGGCCAGCCCGGCGCCCAGCGCCAGCGAGGCCAGGGCCGCCGTCATGGTGACCTGATTCGCGGTCACGCCCGCGCCATGGAGCTTGCGCGTGGGCCAATCCAGCAATTGCTGGAACCTGGGTTTCAGATCGTAGATGCTGGCCATCCCCTCCCCCCGGAGCGTGCTGGAATGCGGCGATTCTAGCCTGCGGTCCATCGATGCGTCCCTATAAAGAACACGCATCTATAAAGAAATGTGTAAGAAATCTAACAGCGGCTAGACGGAGGCGGCGGGGCCACGGGGCGGGCGACCGGCCCCGCCACCGGTCCGGGGACGGCCTTCGCTGTCTGCAAATTGAGACGATTTGCGGCGTCATGCTGCCTTGCGGAAAAAAAATGGACCACGCGGCCCACTCGACCGCACACCGTCAACGTGGAGACGGTATAAATAGAGCTTCCGCATTTTTTTCCGTTTCACCCCCCCACCTCAGAGAGCGTAGCGATATGGCACCGAAGATCTTCATCGATGGCGAACATGGCACCACGGGACTGCAGATCCGCACCCGCATGGCCGGCCGCCGTGACGTGGAGCTTCTGTCCATCCCGGAAGCCGAGCGCCGCAACCCCGCCATGCGCGAGGACCTGCTGAACAGCGCCGACGTCGCCATCCTCTGCCTGCCCGATGCCGCCTCGCGCGAAGCCGTGGCGATGCTGGCCGGCAACGACAAGGTGCGGATCATCGACACCTCCACCGCCTACCGCGTGGATCCCGACTGGGCCTACGGCTTCGCCGAACTGGACAAGGCCCAGGGCGCCAGGATCGCCGGCGCCCGCTACGTGGCCAACCCCGGCTGCTACCCCACCGGCGCCATCGCCCTGATCCGCCCGCTGCGCGCGGCCGGCATCATCCCGGACGCCTATCCGGTGACGGTCAACGCCGTGTCCGGCTATACCGGCGGCGGCAAGCAACTGATCGCGCAGATGGAAGACCCCGGCCATCCGGACGCCATCGATTCCCCGCACTTCCTCTACGGCCTGCCGCTCAAGCACAAGCACGTGCCGGAAATGAAGATCCATGGCCTGCTGCCGCGCGCGCCCATCTTCGCGCCGTCGGTGGGCAGGTTCGCGCAGGGCATGATCGTCCAGGTGCCGCTGGTGCTGGAGCAACTGGCCGCCGGCGCGACGCTGGAAAGCATCCATGCCTGCCTGACCGCGCACTACGCGGGCCAGGACATCGTCACCGTGGTGCCGCTGGCGGAGAGCCAGAAGCTGGACCGCGTCAACGCCGTCGAACTGGCCGGCAAGGACACGATGAAGCTGTTCGTGTTCGGCACGCCCGGCCAGGGCCAGGTCAACCTGGTGGCCCTGCTCGACAACCTGGGCAAGGGCGCCTCGGGCGCGGCGGTGCAGAACATGGACCTGATGCTCAAGGGCTGAGCCCGGTGCTGGCAGGCGGGGGGCATCGCGGGATAGAATTTCCCGCTCGCTGCACCCGGCCTTCCCCTTTCCGCACCATGCCGCGTCTTTACCAGCTATGCGCCTTGCTGCTGCTCGTCCCGCTGCTGGCCGCCTGCCAAGGCGATGCGACGCCCCTGCCCAACGACGCCTACGTCTGGCAACGCGCCTGGACGCCGCCGCTCGCGCGGGCGCTGCGCGCGAATGACGACATCGTCGCGACGTGGCACGTGCTGGGCGCGGAAATGGACGCCGCCGGCCGCTGGGCCGACACCGCCCCCGACTACGCGGCGCTGGCCGCGCTGCGCGACCCCGTCGTCCTCGTGCTGCGGCTGGACGGCCGCGCGGACCGGCTGGACGCGGACGCCATCGAGGCCCGGCTGCGCGAACGGCTGACGGCCTGGCGCGCCGCCGGCGTGCGCGTCGGCGGCGTCGAAATCGACTACGACTGCGCGACCGCGCGCCTGCCCGCCTATGCCGCGCTGCTGCGCCGCCTGCGCGCCGCGCTCGACCTGCCCTTGTCCATCACCGCCCTGCCCACCTGGCTGCAAAGCCCCGATCTCGACGCCCTGCTGGCGGTGCCGGACAGCTCCGTCCTGCAAGTGCATGCCGTGCTCGATCCCGCGCTGGGCCTGTTCAACCCGCGGCGCGCGGCGGCCTGGGCCGGCGACTATGCGCGCCGCACCCGGCGGCCCTGGCGCCTGGCCTTGCCGAGCTACGGCACGCGCGTCGCCTGGGACGACGCGGGCCGCATCGTCGCCGTCGAAAGCGAGCGCCCGGCCCTGGCGCCGACGCCGCGCGACGCCGAACTGGTGGCCCAGCCCGCCGTGCTGGCGGATTTCAGCGCCCGACTGCGGCAGCGGCCGCCGGCCGGCCTGGCCGGCCTCGTCTGGTTCCGCCTGCCCACCGACCAGGACCAGCGCGCCTGGAGCCTGGCCACCTGGCGCGCGGTGCTGACGGGCGAGCCGCTGCAGACCGGGCTCGCGCCGGCCCTGGCCGGCACGGGCGCCACGCGCGACCTGCTGCTGGTCAACCGCGGCAACAGCGATGCGCCCCTGCCCGGCATCGTTCGCATCGCCGGCGACTGCGCCGCGGCCGACGGGATCAACGGCTATGCGCTGGAGCGCGACGGCCAAGGGTTCTACCTGCGCAGCATCCACGACGGACTGCTGCGCGCTCACTTTCAACGCAACATCGGCTGGCTACGCTGCAACGATGCAAACCCCCGTCTCACTCTCCAACCTTGAACGCGGGCGCCGCCCGCTGGGCCTGGCGTTGCTGCTGGCCGTCCTCGCCGGGGGCTCGCTGGTCATCGCCTGCGGGCCGGACTTCCCGCCGCAACTGCTGGACGACCGCGGCGCCACCCTGAGCGCCACGCCCGCCAACTCCTTCGCCTACGAGGCGACCCACCTGGCCGATAAGGCGGACAACTTCCTGGTGCGGGAGGGTTATTACGACGACCCGCCGCAACGAGGCACGCCCGACGATGCCGACAAGACGCTGGGCGCGGACGTCCGCGAACGGCTCAAGGCCTTGCGCCAGGCCGCGGACGGCGACGCCGCCTATGCCGCGGGCGCGGGCCTGCCGCCCGCCCTGCGGCTGTACACCGCCGGCGCGGTGGACTATCGCTTGTCCCACGCGGACGTCGACGAGACGAGCAAGGATCCCGGCAAGGACCCGAACGTCGTGGCCAGGCGCGCGGCGCGCCGCTTCCAGGCGGTGCTCGACCTGCCGGCGCAAACCGGCGCGCCGCGCGCCGTCTGGGCGGCCTACATGCTGGCGGAGCTGAAGGCGCAGGGCTACGTCATGGCCGACGCCGGACAGCCGGCGGCCGGGGCCTCCGCGGCGAATGCGGCAGGCACAACGGGCACGAAGAACGCAGCGGAGGCAGCGGACGTCGCGGCCGCATCCGGCAACGCGGACTACCTTGCCGGCAAGCGCTCCCCTTCCGGCCATCCGCTCACCGAGCAGGCGGCGGAACAGGCCTGGCGCGAGGACGTCGCCCGCGCCTACGAACGGGTGCGCGAACTGGCCCGCGCGGGCGCCGACGACAGCCAGGGCCTGGCCGTGACGAGCTATGGCCAGCAGGCCCTGCTCTACCTGACGAGCCCGGACGGCACCTGCGGCTATGCGGACATCAGCGCCGACGCCCCGTGCGCCGACGCCATCGCGCCGGCCGACATGAAGCGCGCCATCCATCTTTATGCCGAGCAGGCGGCGCAGGGTTCCGACAGCGCCCTGCAATCGCTGCGCACCCTGGCCGACTGGGCCCTGGAGAAACCGGCGCGCGCGCAAGGCCTGATCGACGATCCCCTGGCGCAGCGCCTGCTGGTCGCCTATGCGCTCGCCCGCCTCGGCGACATCGTCGACGGCAAGGCCGACAGCGCCTACGACACCTTCGCCGCCTTCGACATCACTGGCCAGCAAGGCCTGGCCGACGCGGCCTGGGACGACAAACGCATCACGCCCAATCCGGCGCTGACCGCATTGACCGCGGCGCTGGCCACGCTGGACCCGGCGCGCCTGCAGGGCGCCGACCGCGTCGCCGCGCTGGCCTATCGCGTGGGCCGCTACGACCTGGCCGGGCAGCTCGCCGACCGCCTGCAGACGCCCCTGGCGTGGTGGGTGCGCGCCAAGCTCGCCACCCGGCGCGGCGACACCGCCGCCGCGGCGCAGGCCTATGCCCGCGCGGTGCAGGCCTTCCCGCGCAACGACGGCAGCGTGGAAGCCGCCGGCCGCGCCCGCCTGCGCGGCGAACAAGGCGTGCTGTCGCTGGCGCGCGGCCAGTATGTCGAGGCGCTGGACCAGCTCTACCAGGCCTCCACGGCGGCCCAGCCCGGCAGCCTGCAGGAAGACGGGCCGCTCATGGGCGAGTACTGGAACGACCTGGCCTACGTGGCGGAACGGGTCCTGACCACCGGCGAATTGCGCAACTATGTGGACGCCCACGCTCCCGCCACGCCGGCGCCCGCCGTCGACCTGAAAACGATGGACGCGGCCGCGCGCAGCGACTGGCTCTACCAGCACCCGGTCACCGTGGCCGATCGCCTGCGCCTGCTGCTGGCGCGCCGCCTCATGCGCGAAGGCCAGCGCCAGCAGGCCCTGGCGTATTTCCCGCCCGACGACGACGCCCGCTTCATGAACGTGAGTTGGGTCGACAACCAGTTGGTGGTCACGCCGCGCCGCGCGCGCCAGGCCGCGGCCGACTACGACGCCGCGCTGGCCGAAGCGCATGACGCCTGGCGCGACATTACCCGGGCGCGCGCGTGGTATCGCGCCGCGCTGATCGCGCGCCGGCAGGGCATGGACCTGCTGGGCTATGAACAGGATCCCGACTACGCCGTGTACGACGGCAGCTATACCTACGGCGCGGGACGCGGGGCCGTGGGCGCGGACGACGGTTCGCACGGCGGCGGCCAGGACCAGGCCGCCCAGGCCGACACGCCGGCCAAGCGCGCCGCGCGCGACCTGCCCGGCCCTTACGTCACCGACGAAGAACGTCGCCGCTACGCCGCCACGGAATCCCAGCCCTATACGCGCTTCCACTACCGCGAGATCGCCGCCGACCACGCGGTGGCCGCGGCCGGCCTGCTGCCCGCGCGCTCCCAGGCCTACGCGGCCGCGCTCTGCCAGGCGGCGCGCTTCATCATCGACGACGATCCCGGCCGGGCCAGCGCCATCTACATGAAGTACGTCAAGGAAGGCGCCCTGGTGCCCTTCGGCGCCACCTTCGGGCACAGTTGCCCTGAGCCGGACTTCGATCACGCGGCCCGCTTCCCCTATGTGCGGGCATGGCGTTCGATCCGGCGCCATCCCGCGGAAAGCGCCGCCGCCGGCCTGGCCGTCGTGGCGGCCGCGCTGGGCGCCGTCATCCTGTGGCGCCGCCGGCGGGCGCGCGCCGCGGCGATCAGCCCGCCACCGGCGTGACCAATGGCCGGTCCTCGAAACACGCCAGCAGATTGGCCGCCGCCAGCTTGACCGTGGCGGCGATGGCCTCCGGCGAACGGCCGGCGATGTGCGGGGTCAGGGTCAGGTTGGGGGCCTGGAAAAGCGCCGGCGTCATGCCGTCGGGCTCGCCCTCCACCACGTCCAGCGCCGCGCCCGCGATGCCGCCGGCGTGCAGGGCCGAGATCAGCGCCTGCGTATCGACGACGCTGCCGCGCGCGATGTTCACCAGGAAGCCTCGCGGGCCCAGCGCGGCCAGCACCGCCGCATCGACCAGGTGATGCGTGGCGGCGCCGCCTGGCGTGGCCACCACCAGGAAATCCGCCCAGGACGCCAGCGCCGCCGGGCTGTCGAAATAGGCCAGGTCGCCGGCGTCGTCCGCGACGGGACGACGGTTGTGATAACCGATCTCCATGTCGAATCCGCCGGCGGCGCGGCGCACGATCTGCCGTCCGATGGTGCCGAGGCCCAGGATCCCCAGCCTCTTGCCATGCAGCGTCGGCCGCTCGATGCGCGCGCTGGCGCCCCAATTGCCCTGCCGCGCCACCTCGTCGCCGTGCACGATGCCGCGCGCCGCCGCCAGCAGCAAGGCCAGGGCATGGTCGGCCACCGAGGCGTCGTTGGCGCCGCGCCCGTTGCAAACCGCGATGCCGCGCGCGCGGGCCACCGCCAGGTCGATCTTCTCGTAGCCGGCGCCCAGGGCGCAGACGATGCGCAGCCGCGGCATGGCCGCCATTTCATGGGCGTCGAATCCGGTCGACCCATTGGTCAGCACCGCGTCGACGGTCGCCGCCAGCGCTGCCGGCACCCCCGCCCGCTCGGCGGGCGTCACGGCGAAATGCAGTTGGAAACCGGCCTCTTCCAGCAAGGATAGATAGGTCTGCTTGATTTCGATGAGGATCAGCAATTGCCGTTGCATGGGCGGTCTCCGGCGGTACGGTTGGACGGAAGCGGACAAGGCCTCCCGATGGCGCGCCGGGAAAGAGCCAGAGCGCCAGGAGACCTCGGGGCCAACGCGCCGATTGTGTCCGAGCCGGGCTGAAAGCACGCTGATCGCGCCGTCCGCGGCGGGGGCGCCGGACCCGGGCCGGCCGGCGATATACTGCCCGGATCTCCGCATTTCAGGTAGCGCCCCATGTCCCAACAAACCATTTCCATCACGCCCGACATCGCCTGCGGCAACGACCGCCCCTTCGTGCTGTTCGGCGGCATCAACGTCCTGGAATCGCGCGACCTGGCCCTGCGGTCCTGCGAGCACTACCAGAAAGTCACGCGCAAGCTGGGCATCCCCTACGTCTTCAAGGCCTCCTACGACAAGGCCAACCGTTCCTCCATCCATTCCTACCGCGGTCCCGGCATGGAAGAAGGCTTGAAGATCTTCGAAGCGGTCAAGGCCGAGTTCGGCGTGCCGGTCATCACCGACGTGCACGAACCCGCGCAGGCCGCGCCCGTGGCCGAGGTCGCCGACGTCGTGCAACTGCCGGCCTTCCTGGCGCGCCAGACCGACCTGGTCGTGGCGCTGGCCAGGACCGGCCGCGTGGTGAACGTCAAGAAACCGCAGTTCGTCAGCCCCAGCCAGGTGCAGAACGTGGTCGAGAAAATCCAGGAAGCCGGCAACCGGCAGGTCATCCTCTGCGACCGCGGCACCTGCTTCGGCTATGACAACCTGGTGGTGGACATGCTGGGCTTCGGCGTGATGAAGAAGGTCTCCGCCGGTTTGCCGGTCATCTTCGACGTCACCCATGCCCTGCAGCAGCGCGCCGCCGGCGCCGCCGCCTCGGGCGGGCGGCGCGAACAGGTGGCGGACCTGGCCCGCGCCGGCATGGCCGTCGGCCTGGCCGGCCTGTTCCTGGAGGCCCATCCGGACCCGGACCAGGCCAAATGCGACGGCCCCAGCGCCCTGCCGCTGGACCAGCTCGAACCCTTCCTGACGCAGATCAAGCGGCTGGACGACCTGGTCAAGTCCTTCGCGCCCCTGAACATCGCCTGAGCGCGCGACGGGCGGCGCCTCAGCCGCCGGCGGCCACGCTCTTGGTCATCTTCGACTTGTTGTAGTTGATGATGCGGCCCGTATCCGGCTCGATGCCGATACGGCCGCTCAGCGTTTCCAGCGGCTGGCCGTAGAGATGGAAATGCAGCGTCGGCGCATCCCCCGTGACGTGGATGCTGTGCAGGTCGTCGGGCAGGAAGGCGATGGGCGCGCCGGGCCGCACCACCTGTTCGTGCGACAGGGCCAGCTTGGCGTACTCCGCGTTGCTGCCGTCGTCGGTGCGCTGGTAGATCCGGTTCAGCTCGTCGCCGGCGATGGCCACGATCACGGCCCAGGTGGTGTGGTTGTGCGGCACCGTGGTCTTGCCCGGATTGATGGAATTCAGATACAGCGCGATATCGTCGTCGCCGTCGTCCGGATTCAAACGGTAGCGCGTGGACTCGCCCTGGCCCGCCGCCGGCGGCGGGAACTCGGCGCTGCTGAACAGTTCGGGCGCCTGCGCCAGCCGCTCCAGGCGCGCGCTGATGTCGGCCAGCAGCTCGCGGCTCAACTGGCGGCCGGCCAGCAATTGGCGGATGTCGTCCAGGGTCTCGGCGACGCGCTGGCGGCGTTCGGCGGCGAGCGCGGACGGCGCCGCGGTGGAGGGGGAAGCATTGCTCATGATGGGTCTCCTTATCAAATAATCGCGATCACATAATCACAATCAAATAATCACGATTACATAATCGCAAATAATTGCCTGGCGACAGGCCGGATAACCCCACGGCGCACTCGGATGAGAGAGACAAGGGGCCACGCCTCGGCGTATCGTCGAAAGGATTCAACAATACGCCAAAATCCGCCGCGCGCCGCGCCTTTTCCCGGGTTAATGCCGATGACCGGGAGAAGCGGCCGGCGCGGGCCTCGGCCCGCCGCCCGCGCGGATAGTGCGTCCCCACTTGAATTCGGCGCGCCGCCCCCCATTTAGGCGGCTCCCCAGGCGACAAGGAGCGCAGAATGACCTACCGCAAAGACCCCGAGGCCGTTGCCCGGCTGACGCCGGAGCAATACCGCGTCACCCAGGAAAGCGGCACCGAATATCCGGGCACCGGGGAATATCTGGACAACAAGGAAGCCGGCCTGTACGTGGACATCGTCTCCGGCGAGCCGCTGTTCGCCTCGTCGGACAAATTCGATTCGCATTGCGGCTGGCCCAGCTTCACCAAGCCCATCGAAAACGCCAATATCAACGAATTGCGCGACACTTCGCATGGCATGGTGCGCACGGAAGTCCGCTCCACCCATGGCGACAGCCATCTGGGCCATGTTTTTCCGGACGGGCCGCCCGATCGCGGCGGCCTGCGTTATTGCATCAACTCGGCGTCGCTGCGCTTCATTCCGCGCGACCGTATGGAAGCCGAAGGCTACGGCGCCTATATCGACCAGGTGGAGGACGTGAAATGAGCCAGGAACGCGCAGTACTCGCGGGCGGCTGCTTCTGGGGCATGCAGGACCTGATCCGCCGTCTCGACGGGGTGATCAGTACCCGCGTGGGTTATAGCGGGGGCGACGTGGACAACGCCACCTACCGCAACCATGGCACGCATGCCGAGGCCATCGAGATCATTTTCGATCCGGCGCGGACCAGCTTCCGCCAGATACTGGAATTCTTCTTCCAGATCCACGATCCGACCACGCCCAACCGGCAGGGCAACGACATCGGCACCAGCTACCGTTCGGCCATCTTCTACACCGACGAGGAGCAGAAGCGCGTCGCCGAGGACACCATCGCCGACGTCGATGCCTCCGGCTTGTGGCCCGGCAAGGTGGTGACCGAAGTGGCGCCGGCGGGCCCGTTCTGGGAAGCCGAGCCCGAGCACCAGGACTACCTGGAGCGCATCCCCAACGGCTACACCTGCCACTTCGCGCGGCCCAACTGGAAGCTGCCCAAGCGGGCGGCCGCTTGACGAAGGCGGGGCGCGGCGCGGCTTATTTACGCGCGATCCACAACGTCCAGCGGTCTTTTTCCTGGATCGGCTCGGCGCGCCCCGTGCGTTCGCCGATGAAGGCGATCAGCGTCTGCAATTCCTCGTCGCTGAGTTCGTGCAGGATGGAGCGGCCCGTGCGATTGGCGAGGTCTTGCGCCAGGTCGTCGAAGCGCGCGTACGTTTTGCGCGTTTCCCACAGCGTCGCGCTTTCCACCGCGGTATAGCCGGCCCGCCCCAAGGCCTCGCGGACCTTGCCGTCGGTGGGCCGGCGCCCGGCCTCCACCGTGCCCAGGCGCGGGAAGCAATCGAAGAAATACCCGCGGATGTGCTCCGGCGAACCGGGTATCGCCACATCATCCGGCGTGCGGTCCTGGACCAGCAGGACGCCGCCGGGCGCGAGCAGGCGATAGGCCTCCGCGAAGCAGTCGTCGTAGTCCCGCAGGTGATGGATGAGGGCGCGCTCGAAGACGATGTCCACGCTTTCCGCCGCGAGCCCGGTGGCCTGCGCCGTGCCGACCTGGAAGGACAGACGCGGGCGGTCCTGCGCCTTTTCGCGGGCGGCGGCGACCATCTGCTCGGAGAAATCGACGCCCGTCACCTGCCCGGCGCCCAGGTCGTCCCAGGCCCGGGTATAGATGCCGCCGCCGCAACCCACGTCCGCCACGCGCTTGCCGCGCGGATCCACGGCCGCGCCGATGGCGCGCGCCCAGCCATCGTCGGCCGTGCGGCCGGCATAGGTGTACTTGTTCTTCTGCGAGTGGAAATCGATGCTCATGGCGAAGTCCTGCGGGGTTTCAGGGGAGGAGCCGCCATCTTAGAATCGGTGAATGAATATGTAAAATATATCAAACCTACCACAAGCAGACTCTGGACATATCCTTTATGGAACTGCGCCATTTGCGCTATTTCATCGCCGTCGCGGAAGAAGAACACATGACGCGCGCGGCGGAGCGCCTGGGCATCCAGCAACCGCCGCTGAGCCAGCAAATCCGCGACCTGGAACGAGAGCTGGACGTCCAGCTCTTCGACCGCACGCCGCGCAGCGTGCGCTTGAACACGGCGGGCCGCGTATTCCTGGAAGAGGCCCGCGCCCTGCTCGCCGGTGCCGAGCGCGCCGCGGTGCGGGCGCGGCAGGCGACGCGCGGGCAGATCGGCCGCATCGCGGTCGGCTACACCAGCTCCGCCTCGCTGCATCCGCGCGTGCCGCAGTTGATCCGCGCGTTTCACGCCCGCCATCCCATGATCGCCCTGGACTCGCAGGAAAACACCACGCGCGACCTGCTGGAGGCGGTAGCCGGCGAAGCCCTGGACGCCGTCTTCGTGCGCGCGTCCGCCAAGCGCTATCCCGCGCTGGCGGCCCTCGTGCTGGACCAGGAAGAGATGGTGGCCGCCCTGCCCATCGAGCATCGCCTGGCGGGCGCGCGCGGCGCGCTGGCCCTGGCGGACCTGGCGGCCGAACCCTTCGTCCTCTATCGCCGGGAGGACGGCCCCGGCGTGCAGGACGAACTGCTCGCCGCGTGCGCCAGAGCCGGCTTCGCGCCGCGCGTCGTCGCCGACGTGCCCCGCCTGCTGTCCGCGGTCACGCTGGTGGCGTCGGGGCGCGGCATCACCTTGCTGCCGCGCTCGCTCCAGGCCCTGCATCGGGAAAGCGTCGCCTACCTGCCGCTGGACGCCGCCTCGGCATTCACGATTCCGCTGACCCTGGTCTATCGCAAGCCCGCGGCGGACACACCCCTGGCGCGCTTCGTCGAAGCGGCGCGGCAAGCGATGCCCGCACAGGCGCCGCGCCGCCGGCGGACCGCCCGCGCGCCGGGCGCGCCCGGGCGGCTGGATTAGAATGGCCGGTTCCGCAAAGCAGCGCTGCGCCACCGTGCGTCCCTCCAGACGCCGGGCGGCGCGCACGCCGGCTCCCGACCCGGGAAGCCGATCGGATTCATTCGTAAAAGATTCATTCGTCAAGTAAAGGAAGTACGGACATGGCCGCGGCCGACTACAGCAAAGACATCCTGGCGCGCGCCGCGCAAGCTTTCCAGGGCGGGGACTACGCCGCCGCCGTCGACCTGCTTTCCCCCGCCGCCGCGGCGCATCCCGACGATGCCGACCTGGCCTCGGCCCTGGCCTATGCGCTGAGCCGCGCCGGCGCGCTGGCGCAGGCCGCCGACCAATTCGAACGCGCCGTCGCCCTGCGCCCCAAGGACGTGGGCTTGCTGCGCGACGCCGGCGCCGTGCACCTGCGCAACGGCACGCTGGAGACCGCGCTGGAGCGCTATCGCGCCGCCTACCGCCTGTCCAACAACGACCTTGCTCTGCTCGGCAACATCGTCGACGTGCTGCTGCGCCTGCAACGCGGCAACGAAGCCCTGACCATGATCGAGGGCACGCTGGCGCTGGCGCCGCGCGCGGCCTCGCTGCATTACATGCGCGGCGTGGTGCTGGGCGCGCTGGGACGCCAGCAGGAAGAACGCCAGGCCTACGAAAACGCCATCAAGCTGGACCCGAAACTGGTGGACGCGCACACCAACCTGGGCGTGCTGGCGCGCGACCAGCATCGTTTCGACGACGCCATGCGCCACTTCAAGCATGCCCTGGCCATCGATCCCGAGCATGCCGGCGCGCGCACCAACCGCGCGCAGACCAATCTGCTGCTGGGCCAGTTCACGCACGGATGGCGCGATTACGAATGGCGCTGGCGCGACGGCGTGCAGACCATGCCCTACGCCGGCGCGCCCTGGCTGGGCGAAGGCGCGCTGGCCGGACAGACCTTGCTGGTGCATGCCGAGCAGGGCCTGGGCGATACGATCCAGTTCAGCCGCTATGTGCCGGCGCTGATCCCGCTGGCGGGAGGCGTGATCCTGCGCGTGCAGGCATCGCTCGCGCCCTTGCTGCGGGCCGGCCTGCCGGGCGTCACCGTCATCGGCGACGACGCGCCGGTCCCGGCCTTCGATCGCCACGTGCCGCTGCTCAGCCTGCCGCTGGCGCTGTCCAGGCAGCGCGTCGAACCCTGGCCGCTGGGCGAGCCGCTGCGCGCCGACGAGGCCTTGAAACAGGAATGGGCGGCGCTGCTGCCGGCGCGCAGCAGCGCCGCCCACCCGCGCATCGGCCTGGCGTGGTCGGGCAATCCGGGCCACCCGGACGACCGCAACCGTTCGATCTCTTTCGCCGAGCTCGCGCCGCTGCTGGACGCGCCGTGCGATTTCATCTGCGTCCAGAAGGACATCCGTCCCGCCGATCTCGCCGCCATCGAGCAATGGCGCGGCGTCGCGGGCCACGACAACCTGCACCTGCCCAACGATGCCTTGCGCGATTTCTCGGAAACCGCCGCGCTGATGGCGAATCTCGACAGCGTCATCACCGTCGACACCGTCGCGGCTCACCTGGCCGGCGCCTTGGGCATTCCCACGGTCCTGCTGCTGCCCGCCATGCCCGACTGGCGCTGGCAGCTCAATCGCGAGGACACGCCTTGGTATCCCTCCGTCCGCCTGCGCCGCAAGCGCGCCGGCGGCACGTGGGCGGAAATCATCGACGACCTGCGCGCCTCGCTCCAGCAGCGCGGCTGAACGCGCCGGTCCCGCTACTTGGCCGCGCTCTCCGGCAAGGCCGCGAGCGCGGCTTCCAGCAATTCCGCGGTGACTTCGTTCAAGCCCGTGCCGCGCGCCATCGCAAGGGCGCGCACCTGCTCGGCCAGGGCCTGCGGCAGCTTGACGGGAAAGGGCACCAGGCCCTGGGCCTGATCCTGGCGCCGGCGGTCGCGCCGGTCCTGGGTCTGCGCCGCGGCCGCGCCGAAGCGCTGTGGCGTGCCCGCGCTCTTCAACTGGCCCATCAGCTTCAGGCCTTTGTTCTTTTCCAGATCGGTTTTCTTCATTTCGGGACGTCTTGGGGTAGGAACCGGACACTACCGTCCGGCGAGGGTTGCTCGAACAATCCGGCCCTGGGGTCCCGACGTCGGCGCTGCAAACACCGCGAGCATACAACGGCGCGCGATCAATCTCCGGCCGCTTGCCCGGCCAGGTATTCATCCAGCCGCTCGCGCAAGCGTTTCGCCAACGCCGGCAACCGCGACGCCACGCGGAACATGGGGCCGGCGACCAGCAGGGCATAACGCCGCTCGCCGACGGCGAAGGGCACGGCCACGCCCCCCAGGTCCGGCGTGTACTCCGCGTTGCCTTCGAACCAGCCGCGCGCGACCGACGCGGCGATTTCCGCCTCCACCTGCGCGGCGGATACGCGTGTGGTATCCGTATGGCGCTCATAGACGGCCTTCTCCAGGATGGCCGCGCGATCGGCCGCCGACATCTGCGACAGCAATGCGCGTCCCGTGGCCGTCACATGCAAGGGCACCCGCTTGCCCACCGGCGCGGCGTAGCGCACCGGACTGGGCGACTCCACCGTCTCGATGAAAAGCGCATGCGCGCCGCTGGCGGCCGCGAGCACGGCGGTCTCCCCCGTTTCCTGCACGAGCTGGTCCAGCAAGGCGCGCATGCCGTGCGGAATCGGCTGCCCGCGTTCGATCTGCGTGATCAGTTCCGCCCAGACCGGCGCCGGATAGTAGCCGGCGCGCGCGCGCGGCTCGTACAGGAAGCCGCGATTGGTCAAGGTCAACAGGAGATTGAAGGTGCTGGAACGGGGCCAACCGAAATGGCGCGCGATCTCCGCCAGGCTGGCCGGCCGCTGCCGCGCCGCGAAGAACTCCAGCAGATCCAGGACATTGCCGACTTGTTTGATGCTCACAGGCCCTCCGCCGCCATCGCATGTATGCGCGCGGCCGCCCTCGGCCGCCCCGCAGCCCAAGACGATAGCCGCATCCAAGGGTAAATCCCAAGCTGTTATTTTCTCCGCCCATGTTCCTGTATGTGTATGATTTGTTCCTGCCTATGAACACATAGCGGCCATAAAAATGAAATCGGAGACGAAGTCCACCCCCGCCACGGGCCCCCTGGCGAACGTCAAGGTCATCGACATGACGTCCGTCCTGATGGGGCCCTTCGCCTCGCAGGCCCTCGCCGACATGGGCGCGGACGTCATCAAGATCGAGGCCCCCAAGGGGGACCTGGTGCGCCAGATCGGCCCCGCCCGCCACGAGTCCATGGGACCGGTCTATCTCAACGCCAACCGCAACAAGCGCAGCGTCGCGCTGGACCTGAAGCAGCCCCAGGGCATCGCCGCGCTCAAGCGCCTGCTGGCCGACGCCGACGTGTTCATGTACAACGTCCGGCCGCAGGCCATGGCCCGCCTGGGCCTGTCCTACGAGGACGTCGCGCGGATCAATCCGCGCATCGTCTACGCCGGGCTGTTCGGCTTCGACCAGGACGGCCCCTACGCCGCGCGGCCGGCCTACGACGACCTCATCCAGGGCGCGGCCACGCTGCCGCATCTCATCGCCAAGGCCTCCGGCGGCATCCCGCGCTATGTGCCCACCGCCATGGCCGACCGCATCGTCGGCCTGACCGGCGTCAACGCCATCCTCGCCAGCCTGCTGGCGCGCCACGCCACCGGGCGCGGCGACCGGGTCGACGTTCCCATGTTCGAGACCATGGCCGCCTTCGTCCTGGGCGACCACCTGGGCGGCCTGACCTACGAACCGCCGCTGGACGGCGGCGGCTACGCCCGGCAACTGTCGCCCGAACGGCGCCCTTATCGAACCCTCGACGGCTATGTCTGCGCGCTGATCTACACCGACAAGCAGTGGCGCGACTTCCTGCGCGCCGTCGGACGCGAGGCGCTCATGGACGAGGATCCGCGCTTCGGCAGCTACGGCGGCCGTTCGCGCAACATCGACCACGTCTACGGGGAACTGGCGCGCATCTTCCTGGAGAAAGGCACCGCCGAATGGATGGCCCTGCTGGAAGAGGCCGACATTCCGTTCATGCCCATGCACGACCTGCTCAGCATCCTCGACGATCCGCAATTGAAGGCCACGGGCTTCTTCATCGAAACCGACCATCCCAGCGAAGGAAGAATCCGCACCATGCGCATTCCCGTGCGCTGGCAGAACAACCCGCCGGCCACCTTGCGCCGCCATGCGCCGCGGCTGGGCGAACACACGCGCGAAGTGCTGGCGCAACTCGGCTACACGCCCGCCGAGGTGGAGGCCATGCTGGCGGCCGGGCATGCGGCCGCCGCCCCAGGCATTGCCGCGGATTGAGCGCGCGGACTGAGCGCGCGGGCTGAACCCACCGCGCAGGCCGCGCCCGACGAACCCCAGGGAGTCTTCCATGATACGTTCGCTGTTCTTCGCCCCCGCCAACCGGCCCGAACTGGCCGTCAAGTTTCCGCGCTTCGGCGCCGACTGCTGCGTCATCGACCTGGAGGACGGCACCCCGGAGGCGGAAAAGGCAAAGGCCCGCGCGGCCCTGCGCGACACCGTCGCGCAAGTGCGCGCGGCGGGCCTGCAATCCCGCCTGGCCATCCGGGTCAACGTGCCCGACTCGCCGCACTACCTGCTGGACCTGCAAGCGGCCTTCGAATGCGACGTCGACGCCATCGTGATTCCCAAGCTGGAAACGCCGGCGCAGGCCTTCCCCGTGCAGCACGGCATCGCCCATGCGCGCGGCCCGCGCGCCATCGGCCTGATCGGCGGCATCGAGTCGGTGCGCGGCGTCCTCGATGCGCGGCGCATCTGCGAGGAAACGGCCAACCTGATGGCCGTCTACTTCGGCGCGGAAGACTATGCCGCCGACATAGGCGGCCGCCGCACGCCGACGGGCGCGGAGGTGGCTACCGCCCGCGGCTGGGTCGTCATGGCCGCGCATGCGGGCCGCGTGCCGGCCATCGACCAGGCCGTGCTGGACATCCGCGACGACGCGCTCTATACCGCCGACGCCAACGCGGGCCGCGACATGGGCTATCAAGGCAAGATCTGCGTCGCGCCGGCCCAGGTCGCGTTGGCCAACGCGGCCTTCTCGCCCACGCCGGAAGAAGTCGCCTATGCCCGCCGGCTGGTGGCCGCCTATGACGCCGCCACGGCGCGTGGGATAGGCACCATCGACTTCGAGGGCCGCATGGTCGACGGCCCGCTGCTCAAGCATTCGCAGTCCATCCTGGCCGCCGCGGCGCGATCATGAAGACGCCCATATCCCTGGACGCCCTGGACCTGGCGCAATACATCCGCCCCGGCGACGGCATCGTCTTCGGCCAGGGGGTGGGCGAGCCGCTGGGGCTGACCGCGAAACTGGTGGAACAGCGGTCCCGCTACAGCGGCGCCCGGATATTCCTGGGCACCGGCTTCTCGCACACCTTCAGTCCCGAACACACGGACCATCTCCGCTTCAAGGGCATAGGGGGCATCGGCACGCTGCGCAAACTCGCCAGCGCGGGCGCGCTCGATCCCGTTCCCTGCCACATCTCCGCCGTCGCGAGCCTGCTGGCGGGCGGGCAGATTCCCTGCGACGTGCTGCTGCTGTCCGTCAGCCCGCCCAACGCGCGCGGCGAATACAGCTTCGGCCTGGTCAACGACTATCTGCAGGCCGCGCTGGCGCGGGCGCGGGTGGTCATCGCGGAAATCAATCCCGCCATTCCCTGGTCATACTGCGACCGTCCCTTGCGCGCGGAGGACTTCACGCTGGCGGTGGAAAGCGGCGTCGCGCCGCTGGAGCTGCCTACCGCCGCATTCGGCGAGCTGGAGCAGCGTATCGCAAGCCATCTCGCGCCCCATATCCCGGAGCGCGCCACCCTGCAACTGGGCATAGGCGCGGTGCCCGAGGCCATCCTGGCCTCCCTGGCCGAACGCCGGGGCATGGGCGTCCATTCCGGCATGATCGGCGATTCGGTCATCGATCTCATCGAAAGCGGCGCCATCGACAATGCGCACAAGGGCATCGATGCCGGCGTCACCATCACCGGCGTGCTGTTCGGCACGCGGAAGCTCTATCGCCATGCGCACGAGAATCCCGCCATCCGGCTGTGCCAGACCGGGTACACGCACCACATGGCCACGCTGTCCAGGGTGCGCAACCTCGTGTCCATCAACAGCGCGCTGGAAGTCGACCTGACCGGACAGGTCAATGCCGAGGCGATCGGCGCGCAGCACATCGGCGCCGTGGGCGGCCAGGTCGATTTCGTGCGCGCGGCGGTGCAGACCGGCGGGGTGTCCATCATCGCGCTGTCGGCGACGGGCCGCAACGGCGAAAGCAAGATCGCCGCGCAACTGGCGGGGCCCGTGACCACCGCCCGCAGCGACGTGGATATCATCGCCACCGAATACGGCGTGGCCCGACTGCGCGGATGCAGCCTGCGCGAGCGCGTCAGGGCGCTTACCGCCATCGCCGCCCCCCAACATCGCGAATCGCTGATGCAAGCGGCGCGCGCCACCTGGAGCGACCTGTGAACCCGCAACCCGACAACAGACTCAGGCTCAGCGAGGAAATCGTCTTCGACGTCGTCGACGGCGCCATCGCCGTCATCACCATATACCGGCCCGCGCAACGCAACGCCATCAACCGCGGCGTCATCGACGGCCTGAAGCAGGCCTGGCAGCGCCTGGAACAGGACCCCGCGCTGCGCGTCGGCATTCTCACCGGCGCGGGCGACAAGGCGTTCTGCGCCGGCATGGACCTGAAGGAAGCCGCCGCCATGCAACTGCGGATTCCGCCGCGCGACATGTTCCCCGTGCTGGGCGACAACGTGCGCGTCTCCAAGCCCACCATCGCCGCCGTCAACGGCGTGGCGCTGGCCGGCGGCTGGCTGTTCGCGCAGATGTGCGACCTCTGCGTCGCGTCCGAACACGCGGCCTTCGGCATCACCGAAGCCAAGGTCGGACGCGGCATGCCCTGGGCCGCGCCGCTGATCCACATGCTGCCGCAACGCATCGCCATGGAAGTGCTGCTGACGGGCAAGCCCATCGGCGCCCAGCGCGCCCACGCCCTGGGCTACGTGAACGAGGTCGTGCCCCACGCGCAACTGCTGGACAGCGCGCTCGCCCTGGCCCGCGTCATCGCGGCCAATGCGCCGCTCACGGTCAAGGCGGCGCGCGAGCTGGTCTACCTGTCCACCGAAATGGGCCGTTCGGCCGCGCTGGACGCCGCGCACGCGCTTTTCGAGCCGGTCTACCTGAGCGAGGACGCCCAGGAAGGCCCGCGCGCCTTCGCCGAAAAACGCGCCCCGCATTGGAAAGGATGCTGACATGAACTTCGAACCCAGCGACGAACACCTTTCCATCCGCCAGGCCGTCGACGATCTGTGCACGCGCTTCCCCGAGAGCTACTGGCTGGAACGCGACGCCGACGGCGTCTTCCCGGAAGACTTCTACCGCGCCATGGGCGAAGCCGGCTGGCTGGGAACCGCCATCCCGGAGGCCTATGGCGGCGCCGGCCTCGGCGTGCAGGAAGCAGCCATCGTCATGCAGGCCGTGGCCGAATCGGGCGCCTGCCTGAGCGGCTGCTCGTCCATCCACATCAATATCTTCGGCCTGCTTCCGGTGGCCGTCTTCGGCACCGAGGAACAGAAGCAGCGCATGCTGCCGCCCATCGCGCAGGGCAAGGTGAAGACCTGCTTCGGCGTCACCGAACCCAATGCCGGCCTGAACACCACGCAGCTCAAGACGCGCGCCGTGCGGCAAGGCGACAAATACGTCGTCCATGGCCAGAAGGTCTGGATCTCCACCGCCCAGGTGGCCGACAAGATCCTGCTGCTGGCGCGCACCACGCCCCTGGAGGAGCTGGGGCCGGGCCAGCACTCGCAAGGGCTGACGCTGTTCTATACCGACCTCGACCGCAGCCGCGTCGACGTCAAGCTGATCGAGAAGATGGGGCGCAAGTGTGTCGACTCCAACGAACTTTTCATCGACGGCCTGGAAATCCCCATCGAGGACCGCATCGGCGAGGAAGGCAAGGGTTTCAAGTACATCCTGCACGGCATGAACCCAGAGCGCGTGCTGCTGGCCGCGGAAGCCATCGGCGTGGGACGCGCCGCGCTGGACAAGGCGGCCGGCTATGCGCGCGAACGCACGGTCTTCGGCCGGCCGATCGGGCAGAACCAGGGCATCCAGCACCCGCTGGCGAAGAACTGGGTGGAACTGGAGGCCGCCCAGTTGCTCATGCAGCAGGCCGCCTGGCTCTACGACAACGGCCGCGAATGCGGCGCGCAGGCCAACGCGGCGAAGTACTTCGCGGCGGAAGCGGGCTTTCGCGCCTGCGAACGCGCCATCCTCACGCACGGCGGCATGGGCTACGCCAAGGAATTCCACGTCGAGCGGTATCTGCGCGAAATCATGATTCCCCGCATCGCGCCCGTCAGCCAGGAGCTCATCCTCAGCCATATCGCGGAGCGCGTCCTGGGCATGCCGAAGTCGTATTGAACTATTGAACATGCGCCGCCGTGCGGCCGTGGAGAGTACCCGAAGGTAGAAGGAAGAACTTCGTTGAAGAACATCACTGAAGAACTTCACAGAAAAACACACCGGAGACAACCATGTTCCCCCGCTTTTCCACCTCGACGCGCAGCCCGCTGCGCCACCTGCTGGCTTGCCTGCTCGCCGGCGCCAGCCTGGCCGCGACGGCCGCCCATGCCGAGAACTGGCCGTCCAAGCCCATACGCCTGATCCTGCCCGCCGCGCCGGGCGGCAGTTCCGATCCGCTGGCGCGCATGGTGGCGGAGCAGTTGGGCGACAGCCTGCATCAATCCGTCATCGTCGAAAACCGTCCCGGCGCCAACGGCAACGTCGGTTCGGCGTCGGTGGTGCGCGCCGCGCCCGACGGCTATACCCTGCTGTTCAGTTGGACCGGCACGCTGGTGCCCGCGAACACGCTGTATCACAACAAGCCCTACGATCCGCAAAAGGACCTCGCGCCCATCGTGCAGATCGCCTCGGTGCCCAACATCATCGTGGTGCGGCCGTCCTTGAAGATCGACTCGCTCAAGGACCTGACGGCCTATGCCAAGGCGAATCCGGACAAGCTGAACTTCGGCTCCACGGGCAGCGGCAGTTCATACCACCTCTCCGGCGAGCTGTACAAGAAAACGGCCGGCGTCTCCATGCTGCACGTGCCCTATAACTCGCCGGGTGCGGTCTTCAGCGACCTCATCGGCGATCGCCTGCAACTGGCCTTTCCCGGCGTCACCGCCGCCGCCCCGCTGGTCAAGGACGGCAAGCTCAAGGCCCTGGCCGTGATGGCGCCGAAGCGTTCCGACATGCTGCCCGACGTACCGACCACCGCCGAAGCGGGCTATCCCACCCTGCTGTCCGACACGTGGTTCGGCCTGCTGGCGCCCAAGGGCACGCCCCCCGCCGTGATCGACAAGGTCAACGCGGCCATGAACGCCGCGCTCAAGACGCCCGCGTTCCGCGACAGGCTGACGACGCTGGGCTTCGTGCCCCTGGGCGGGACGCAGGCGCAGTTCGTCAAGGCGATCGATGACGACATCGCCAAATGGGGCGAAGTCGTCAGGTTCTCCGGCGCGAAGATCGACTGATCGCGATTGAACGCGATTGAACGCGCTCCCCCGCGCGTTTATTGCCCGCGATGGCCCAGCCGCGCCGACAGCCGCTGCGCCGTCGCGCGCAGGATACGCGGGACCTCGCCGTCCCAGTCCGGCGCCAGCCGCTCGGCCTCGCAGGTCGTCGACAGGGCGAGGACCATCTCTCCCTGCGCGTCGAACACCGGCACGCTGAAGGCGTTGACCCTCACCTTGTGGCGCGGCGACGGCGCGCAACCCACGGCCCTGGCCATGCCATGCTCGCGCGCCTCGGCCAGGCGCAGCGCGAACTGCCCTTCGTCGGGGTGCCCCTCCGCTTCGCGCAGCCGCAGTTCATGCCGCACGGCGTCCTCGACCACGTCGGGACGCATGAAGGCGGCGAACGCCAGCCCGGTGGCGGACTGCGTCAGGCTCACCACGACGCCCGTCTGCAAATAGGGGCTGACCGGCTGGAGCGACGGTTCCCAGCGCACGATGGTCGCGCCCTGGTTGCCCCACACCGCCAGTCCCAGCGTGCGCTGCCCGATGCGCTCGCAGGTCTCGGCCAAGGCGGCGCCGGCCATGCGCACCGCTTCCAGCGCCGCCATGCCGGCGTTGCCCGGCGTCGCGCGCGCCTCGCCCAGGTCGTGCGCGAACGTGACCATGTAGCGGCCTTCGCCGAAGGCGAGCGGACGATGCGCGCTGCGGTGTATGCGTTCGACCTGGCCGATGTAGACCACATGGTCGCCCCCCGGATAGGCCGCCACCTTGCGGCATTCCAGGTGCGCGGCGCTGTCGTCGATCACCGGCACGCCGCCCAGCCCCGTCCGCACGGCGATGCCCTGGAACTTGTCGTCGCCCGACTTGGCGAACTGGTTCGACACGTGCACCTGGTGATCGCCCAGGATATTGACCACGAAGCGCTCGCAGTCGCGGAAGGCGGGATAGCTGCTCGACGTCAGCGCCTGGCTCCACAGGATCAGCGGCGGGTCGAGCGACACCGAACTGAACGAGTTGGCCGTCACGCCATAGGGCTTGCCGGCGGCATCGACGGTCGTCACCACCGTGACTCCCGTGGTGAACGCACCCAGCGTGCGCCGGAATTCCCGATGATCGAATGCGTCCATGACGCGCTCCAGCGCTGACGGCTGCGGTTTATTGTCCAGGACCTGCATGGCCTCTCTCCTCGATGATCCGACACGGATCAGACTGCGCACAGTCTAGGAGCCGCGCGGGCCGCGGGACAATTTGCGGAAATGAATGCACCTATAGCGAACGGGAATAAGCGCCGCGTCCTGGCTCAGACGATGCCTTCCAGCGTGGTCCTGAAGTTCTTGCGCAGGTATCCCTGGAAATTCGCCGCCGCGGCGCTGAGCTCGGCCTTGCTCGCGACCAGGCTGCCGTAGCGGCGCGAGGCGTCCAGGTCGGAGATCGTCAACGTCGCGCGCGAACGCCGGCCATTGTTCTGCGCCATGCTGCGCGGCAGCAGCGTGATGCCGTTGCCCGCGTCTATCATGCCCAGCAGCGTCGGCAGCGTGGCGATGGTGGCGGGATGGAAGGGCGCGCCGCGCGCCGCGTATTCGTCCTTGAGGCGCTTGAACAAGGACTTGTAGCGATCCAGCATCATCAGCGGATAGGGCAGGATCATGTCCATGGTCACGGCATCCTGCCCGGCCAGGGCGTGGCGCGCGGGCACCACCAGCAGCATGGGTTCCTCCGCCAGCGTCTGGAAGCGCAGGCCGCGCGGCGTGCCGTCCAGCGCCGCCACCGCCAGATCCGCCCGTCCTTCGGCGACCTCGCGTATGACCTGCTCATAGGGCAGGTCGTGCAACACGATGCGCACGTCGGGATAGCGCTCGGTATAGGCGTGGATCAACGACGGCATCACCATCGCGGACAGCATCGGCGTCACCGCCACCGTCACCGTGTTGCGCTCGGTGTCCGACGCCGCCTGGAAATGACGCAGCGCATCACGCAGCCCGGCCACCGCGCGCTCGGCCGCGTCGCGCAGGCGTTCGCCGTCCGGCGTGGTTTCGACGCGGCGCGTGGTGCGCACCAGCAGCTTGACGTGGAGTTTGTCTTCCAGACGCTTGACCCGGTTGGTCACGGCCGGCTGCGACAGGTGCAGCTTGCGCGCCGCGACGCTGAAACTCCCTTCCCTCACCACCCAGAGGAACGTCTCCAGTTCGGCGAGCTCCAGGCGCGTCAGCGATGGCGGGTCCGAAGATTTATTCATGTTCGTTATGAATGTATCACAGCGCGGAAATTGTGTTCGACCCGGTGCGACCCAATACTGCCTATCAGTTTTCGGACATCCACCCGCACTCATAACGAGCAACGACATGACCAAGCCGCAACGACAAATGACCCTGGTTGCATTCATGCAAGCCCAGAACTGCACGAACTATGTGGGCTCCTGGCGACATCCGTCAAGCATGACCGACTATCTGTCGCCGGAATACTACCAGCGCGTGGCCCGCACGCTGGAAGAGGGCAAGTTCGACATGGCTTTCTTCGACGACCGCCTGGCGATGCCCGACATCTACGGCGCCAGCCATCGCGACACGGTCAAGCACGGCGTGCGCGCCGTCAAGCTGGAACCCACGTCGGTGCTGATGGCCATGGCCATGGCGACGTCGCGCCTGGGCCTGGGCGCCACCTACTCCACCACGTACTACGAACCCTTCCACGTCGCGCGCCTGTTCGCCAGCCTGGACCTGATGACCAAGGGGCGCGTGGCGTGGAACGTCGTGACCTCGATGAACGACTCGGAAGCCGCCAACTTCGGCCACTCGGAGCACCTGGAACACGACCTGCGCTACGACCGCGCCGACGAGTTCATGGAAGTGGTGATGGGCCATTGGGACACGTGGAAGGAAGGCGCCATCGTCGCCGACAAGGAGAGCGGCTATTTCGCCGATCCCGACATGGTGACCCGCCTGGATCACCAGGGCCGTTTTTTCAAATCGCGCGGACCGCTGACCGTGCCGCGTTCGCAGCAGGGGCATCCCGTCATCCTGCAGGCCGGACAGAGCGGCCGCGGCCTGGCCTTCGCCGCGCGCTGGGCCGAGGTGGTGTTCGCGAAATATCCCACGCTGGCCAGCGGCGTGAAGCAATACCAGGCGTTGAAGGACGGCGTCGCCAACGCGGGCCGCGATCCGGACGGCACCAGGATAGCCGCCGAGGTGAAGATCATCGTCGCCGAGACCGAAAGCCTGGCCCGCGAGCAGCGCGACCTGGTGGCCAGCCTGTCGCGTCCCATCGACGGCCTGACCATGATAGGCGAGACGCTGAACATCGATTTCTCCGGCCGTCCCTACGAGCAGCCTTTCACCGACGAGGAGCTGGCCGCCGTCTCGTGGCAGAGCCTGCGCGACAAGGTCGTGCAGGTCAGCGGCAAGCGCAATCCCTCGGTCAAGGACTTCGTCGAAGCCTCGGGCCGCGGCACGCTGAACGACGGTCCGGTCTTCTGCGGCACCGGCAAGCAGGTCGCCGACCAGATGGAAGAATGGTTCAAGACGTCCTGCGACGGCTTCGTCCTGTCCGGCACCTCGGTGCCCGGCACCTATGAAGACATCGTGCGCCTGGTCGTGCCGGAATTGCAAAAACGCGGCCTGTTCCGCAAGGAATACGGCGACACCACCCTGCGCGGCAACCTGGGCGTGCCGAAGCCGCGCGCCGGCGACTGGCGCGGCCGCGCCTGAGGAGCAATCATGACCCGCAAGAGCGTGCGCATGATGTCGGCCAGCGGCATCCTCGGCTACGGGTTTCCCGAAGCCTCCCTGCAAGCCGCGCTGGCCCTGAAGCCGGACATGATAGGCGTGGACGGCGGCAGCAGCGACCCCGGCCCGCACTATCTCGGCTCGGGCAAGACGCTGAACTCGCGCCTGGCCATGAAGCGCGACCTGGGCCTGTTGCTGCGCGGCGCCATCGCCAACGGCATTCCGATGATGGTGGGCACCTGCGGGGGCGCGGGCGGCACGCCGCACCTGGCCGCCTGCGCCGACATCGTCCGCGAAATCGCGGCCGAGCATGGCCTGCACTTCAAATTGGCCCTGATCGAGGCCGAACAGGAGAAAGGCTTCCTGCTGGAGCAGTTGGAGGCCGGGCGCATCAAGCCCTTGGGCAATGCTCCCGAACTGCGCGCCGCCGACCTCGACAACGCCGTGCGCGTCGTCGGCATGATGGGGCCCGAGCCCTACCTGGCGGCCTTGCGCGCGGGCGCCCAGGTGATCCTCGGCGGGCGCGGCACCGACCCGGCGCCCTGGGCCGCCCTGGCCCTGCACCACGGCCTTCCGCCGGCGCCCGCCTGGTATGCCGGCAAGATCCTGGAATGCGCCTGCAACGCGGCCATCCCCAAGAAGCACGATTGCCTGATGGTGACCGTGGGCGAGGACTACGTCGAAACCGAGCCGCTCAACCCCGAATTGCGCTGCACCCCCTTGTCGGTGGCGGTGCAGGCCCTGCACGAGAACGCCAGTCCCGTCATCCGCTACGAGCCCGGCGGCGTGGTCGATTCCAGCGATTGCCGCATAGAGGCGCTCACCGACCGCCGCGTGCGCATCACCGGCATGCGCTGGACCGAGCGCCCCTACACCATCAAGCTCGAAGGCGCGCGCCAGGCCGGCTACAGCGCCATCGCCATCGCCGCCACGCGCGATCCCGGACTGATCGGCCAACTGGACAGCTTCATGGACTTCGTCCGCGAATCGACCGCGACCAAGGTCAAGGCCCTGGGCATCGCGCCGGACGACTACCAACTGGTGCTGCGCCTGTACGGCCGCGACGGCGTCATGGGCGCCTGGGAGCCGCATCCGGACGACGCGCCGACGGAGGTCTCCCTCATCGCCGAAGTCGTCGCGCGCACGCAGGACATCGCCAACGCCGCCCTCTCGCTGGCGCGCGTGACGCTGCTGCATTCCGACTTCCCGGGCCGCATGTGCCGCGAAGGGAATATGGCCTTCCCCTTTTCCCCGTCGGACATCGAACGCGGGGCCATCTACGAATTCATGCTGCAGCACGTCATCGAAATCGACGATCCGCTGCGCATGTTCCCCATCCGCTACGAGGACGTCTAGGAGCCACCATGGTCAAGCTCAAGCACATCGCCAAGGCGTGCAAAAGCAAGAATGCCGGGCCTTTCCACATCACCCTGGACATCATGTTCGACAAGCCGGCCCTGTTCGAACAGGTGCGCGAGACCGGCGTGATCAACGCCGCGCTGATCGCCCGGCTGTACGGCGTGGCGGAAACCGACATCCTGTTCACCGAATACGCGCCGGCGCTGGCCTGGAAGGCGACGCTGCCGCGCCGGATTCCCTCCGGCGCCGTCGGCGACACCGACGTCTACGGCGCGCAGCAGCACGCGCCCCTGCTCGACATCGAAATCCCGCTGGACATCGCGGCATAGCCCGGCGCCCGCCGGCGGCGCCGCTCCAAACCCGGCGTACCGAACCAGATCAGACAAATAAAACCAAGGAGACAACCATGAAAGCGATCCGCACGGCATTGATCCCCGCCGCCCTGCTGCTGGCCATGCCCGCGCATGCCGAGGAAACCCTGAAAATCGGCGCGGTCGTCACGCTGTCCGGCGCCGGCGCGGCCTGGGGTCAGGCGCTGCTGTACGGCGCGGAACTGGCCGCCGACGACGTCAACGCCAAGGGCGGCCTGGAGGTGGCGGGCAAGCGCTACAAGGTCCAGCTCGTTCCCTATGACGACAAATACCAGTCCAGCGACGCCGTCACCGCCACCAACCGCCTGTTGTCCGACGACGGCGTCAAGTACATCATCGGCCCCATGGGGTCGGCGCCGGCGCTTGCCGTGCAGCCCGTCACGGAGCCCGCCAAGGTCATCATCATGACGCTGGGCTTCACCGCCAAGGCCCTCAGCCCGGACAAGCCCTATTCCTTCCGTCCCAACCTGACAACCGAGGAAACCTCCTATCCCTCCATCGTCTGGCTGGTGAAGCACTTCAAGCTGAAGAAGGTCGGCGCGCTCTTCCCCAACGACGAATCGGGCCAGCAGATCGCGCGCGACCTGGAGCAGGCCTACGCCAAGGCCGGATCGTCGATGTCCTCCAAGGAATTCTTCGAGCGCCAGCGGGTCGACATGGTCCCGCTGCTGACCCGCATGATGGCCGCCGGCATCGACGCCATCGAGCTGGACGGCAACTCGCCCGCCACCGCCGGCATGATCGTCAAGCAGGCGCGTGAGCTGGGATTCAAGGGTCCCATCGTGCGCAACGGCGGGCCGGCCACGCCGGAAATCGTCGCGGTCGCGGGCAAGGCGGCGACCGAGGGAATGATGGTGAGCTCGCTGACCGATCCGAACAACGAGGCGGTCGCCGAGTACGCCCAGCGCTACCAGAAGAAATACAACAAGAAGATGAACGGCTTCAGCCCGGCCTTCTACGACGGCACGCACATGCTGTTCAAGGCCATGCAGGACGCCGGCACCGTCACCGACTCGGAGAAGGTGCGCCACGCGCTGGAGGCGATCAAGGACTACCCCGGCATCCAGGGCACGCTGAACTGGGGCGGCAAGGCCAGGTACGGCATCGCCCACCAGATCGAGTCGCCCTTCTTCATTTCCGAGGTCAAGGACGGCGCCGAGGTCGTCCGCGCCCGCTGCAACGTCGAGCAGTGCGTCGATGTGAAGTGAGCGCCATGACCACGTCCACTCTACTCGCGCAGGCGCTCGTCAACGGCCTGATCATCGGCCTGCTCTACCTGCTGATGGCGGTGGGTTTCACCCTCGTCTTCGGCGTGATGCGCATCGTCAACTTCGCCCATGGCGAGTTCTACATGCTGGGCGCGTTCGCCGCCTACATCCTGGTCTCGCAATACGACCTGCCCTTCATCGCGGCGGTGGCGCTGGCTTTCGTCTTCGCCGTCGCGGTCGGCTGGGTGGTGGAGGAAGTGGTGCTCAAGCCCTTCCGCCACGACGAGCTCAACGGCATGATCGCCACCATCGGGCTGGCGATGATCCTGCAGGCCGGCGCCCTGATGCTCTATGGCCCGGACTCGCAGTTCATGCCGGCGGTGGCCGACGGCGTCATCACGCTGGGCGGCGTGACGCTGCCGATGTCCAGGCTGTATGTGGTCGGCTTTTCCCTGGCGGTGCTGCTGGTCCTCTATCTTTTCCTGGGCCATACCCGCTACGGCCGCGCCTTGCGCGCGGTGGTGCAGGATACGGAGATCGCGGCCGCGCAGGGGATACGCACGCGCGTCATGTATCCGCTGGGCTTCGGCATCGGCGTCGGCCTGGCGGCGGTCGCCGGGGCCTTGATGGCGCCGCTGTTCTCGGTCTCTCCCTTCATCGGCGCCACGCCCCTGCTCAAGGCCTTCGTGGTGGTCATCCTCGGCGGGCTGGGCAGCATCCCCGGCGCCGCGCTGGCCAGCCTGCTGCTGGGCCTGGCGGAAAGCGTGACCAGCACGTTCATGAGCAACAGCATCGCCGAAATCCTGATCTTCGTACTCGTCATGGCCATGCTCATCGTCCGTCCGACCGGACTGTTCGGCCGTTCGGAGGCCTGACATGCAAGACGGAAAAATACTGCTATCCACCGCCGTTCCCCACGCGCCGCCCGCGGCGCGGCGCAACCCGTGGGCCCTGCCGGGGCGCCTGGCGCTGCTGGCGCTGGCGATTTTCCCGCTGGCCCTGGGCAAGGACTTCACCCTGCACCTCGCCATCCAGATCTGCATCAACGTCGTGCTGGTCAGCGGACTGTCCCTGCTTGCGCGGGCCGGCCAGGTATCCCTCTGCCACGGCGCGTTCGCCGGCATCGGCGCCTATGTCTCGGTGCTGGTCGTCATGGGCCTGGGCCAGCCCTTCCTGCTGGGCGCCGCCGCGGCCATGCTGGCGGCGGGCCTGTTCGCCTACCTGCTGGGCACCGTCATGCTGCGGCTGACCGGCGTCTACTTCGTGCTGCTGACCTTCGCCTTCGGCGAGTTCGTGCGCCTGGTGCTGCTCGAAGGCGACAGCGTCACCGGCGGCGCCAACGGCATCACCGGCGTGCCGCCCGCGGCGCTGCTGGGCCACGTGCTGGACAACAAGGCCACCTTCTACCTGCTCACCCTGGCATGCGCGGCGGGCGTCCTCTGGCTGCTGCACACGCTGTACCGCTCGCCGGCGGGCCATGCCATCGATGCGGTGGGGGAAAACGCGCAACTGGCCGAAGCCACCGGCATCAGCGTGCGCGGCACGCAGCGCTACGCCTTCACGCTGGGCAGCGCGCTGGCGGGACTGGGCGGCGCGCTGACCGCGCATTACCTGCGCTACGTGTCGCCGGAGTCCTTCGGCATGCACCTGTCGCTGGCCCTCATCATCATGATGGTCGTGGGCGGCCGCCGTTATCTGTACGGCCCGCTGATCGGCGCCCTGGTCATGACGCCGCTGCCCGAACTGTTCCGCGGCGCCGTCGAAACCCAGAATATCTTCTACGGCGCGGCGCTGATCCTGATGCTGCGGTTCCTGCCGCAGGGCCTGGCCAGCCTGTTCCGGCCGCGCGGCGACGGGAGGGCGCAACGATGAGCGCGATGCTGGAAGTACGCGAACTGAGCCGCAGCTTCGGCGGCCTGAAGGCGGTGTCGGGCCTGAGCTTCGACGTCGGCCGCGACGAAGTGGTGGGCCTGATCGGCCCGAACGGCGCCGGCAAGAGCACCGCCTTCAACCTGATCAGCGGCACGCTGCGGCCCAGCGCCGGACAGGTCCGCCTGCACGGCCGCGACATCACCGGCCTGGCGCCCAGCCGCGTGGTGCGCCACGGGCTGGCCAGGACCTTCCAGTCCACCGCCGTCTACCCCGGCGCCACGGTCGCCGAGAACATCCATCGCGGCGCGCTGTCCACCCTGCCCGGTTCGATCTGGACGCAGATCCTGCCCACCGGCGCGCGCCGCCAGGCGCTGGCGGCGATGGCGCGCGAGGTCGAGGAAGTGCTGGAGCTGACCGGCCTCGGCCCCTATCGCCACGCGATGGCCGGCGGGCTGTCCTACGGTCACCAGAAAAAACTGGGCGTGGCCGTCGGCATCGCCACCCGCCCGGACCTCCTGCTCATGGACGAACCGGCCGCCGGCCTGAACGGCGAGGAATGCGCCGAATTCGGCCGCCTGCTCAAGCAACTGCAACGCGAGCGGCAATTGTCCATCCTGCTGGTCGAACACCATATGGCGCTGGTCATGGATCTCTGCCAGCGCATCGTGGTCCTGGTGCAGGGGCGCAAGATCGCCGACGACACGCCCGCCAACATCCGAGCCAATCCGGCCGTGATCGAAGCCTACCTGGGAGCTCCCGACTATGCCCATGCTTGAAGCCCGCGGGCTCGCGGTGCGCTATGGCCCGCTGGAGGCCGTCCACGGCATTTCCTTCGACGTCGACCAGGGCGAGATCGTGGCGCTGGTCGGCTCCAACGGCGCCGGCAAGTCGTCCACGCTCAAGGCCTTGATGGGCCTGAAGCTGCCGGCGGACGGCACGCTCGCCTGGCAGGGCGAACCGATCGCCCACCTGCCGGCTGCGGCGCGCGTCCAGCGCGGAATCGCCCTTTCGCCCGAGGGACGGCGGCTGTTCCCGCGCATGACCGTGCTGGAGAACCTGCAAGTCGGCGCGCACGCGGTGCGCTGCGCCAGCGCGCGCCGGCGCACGATGGAGCATATCTACGCGCTGTTCCCGCGCGTCGCCGAACGGCGCGGCCAACTGGCCGGCTCGCTGTCCGGCGGCGAACAGCAGATGGTCGCCATCGGCCGCGCCCTGATGGCACAACCGCGGCTGCTAATGCTGGACGAGCCGTCGCTGGGCCTCGCGCCCAAGGTGATCGCCGAAATCGCCGACGCCATCCAGGCCCTCAACCGCGACACCGGCCTGTCCATCATCCTGGTCGAACAGAACGCCCGCCTGGCCTTGCGCCTGTCGCACCGGGCCTACGTGCTCGAACAAGGCGCCATCATGCAAACCGGCACCGGCGCGCAACTGCTCGCCGACGATTTCGTGCGCAAGTCCTACCTGGGAGCCTGATCTTGAAATCCTCCACTTCCGATCTACCTTGCCATGAGGTCTACGCCCTGCGCTACGCCACCATGCAGCGCCGCGGCCCCGAGAACTTCATCCTCGGCGGCGACGAGCACGACGGCGTCGTCAACATGGACTTCTTCGTCTGGGTGATCCGCCACGGCGACCAGGTGGTCCTGGTCGATACGGGCTTCGGCGAACGCGGCTCCAAGGCGCGCGGCCGCCCGCTCGAATGCTGCCCCATCGAGGCCCTGCGTCAACTGGATATCGATCCCGCCCGGATCCGCACGGTCGTGCTGACCCATCTGCACTGGGACCACGCCGGCAATCTCGACAAGCTGCCCAACGCCACCTTCCACCTGCAGGATGCCGAGGCCGCCTTCGCCACGGGCCGCTGCATGTGCGAACCGGTCCTGCGGCGCGCCTTCGCCGTCGACGACGTCTGCGATTTCGTGCGCAGCGTCTACGACGACCGCGTCGTCTTCCACGAGGGCGACGACACCCTGGCGCCGGGCATCGAGCTGCTGCTCATCGGCGGCCATACGCGCGGCCTGCAGGCGGTGCGCGTGCACACCGAGCGCGGCTGGGTCATCCTGGCGTCCGACGCCGCCCACTACTACGCCAACCTGACGCGGCGCCTGCCCTTCCCCGTGGTGGTCGACGTGGCCGCCATGCTCGCGGGTCATGCCCGATTGCTGAAACTGGCCGACAGCGCCGATCATTTCGTACCGGGACACGACCCGCTGGTGCTGGAACGCTATCCGCGCGTGCCGGGAACCGAGGCGGCGATCGCCTGCCTGCACCAGGCGCCCACGGCGGCATGATCCTTCCATAACGTTCCTAACGATCCGTTCCATAACGACCCGATACGCTCATCGTTCTTCGCTTCGCCTCCGAGACCGCCATGCACAGTGCTTCCCAGCTTCCCCCGCCCTCCGAAAACCTGGCCCTCGGCCTGGCGCGCTTCGCCCACGGGCTGCGCCCGGCCGACCTCCCGCCAGAGGTGCGGACCAAATCCCTGCACCACATCGTCGACGCCATCGGCCTGGCCTACGCTTCGCGCCACTTTCCTTTCGCGGCGCCCGGGCTGGCCGGCTTCCGCGCCGCCGGCGCGCCCGGCGCGGCGACCGTCATCGGCGGCGCCGAACGCCTCCAGCCGCGCGATGCCGCGTTGTCCAACGGCTACCTGATCCATGGCCTGGACTTCGACGACACGCATCCGGGCAGCATCGTCCATCCGACCGTCGCCTGCCTGCCCGCGGCCCTGGCCATGGCGGAAGCCGCCGACGCCACCTGGGGCGAGCTGCTGGCCGCCTACGCCGCCGGCATGGAAACCTGCATACGCCTGGGCCGCGCGGTCAAGGGCGGCTTCCACCATGCGGGCTTCCATGCGACGGGGCTGGTGTCGCACTTCAGCGCGGCGCTGGTCGCCGCCAAGCTGCTGGGCCTGGACGTGCCCCGGATCGTGGCCGCGCAGGGCATCGCCGCCAGCACCGCCTCCGGCGTGCAGGTCTTCCTGGAGAACGGCGCCTGGACCAAGCGCATGCATCCGGGCTGGGGCGCGCTGGCCGGCATCACCGCCGCGCAGATGGCGCAGGCGGGTTTCCACGGTCCCGACCGCCCCTATGAAGGCAGGTTCGGTTTCTTCGACACGCATATGCAGGAACGCGCCGGCCAGGTCGACACCGAATCGGTGATCCGCGGCCTGGGCCGCGAGTGGACGCTGCTCGACACCTCGATCAAGCCCTACCCCGTCTGCCACTTCATTCATGGCTGCGCCGAGGCGGGCGTGCAACTGCATGCGCGGATCGGCGACCTCGCCCGGGTGCGCCGCATCGTCTGCGAACTTCCCGAGGCCACGCTGCCCATCGTGGCGGAGCCCGCCGCCGCCAAGCGCGTGCCGCGCTCCGACTACGAGGCCAAGTTCAGCGCCCAGTTCGTGGTGGCGGCCTGCCTGCTGCGCGGGCGATTCGCCTTGTCCGAACTCGACGACGCCAGCCTGGCGGATCCGGCGATCCTGCGGCTGGCGTCCAAGGTGGAGTGCATCAGGCAGGAAGACACCGAGTTCCCGAAATACTTCTCGGGCGCCGTGACGGTGGAACTGGACCAGGGCGACACGCTCCATCAACACATCCCCATGAACCTGGGCAGCGGCGCCCGCGCCCTGAGCCTGGCCGACATCGCGGGCAAATTCCGCGCCAATGCCGGCCTGGTGCTGCCCCCGCCCCGCGCGCAGGCCGTGCTCGACACCCTGCTGGCGGCGGAATTCGATACGCCGGTGCGCGCCCTGGCGCGGGCGCTGGCCGCGTAGGATCGCCGGCGCGGGGTTGGCCCCATCGCATCGGGTTGGCCCCATCGGGGGGCCACGCCGCGTCCGGGAGGCGCTACGGTATCCGTGAACCGGCTATTCTGCGGTGCACGCCCACAACCTGGCCCGCAACCCGGCCTCCGGACGCCGGCGCATGCCGCGTCCGGGCGGCCCGTCCCCTTTGGGAGACCCGCCCCCATGGATATGAGACAACTCCGCTACTTCGTCATGGTTGCGGAAGAACTGAGTTTCAGCCGCGCGGCCGAGCGCCTGCACATGTCCCAGCCGCCCCTGTCGCAGCACATCAAGCTGCTGGAGGACGACATAGGCGTGCAGTTGTTCCATCGCACGCGCCGGGAAGTCAGGCTGACCGACGCGGGCGCGGTCTTCCTGCGCGAGAGCCGGCTGCTGCTGGGCCAGATGAAAACCGCGGTCAGCGCCACGGTGCGCGCCGCGCAGAGCGACGCCGGCGTGCTGAGACTGGGCGTCGCCACCTCGGCCCTGTTCCACGTCCTTCCCACCTTCGTCGCCATGGTGCGGGAATCCTATCCGGGCGTGGAAATCTCGGTCAGCGACATGCAGTCCCAGGACCAGATCGCGGCGGTCAGCCATGGACAACTGGACATGGGGCTGGTGCACATCCGCCCCGATCGCAGCAAGCTGATGCGCATGCCCATCTATCGGGAGCATTACATGGCCGTGCTGCCGCAAGGCCACCCCCTGGCCGCCAAGGCGGACTTCACGCTCGCCGACCTGGCCGACGAGCCCATGATCGCGCTGTCGCGCGAGTCCGGGCCGACGGTCTTCGACGCCATCGTCGCGAGCTGCTACGAGGCCGGTTTCAGCCCCTCGTTCAAGCACGCCGCGCGCAGCCCGCTGACGATCTTCCAGATGGTGCGGCTGGGTTTCGGCGTCGCCCTGGTGCCGCGCTCCTATGCCTCCAGCGCCTACCCCGGCGTACTGTTCCGCGACCTGCCGCCGACGGCCGGACAGGTGCGCATGGAAGCGATCTGGAGCGAAAAGCACGCATCCGGCCTCACGCTCAAGATCGCCCGCGAAGTGCTGCCGCGGCTGGCGCCCGAGGCCCAACCGCCCAGCGAAGCTATGGCTTCACATCCTGCTTCGGCGTAATGCGCCCATCCACCAGTTGCACGATCGCCGGATGGTATTGGTTGACGATGCCGGCATCGCGCGCCTGGCACATCAGGTCATAGGTGTAGCCGGCGATCTTCGGCTGGAAGGATCCGGCCCGCGCCAGCGACAGCGCCAGGCCGGCGTCCTTGATGGCATAGACCATGGGGAAGACCTTCTCCGGGAAGTTGTCCTTGACCAGGGACTTCATGCCGTGATTGCGCAGCGCGAAGCTGTCCGCCGACCCGCCCGACAGCAGCTCGAACAGGCGCTCGCCGTCCATGCCCGCGCGACGGCCTATCGTCAGCACTTCCGACAGCGCGTTCACCGTCATGAAGACCATCATGTTGTTCAGGATCTTGACGATCTGGCCGCATCCGGTATCGCCGCAGTGCAGGACGTCCGATCCCATGCAGGACAGCAGTGGCTTGAGTTCTTCATACGCGGCGTCGCTGCCGCCGACGCTGATCAGCAGCGTGCCCTTCTGCGCCGCCTCGGCCGTGCGCGCCACCGGCGCGTCGACAAAGTCCACGCCCTGCGCCTTCAATTCGGCGGTCAGCGCGCGGCTGCGCGCCACGTCGCTGGTGCTCATGTCGACGATCATGGCCGGCTTGCGCGCGCCGCCGGCCAGGGCCCGCGCCACCGGCTCGACCTGGTCGATCGACGGCAGCGAAAGAAACACGGCGTCGGCCTTGGCGGCGACGGCGGCCACGGAGTCTTCCGCCTTGCCGCCGTTGGCCGCGACGCGCGCCACCGCATCGGCATTCATATCGAAGATATGCACCGGCAGGCCCGACTTGCGCACCAGGTTGTTGCACATGGGTTCGCCCATGACGCCGAGGCCGATGAATCCGAGAGTCTTGTATTTGCTCATGTTGTCTGCTCCATGCCGGCGCCGTGTCAGGCGTCGGCCTTGATATGCGCCTTCTGGATCAGGTCGCGGTATTTCTCCAGTTCGCTCGCCGAATATCTGGCGAAGGTCTCCGGCGACGTTCCCATGGGGATGAAGGAAATCGCGGCCAGCCTTTCGGCCACCGGCGGCGCCTTCAGCGCCTCGGCGGTTTCCGCGTACAGCTTGTCGACGATGGCGCGCGGCGTGCCCGCCGGCGCCCACAGGCCGTACCAGCTCGGCATGTCGAAACCCGGAAAACCGCTTTCGGCGACGGTGGGGACGTCCGGCAGCGACGCCAGCCGCTGCGCGCTGGTCACCGCCAGCGCGCGCAGCTTGCCGGCCTGCACGTGCGGATAGGCCGAGGCCATGGGCTCGATCTGGGCCGAGACGTGTCCGCCCATCACGTCCATCAAGGCGGGACCGCCGCCCTTGTAAGGGATGATGGGCATGTCGACCTTCGCCTGCACGTTGACCAGGGCGCAGGCCAGGTGCCCGGCCGCGCCGAAGGCGGCGATGGCCCACGTCACGTGGCGGGGATGCTTGCGAGCGTCATCCACCAGGTCGGCCATGGTCTTGTAGGGCCCGTCGGCCCGCACCACCACCAGTTGCGGCTGCGCGCCGATCTCGGTGATCGAGACGAAGTCCTTGAGCGGATCGTAGGTCGCGGTCGCCAGCAGCACCGGGTTGGCCACCTGCAGCGAGGCATTCAGAAGAATGGTGTAGCCGTCCGGCTTGGACTGCTTGACGTGCTGGGCGCCCATCACGCTGCTCGCGCCGGGCCGGTTCTCGATCACCACGGGCTGCCCCAGTTGCGCCTGCAATTGCGGGCCCAGGGTGCGCGCCACGGTATCGACCGAACCGCCCGGCGGAAAGGGCACCACCAGGCGTATCGGTCCGGTGGGCCAGGCCTCGGCGGTTGTGGCCGCCACGGCCCGCGCGGCCACGTTCGTGCCCAGCACCGCGGCGCCGCCCAGCGCCAGGCCGCGCCGCATCCACGCGCGCCGGCCCGGGGAAATCGCCTTCAGGGGCTCGTTTCCCATGTTTGTCTCCTTTTATTCTGGCTGGCCTCGCGGCCATGCCGGTTGGCCCCACGGCCAAGGACGAGGTCCAGGCCTCGGCCGGCGTTCAGGTGCGGATCGCGAACGGATCCCTGACCTCGGTGGAGTAATCGATCATCACGTTGCGTGTCGTCAGGTATTCGCGCAGGCCCGCTTCGCCGCGTTCGCGGCCGATGCCGGATTCCTTGAAGCCGCCGAACGGCGCGCCGGCCGCCAGCGCCCGATAGGTATTGACCCAGACCGACCCCGCCTGCAAGGCGCGCGACACGCGCATGGCCCGCGACAGATCGCGCGTCCACAAGCCGGCCGCCAGGCCGTAGCGGCTGTCGTTGGCCAGCCGTATCGCTTCCTCTTCGGTGTCGAAGGGAATGATGGCCAGCACCGGGCCGAAGATCTCCTCCTGGGCCAGATGGCTGGCGTTGTCCACGTCGGAGAAAATGGTCGGCTCGATGAAGTAGCCCTCGCCCAGTCCCTCGCCTCGCGCGCGGCCGCCTCCCGTGACCAGGCGCGCGCCGGCCGCCTTGGCGCTGTCTATCGCCGCCAGGATGCGGCTGAACTGCGGCTCGTTGGCGACCGTGCCCATCTCCGTCGCGGGATCGAGCGGGTCGCCCATGCGGATGCGTTGCGCGCGTTCGGCCAGCCGGTTCGCCACTTCGTCCAGGACCTTGCGCTGGACCAGCAGGCGCGAACCGGCGACGCAGGTCTGGCCGGTCGCGCCGAAGATGCCCGCCAGCGCGCCGACGACCGCGCGGTCCAGGTCCGCGTCGTCGAAGATGATATTGGGCGACTTGCCGCCCAGCTCCAGCTTGACCGGCACCAGGCGGCGCCCGGCCATGGCCGCGATCTCGCGGCCGACGCCCGGGCTGCCGGTGAAGCTGACCAGCGCCACGCCGGGATCCTCCACCAGCGCGCGTCCCGTCTCGGCGCCGCCGGTGACGACGTTGAACACGCCCGCCGGGAAGCCGGCTTCCTCCACCAGCGCGGCGAACTCCAGCGTCGACGCCGACGCATGTTCGGAAGGCTTGACCACCACGCAATTGCCCGCCGCCAGCGCGGGCGCCAGCTTGTTGGCCAGCAGCGCCAGCGGCGAATTCCAGGCGGTGATCAGGGCCGCGACGCCATAGGGTTCCAGCGTCAGGTAATCCAGCACGTCGGGCTGGTCCACGGGAACCTGCTGGCCGAACAGCTTGTCCGCATAGCCGGCGAAATAGCGCAGTTGCCGTCCCACCCATAGCATCTGCGGCCGGGTCTCGCGCACGATCTTGCCGTTGTCGGTGCTCTCGATGCGCGACATGCGATCGGCGTCTTTTTCGATCAGGCCCGCCAGCTTCAGCATCAAGGCGGCGCGCTTGATGCCGGGCGTATGGCGCCACTCGCGCTCGAACGCGCGGTTGGCGGCGGCGACCGCGGCGGCCACGTCCTGCGCGCTCGCGTCCGGGACCTCCGCCCACACCGCGCCGGTATAAGGGTTGGTGCTTTGCAGCATGCGGCCGCCCGTGCCGGGCACGCGCTCGCCGTCGATGTATAGGGAATACTTCTGTATCACGCTCGTCTCCTGCTGGCCCCGGGGTTGCCGGTCATGCGGAACCATGACCCTCCCACTCCGCCTGTGCCGTCTCGATGCGGCAAAGGCAGTGTAGGAGTGGAGATCAGGAGCGTCTAATACCGTTTCGCACGTTCAGTTATAGGGAAACGGCGAAAGAAGCGGCGCCGGTGGCGACGGCGCCGCGCGGCGCGAACCGCGCGTCGCGCCGGGCCGCGCCGTGCCGTCAACCGCTGTTGCGCAAAGCCGCGGCGATGCCGTTGATGCTGATGTGGATGGCGGTCTGGATGCGCTCGTCCGTCTCGCCCGCCCGCCAGCGCCGCAGCAGTTCCACCTGTATGTGATGCAGCGGATCGATGTACGGGAAGCGGTGCCGCATCGAGCGCGCCAGCCCCGGGTTGCCGGCGAGCCGGTCCTCGCTGCCCGTGATGCCGGCCAGCGCCGCCACGGTGCGATGCCATTCGGCCGAGATCGCATCGAAGACCTTGGCGGCCAGCGCCCGGTCCTCCACCAGCGTGCCGTACTTGCGGGCCAGGTCCATGTCGCTCTTGGCCAGCACCATGTCGATATTGGCCACCAGCGTGCGGAAGAACGGCCACTCCTGGTGCATTTCGCGCAAGAGCCGCCACGCCGCTTCCGCGCCGTCGGGATGATCCGCCACGTAGCGGTCCACCGCGCTGCCCAGGCCGAACCATCCGGGCAGGGTCAGGCGGCTCTGGCCCCAGCCGAAGCCCCAGGGAATGGCGCGCAGATCCTCCAGCCTGCGGCCGGGCTTGCGGGCGGCCGGCCGCGAGCCGATATTGAGTTCGGCGATCTCGCGCACCGGCGTCGCGTCGTAGAAGTACGACGCGAAGTTGTCGATGCCGTAGACCACGTCGCGATACGCGGCCATGCCGGCGTCGGACAAGGCCTGGGCCGCCGCCAGGTATTCGGCGCGCGCGGGATGCGCGTCCGGCAACAGCGTCGCCTCCAGGGTCGCCGCGACCAGCGTCTCCAGGTTGCGCCGCGCGATTTCCGGGTTGGCGTACTTGGAGGCGATCACCTCGCCCTGCTCGGTCAGGCGGATCTGCGCGTTCACGGTGCCGGGCGGCTGCGCCAGGATGGCCTCGTAGCTGGGGCCGCCGCCGCGTCCCACCGCGCCGCCGCGGCCATGGAACATGCGCAGGCGCAGCGGCGCGCCGTATTGCGCCGACAGCTCGGCGAACAGGCGCGCCAGCGCCACTTCCGCCACGTACAGCTCCCAATGGCTGGTGAGGATGCCGCCGTCCTTGTTGCTGTCGGAATAGCCCAGCATCACGTCCTGCTCGGCGCCCGAGCGCAACACCATGGCGGCGATGCCGGGCAGCGCGTAGTACTCGCGCATGATGTCCGGCGCGCGCCGCAGGTCGCCGATGGTTTCGAACAGCGGCACCACGATGACCGGCGTGCGCGCCTGCCCGGGCCATTCGCCCGTGAGGATGCGCGCCTCCTTCAGCAGCACCAGCACTTCCAGCAGGTCGCTCACGTCCTCGGTATGGCTGATGATGTAGTGGCGCAGCGCGTTCGCGCCATGGGCATCGACGACCTCGCGCGCCGCCGTGTAGATGTCCAGTTCGCCGCGCGTGCGCTCGCCGTAGGCATGGCCGGGAATGGTCAGGGGACGCGGATCGGCCAAGGTGCGCAGCAGCAGGTCGCGGCGCGCCGCCTCGTCCAGGCTTTCGTAGCGTTCGGCCAATCCTGCCGCGCGCAGCAGCTCCGCGATCACGGCCTCGTGCTGGTCGGAACTCTGCCGCATGTCCAGCGTGGCCAGGTGGAAGCCGAACACTTCGGCCTTGCGTATCAGGCCGCGCAGGCGTCCCGCCGCCAACGCGGCGCCGTGGTTCTCCTTGAGCGAAGCCTCGACCACGCGCAGGTCGGCCAGGAACTCGTCCACCGTCGCGTAGGGAGGACACGCCACGCTTTCATGCGGATGGATGTTCTCGTTGGCCGACAAGGCGCGCAAGCGTCCCGCCAGCCGCGCATAGATCACGGTCAGCGCGCGCCGGTAGGGTTCGTCGGCGCGCCGCTCGCTGTCGTCGCCCGAGGACAGCGCCAGCTCGCGCAAGGCATCGCTGACGGCCACGCGCCGTTCCGACAGCGAAAGCTCCGCGCCCAGCGCGTGCACCTCGGCCAGGTAATGCCGCAAGGCGACGCGCGACTGGCGCTGCAAGGCATAGCGCAGCGACGCGGCGGACACGTTGGGATTGCCGTCGCGGTCGCCCCCTATCCATTGGCCCATCCTGAAGAAGACCGGCAGGCGCGGCACCTCCAGGCGCTCCTCCAGCCCTTCGTACAAGGCCGGCACCTCGGACAGGAAGGTCGACTCGTAATAGCTCAATGCGTTGTCGATCTCGTCCTGCACCGTCAACCGGGCATTGCGGATCATGCGCGTCTGCCACAACTGGGTGACGCGCGCGCGGATGGCGGCCTCGGTCTCGCGCCGGTAGCCGGGCAGGCGCACGTCGGCCTCGTCGCGGGCCTGCGCCTGGCGCAATTGCTCGCGCCGTCCCAACAGGCCGGCGATGGCCTTTTCCGCGTCCAGGATGCTCTTGCGCTGGACCTCGGTGGGATGCGCCGTCAATACCGGCGAAATATAGGCCCGGTCCAGCGTGGCGACGATGTCCTCCCGGCCGACGCCCGCGGCCGCCAGGCGATCCAGCGCGCCGGCGACGCTGCCGCGCGATTGTTCGCCGCGCCGCTCGTGCGCCTCGCGGCGGCGCAGGAAATGCCGGTCCTCGGCCAGGTTGGCCAGGTGGCTGAAGTAGGTGAACGCCCGCACCACCGTCACGGCCTGGTCGCCCGACAATCCGTGCAGCAGGTTTTCCAACTGGCCCGCGGCGCCTTCGCCGTCGGCCTGCCCGCGCCGGTCGGCCACGGCCAACTGGCGGATGTGCTCGATCAGGGCATAGGCCTCCTCGCCTTCCTGCTCGCGTATCACCTCGCCCAATATCTGGCCCAGCAGGCGGATATCCTCCAGCAAGGGTTTTTCTTTGTCGCTCTCGACCTGCGGATTTTTCATGGTTATCGAATCCAGGGGAAAGCCTCCGGAATCGCCTGGACGCGGGCCGGAGGTACAAGAATGCGGAGAGCACACTATACGGGGCTTGCGATTTTTTTTCCCGGTGGCCCGCGACGCCGGGATGGGCAAATTCCGGTCTCCCGAAACTTTCCATTAGTGGTCCATTGCCTGGACCACAAAAGCCCTAGAATCGCTACACCCATCCTCCCCTTTTTCCGCCCTCAAGGTACAACCATGGCACCTCGCAAGAACGAATACGGCCAGCCCATAGGCGCCGCCCTGCCCGACTGGTCGCCGCGCCCCGAACCCGCCGGCGTCACGCTGCAAGGCAGCCATTGCAAACTGGAGCCGCTGGATGCGGAACGGCACGCCGCCGATCTCCATGCTGCGTACCAGGCCGCCCCCGATGGCCGGGACTGGACCTACCTGTCGGTGGAGCGGCCCGCCACCCTGGAGGAATTCACCCGCTACGCCGAGAACGCCGCGCGGAGCAGCGACCCGCGCCACTACGCGGTCATCGACCTGCGCACCGGCAAGGCGGTCGGCACCCTGTCGCTGATGCGGATCACGCCGGCCGCGGGCGTCATCGAAGTCGGCCACGTCACGTTCTCGCCGCTGCTCAAGCGCACGCCCATCTCGACCGAAGCGCAATACCTGTTGATGGCCTATGTCTTCGACCAGCTCGGCTATCGCCGCTACGAATGGAAGTGCGACAGCCTCAACGCGCCGTCGCGCCTCGCGGCCGACCGCCTGGGCTTCACCTTCGAGGGCGTCTTCCGCCAGCTCGTCGTCTACAAGGGGCGCTCGCGCGACACCGCCTGGTATTCCATCATCGACGCGGAATGGCCGCTGTTGAAGCAGGCCTTCGAAACGTGGCTGGCGCCCGAGAACCATGACGCGCGGGGCCAGCAGAAGCAGTCCTTGTCGGCGATACGGGAGGCGCTGGGCAGGAAACGCTGAGGGGGCAGGCGATCGGGAGGGGGCGATCGGGTGGAAGCGATCAGGCCTTGAGCTTGCCGCGCCTGGCAAGCGACGCCACCATGGGATGCGCCTCGAAGTGAGCCAGCAGTTTCTTCTTCTGCTGGCAGGTGATCCCCGCGGCGGCGATCATGGCGGGCCAGCTCAGGCAAGCCTTGCGCACGCTATCCGCGATGGCCTTGGCCGCGGGTTTCTCCGGAATGCCCAGGGCGCCGCAGAAGGCGCGCACGAGTACGGGAGAGAGTTGCTGCTTCGCCTTCGGCGCGTCCGGCGCGGCATGGCGGCCGGGCAGGAGGTCCGGCGGTACGATCATCAATCCATGGCCGACGTTGCGGTTGAACGCGGCATAGGCAACCATGTCGTAGGCCGGGGGAAACTCCGGCGTGCGGCCGTCCGGGTAGCGCAAGCCGACGTTTTTCAGATGCATGTCCGGATTGCCCAGCATCTCGTTGACGACGAGGCGGCGCAGCAATTCGTGCACGGCCGCCTCGCCCAGCGAGTCGAAGGCGAACAACACCGCCGCGATATCCAGGTAGGTCAAGGGACCGCTCCCGGGCTGGCCGCCGCCGTATTTGTCCTCCGGCATCTGGCCCAGTATCTGCGCGAAGTCCTCGCAGTGGATCCGGCCGCCGCCGGGAATGCGGTCGTAGCGCACGACCGCCAGGAAATGGGTCTTGCCGTCGGCGTCGCCCAGGTCGTAGCCATGCTGGACCGCCAGTTTTTCCAGGGGCTCCAGGTAGGTCTCGCAGACGCTCACCCCGGCGGCGGCGGCCAGTTGCAGCGACAGGTGCTCCAGCTCCGGCATCATGGGCTGTCCCACCACCGGCAGCTTGGCGATGATGTGGGTATCCGCATCCCTGGTGCGGCCCACGTAGCGCTCGCCCTCCTTGATCACCGCCACCTTGGGCTGCACGCCGGACAGCGAAACGCCGTCCTCCATCGGCGCTTCCATGACCGACATCTCCAGCGCGTCCTGGTCCTGGGTGATGTAGCGGGCAATCTCGTCATGGGACAGGGCGACGGGGAAGGCATGCACGTTGCCCGGCAAGTCCTCGCCGCAGGCCGCCAGCATTTCGAAGTTGTCGGTCGGCGCGCAGTGGCGCAACGCGGCGACGTGATCGCGGAAGACGCCCTCGGGCAGGAGATTCTGGAAGAAGGCCGGCAGCAGCCAGCCGTTCCGGTTCGAGTAGCGGCCGTTGAACGGCGTGGCCGTGATGTCGCGCCAGAAGGCCGCCTGCTGCGCGCGATTTTCCGACAGGTAGGCCAGCGAGACGACGGGCGGATCGGGCAGCCGGACGAAGGCGTCGTCGGCCACGAAGCGGGTAATGACCTGCGCGTCGTCCCGGCCAGGCTCGCGGTACTGGAAGAGCACGCCGATACGCTGCCGGCCTATCGAAATGCCCAGGGCCTTGATGTTCACGTATTCGCCCCCTGCTTGCGCGCGTCCACCCGCTGCAAGGCGCGGGAGACGCGCGACTGGACCGCCGGTTCGGTCACGGGGCCGGCGGCCACGGCCGGCGCCACCTGCCGGGGCGCCAGCAACAGCGTCAGCCCCAACCGGTCCGCCAGCGCGAACAGCGTGCTCAGCTTGAAATCTTCCTTGCCGCTCAACACCTTGGTCAGCGTGCGCTGGGAGAGTCCGGCCTCTTTCCTGAGCTGCGCCTGGGTAAGGCCGCGCTGTTTTATCGCCTCCCTGAGCGCCTCCGCGATTTCAGCATGCGTTTTCATGGCATTGAAGTAGTATTTTTTCAAGTAATGCTACTTTAACCCATGTTCCTGCTCTTATACATGCTTCGATATAGACTACTTTAATTCCGTTTTTTCAATTTAAACTACTATAGTGCCATACGCGCCCGTGGCAAACCCGGTTCTTCCCGTCCGGCCGCCGCGGCGAAGCACGGCATCGGATCACGGCAGCGGGATCATGACAACGGGATCACGACGCTTTATGGCCCGCCGCGGATTTGTCGATGTACATACGTTTGTCGGCAAGCTGCATGAGTTCGCCCAGCGACGCGGCGTCGTCGGGGTAGATCGCGGCGCCCATGCTCACCCGGACGCGGAAATCCATGTCTTGCAGCAAAAGGGACTGCGCCATGGCGTCCCGCAGCCGCGCGACGATGGCGTCGATGCCGGCGATGGCGTCCTTGTCCTGGATAACCGCCACGAATTCATCGCCGGCAAGGCGCGCCACGAAACCGCTGCCGTCGAAGTAGCGGCGCATACGGCCCGCCAGCTCCCCAAGCAGGGCGTCGCCCACCATGTGGCCGAAGGAATCGTTCACGTGCTTGAAGCCGTCGATGTCGACGAACAATACGGCGATCCTGCTCTGTTCCTGATCGGCGCGCCGCAGGGCCGCCGTGGTGAACTCGCGAAAACTGCGGCGATTCGGCAGGCCGGTCAACTCTTCGAAACGCGCGGCCGTGTGCAACTCTTCCATGAGCTGCTTGCGCTCGATCGCCAGCGCCGCCTGCTCGCAGACGAAGAAAAGCAGCCGCCGCGCCGCCTCCGTTTCAATCGCGCGCGCCGGACTGCAGATCATCAGGGCGCCCACCGCTTTCTGCGCCGTCAGCATCGGCAAGACGCCCCAAACGAGCCCCGGCGCGGCATCCTGGGAATCGACACGGCGGTCTTCGTCGCACGCGGCGGCATCGGACAGCGGGACGGGCAGCAGGGTCCGGGCCGGGTGCCACTGCGCTTGCCGCGATGCCACGGCCTCGGCGGCCATGGCCTGCGCGTGGACCCAGTCCAGATCAGGCACGCGCGGATCGGCGCCATACCGGTAGGCGGCGCGCCAGGCGCCGGGTTCGCCGTCGCGCACGGCGACGATCATCGCATCGACGGTGAAAAGCGAAGCGAGCGTGTCATGGATCCCACGGCTCAGGGCGCCCACGTCGACGGCATCGTGCGCCGCCTGCGAAATCGCATACGTGGCCCGCTGCGTGGCCTCGGCCTGCTTGCGGGCGGACACATCGCGGGCCACCCCGATGCGCAGACGATGCTCGTCGGACCAGCGCGCCGACCACATGATGTCGACGCCGTGGCCGTTCTTGTGAACGTAGCGGTTCTCGAATCCGATGCGCGGCAGGCCCGACATGACCACGGCGGACTCCGCGACCGTGCGATCCCTGTCCGCCTCGGCCAGGAAATCGATCATCTGCCTGCCTATCATTTCCTCCGGCGCGTAGCCCAGGATGGATTTGCAGGCGGGACTGACGTACACGATCATGCCCGCCGCATCCACCAGGAACACGGCGTCGAGCAACAGCTCCATGCAACTCGCCAACACATCCTTTGCCACGACTTTCATACAAGCCAGATCCAGCCCCGCGAAGGGCCCATTTGATCACAGGCTTTCGAAATCCGCTGTCCATGATGCGCGGCCATCACATGGCGCCGGCGGCCTCCCCAAAGCGCCCGTCCCGCGGGTAATATCGAACGTTTCGCCGCGCGCCGCTGCCTGGTCCGCTACAGCCAATCGATCTCGGTCCGCAAGGCATGCCGCTCGACGCCGCGCAGGAGCGTATGCACCGGCGCCGCCAGCGCCAGCTCGGTTTGAAAGAACCAATCGCATGCGGACAATTTGCCGCGGTAGAAGCCCTCCAGATGCGGCCGCGCCGGCAGTTGCGCCTTGGCCGTCACGGCCTGCCACAGCCATAGCCAGGCAATGACGTGATGGCCGAACAAGTCCAGGTAATAGGCCGCATTGGCGCTGCCTTGGACCGGGTCCGCCAGGGTGGCCGCCCGCAGGACTTCCGTGGTTTCGCGCAGGGCCTGCCAGGCATGCTCCAACTCGGCGGCGCGCGCGGCCAGGCCGGGATCGCCGCTGGCCCTGGCCTGTTCCGCGGTGGCGAGCACGCGCGCATGCAGGCGCGCCAACGGCTGGCCGTCCTTCATGCCGACCTTGCGATTGAGCAGGTCCAGCGCCTGGATGCCGTGCGTGCCTTCGTGCAGCGCATTGAGCCGGTTGTCGCGATAGAACTGCTCCACCGGATATTCGCGCGTATAGCCATAGCCGCCGTGCACCTGGATGGCCAGGTCGTTGGCCGCCAGCCCATAGCGCGCGGGCCAGGACTTGACGATGGGAATCAGCAGCGGAAGCAGCAAGGCCGCTTCCTCGCGTTGCGACGCGTCGGGATGGGTCTTCTCATCGTCGGCGAGGCGCGCCGCATAAAGGCAGAGCGACAGCGCGCCTTCCACGTAGCACTTCTGCGTCAGCAGCATGCGCCGCACGTCGGCGTGTTCGGCGATCGCCACCGGCGGGCTGGCCGGATCGGCGTTGCCGGGCAGGCGGCCCTGCCGGCGCTCCCTGGCATAGGCCAGCGCATGACGGTAGCCGGTATAGGCGAGCATGGTGGCCCCCATGCCGACGCCGATGCGCGCCTCGTTCATCATGTGGAACATGCAGCGCAGGCCTTGCCCCGGCGCTCCCACCAGCTCGCCGATGCAGGCGTCGTTCTCGCCGAAAGCCAACAGGGTGGATGTCGTGCCGCGATAACCCATCTTGTGTATCAGTCCGGCCAGCGCCACGTCGTTCGATTCGCCCGCGGCCCCCTCGGCGTCGACGCGCCGCTTGGGCACGATGAACAGGGACAGGCCCTTGGCGCCGGCGGGCGCGCCGGCCATCCTGGCCAACACCAGATGCACGATGTTCTCGCTGATGTCGTGGTCGCCGCCCGAGATGAAGATCTTCTGGCCCTTGATGGCGTAGCGGCCATCGGGCAGCGGCGTGGCGGTCGTGCGCAGGTCGGGCACGGACGAACCGGCCTCCGGTTCGGTCAAGGCCATGGTGCCCAGCCAGCGGCCGTCCAGCAGGGACGGCAGAAAGCGCCGTTTCTGGTCCTCGCTGCCGAAGGCGCGGATCAGGTTCGCATTGGCGGCGGTCAGGAAACAATAGGCCGAGCTGCCCACGTTCGCCGCGCGGAACAGCGCCAGGCAGGACTGTGAAATCGTCACCGGCAACTGCATGCCGCCCAATTCGTAATCGTGCGTGGCCGCCAGGAAGCCGCCCTTGGCGAAAGCCCGCACCGCCGCGCCGACGGCGGGCAGCGTCTTGACCGTCTTGCCGTCGAAGCGGGGTTCGTTTTCGTCGGAAAGCCGGTTGTGGGGGGCGAAGTATTCGCCGGCCAAGCGATGGGCCGCGTCGATGGCGGCGTCGAAGGTCTCGCGGCCGTGATCGGCATAGCGCGGACGCCGCGCCAAGTCCTCGCTGTCCAGCATGTCGTACAGGAGGAAATCCAGGTCGTCGCGATGGACAAGCAGGTCGGTCGTCATGGCAGCCAGGGCAAGGAAGTTGTCTCGGATAGGCGCCGGCCGCAAAGCCGGCGCATTTTTATCTTGTTCTGCATTGCAGAACTGTAATCCGCAAAGCGGTCTATGACGGGAATCCTAGCACCAAAATATCGATTGACCCCCGAAAAAATCGGGATAGAATTCCAAAAAAAAATCAGTAGAGCGAGATCAACGCCACGCGGCGCGATGCGCAATGGCCGCGAAGACGGCGCTGCATCTTTTCAAAAAAACGAAGCGGAGACATCAGCAATGAAATTGGGAAGCATCCTGCCCCTGGTCGGCCTGATGGCGGGCATCCTGCCGGCCGTGGCGTCGGCACAGGCCGACTACCCCAGCAAGCCCATCACCATCATCGTTCCCTACGCCCCCGGCGGCACCACCGACGTCATGGCGCGGGCCCTGGCCACCAGCCTGTCGCGCCAGCTCAAGCAAAGCGTCATCGTCGAGAACAAACCCGGCGTCGCGGGCGCCATGGGCGTGGTCGAGATGAAGTCCGCCAAGCCCGACGGCTACATGCTGACGATGACGCCCGTGGGCATCTTCCGCCAGCCCTACGTGCAGCCCGTGCCCTACGATCCCATCCGCGACGTGACCTACATCGCGGCCTTCCTGACCTACGACTTCGCGGTGACCGTCAAGGCCGACTCGCCGTTCAAGACGGTGAAGGAACTGGTCGACTATGCGAAGAAGCACCCCAACGAAGTCGACTACAGCACGCCCGGGCGATACACCGGCAACCAGGTGGTGCTGGCCATGCTGGCGAAAAACCAGGGCGTCGACTTCAACCACATCCCGTACAAGGGCGATTCGGACGCCACCAATGCGCTGCTGGGCGGCCACGTAAAGGCCGCGGTGGTCACCAACAGCATCCTGCCGCACTTCAAGTCCGGCTCGGTGCGCCTGCTGGCCCTGGCGGGCGAGGCCCGCAACCCAGACTTCCCCGGCGTGCCCACGCTCAAGGAGCTGGGCTATGACGTGGTGGTGCCCTCGCCGCTGGGCATCGCGGGTCCGGCGAAGCTGCCGGCGCCCATCGTCGAAAAACTGGACCTGGCCGTCAAGGCCGCCCTCGAAGACCCGGACGTGAAGAACGCGGCCAAGAACTTCGGGGTGCGCACCTATTACCTCAACCACGATGATTACGCCGCGTTCGCCAAGAAAGACTTCGCGAGCGAGAAAGACCTGATCTCCAATCTGGGTCTGTAATCCATCACGCCAACCCAATGGGCACCATGCAAGCAGACACCGCCTCTTCCGGCAAAACCAAAGAGGCGGAAGACCGCCACTTCGTCACGGCGCTCGCGCGCGGCCTGGACATCCTGGCTTGTTTCCGGGCCGGCGACGTGGCGCTCGGCAACCTGGAGCTCGCGCGTAGCTGCAACCTGCCCAAGTCCACGGTCTCGCGCCTGACCGCCACGCTGGCCAGGTTGAATTACCTGACCCTGGACGAAGGAACGGGCCGCTACCGGCTGGGCGTCGCCACCATGGCGCTGGGGGCGGGCATGCTGGCCAAGCTGGACGTGCGGCAGATCGCCAAGCCCGGCATGCAGCGCCTGGCCGATGCCTGCCAGGGCACGGTGGCCCTGGGGGTGCGCGACCGGTTCTCCATGCTGTACGTGGAGGCCTGCCGCAGCCAGGCGGCCCTGACCCTGAACCTCAACGTCGGCTCCCACGTGCCGATCGCCGTGACGGCCATGGGCCGCGTCTACCTCGTCGAGGCCGGCGAGGCCGAACGGCGCGAGATCGTCGAGCGGGCCCGCGAGCTGGACGAGCGCGCCGCCCAGGCCATCGTGCGCGGGCTGGAGCAGGCCCAGGAGGACTACGCCACGCTGGGCTGCACGCGCTGCTTCGGCGACTGGAATCCGGACGTCCACAGCATCGCGGTCGGCCTGCGCCTGAACGGCCAGTTCTCGATCATGGGCCTGAACTTCGGCGGGCCGGCCTCGCGCATGTCGCCGGACTTCCTGCTGAACGAAGTGCGGCCGCGCTTGATCGAGCTCGCGGCCGAAATCCGCGAAATGACCGGCAGCCGCTGACAGAGACAGCACTGACAGAGACAGATATGGATGGAGCATCCCGAAACACCATGACCTACGTGAACTACGCGGTCGCCGACGGCGTCGCCCGCATCGTCTTCCAGAATCCGCCCGTCAACAGCCTGGGCCATGGCCTGCGCCTGGCCCTCATGCAGGCGCTGGACCAGGCCGAGGCGAACCCCGCCGTCCAGGCCGTCGTCATCGGCGGCTCCGAGCGCGCCTTCTCCGGCGGCGCCGACATCACCGAATTCGGCACGCCCAAATCGGGCCGGCATCCCACCTTGCGCGACATCGTCGACGCCCTGGATGCCTACGGCAAGCCGGTAGTCGCCGCGATCGACGGCGTCTGCCTGGGCGGCGGGCTGGAGCTCGCCATGGGCGCGCACTACCGCGTGGCCGCCGCGCGCGCCACCCTGGGCCTGCCCGAAGTCAAGCTGGGCCTGCTGCCCGGCGGCGGCGGAACGCAGCGCCTGCCTCGCCTGATGGGCCTGGAGCGCGGCCTGGACATGGTCGTCAACGGCCGCCAGGCCAAGGCCGCCGCGCTGGCGGACACGGCCCTGCTCGACCGCGTGGTGGAAACCCCGGTCCTCGACGCCGCCGTCGAATTCGCGCGGGAATGCGTCGCGTCCGGCGGCGCCATCAAGCGCGCGCGCGACATCGGGATCGCCGAGCCCGACGCCGAGGCCTTCCTGCAAGTGGCGCGCCGCAACGTCGCCACCGCCAACAAGCATTTCCCCGCGCCCGCCGCGTGCCTGGAGGCCGTCGCCGGTTGCCTGCTGCCCTTCGACGAAGGGCTCAGGAAAGAGCGCCAGTTGTTCGTCCAGTTGATGAACTCGCCCGAATCGGCCGCGCTGCGCCACGTCTTCGCCGCGGAACGCGCCGCGGCCAAGGTGCCGGGCGTCACGGCCGAGACGGCGCGGCGCGACATACGCCGCGTCGGCGTCGTCGGCGCCGGCACCATGGGCGGCGGCATCAGCATGAACTTCCTGAACGCCGGCATCCCGGTGGTCCTGCTGGAAGCGGAGGCGGCCGCGCTCGAACGCGGCGTGGGCATCATCCGCCGCAACTATGAGAACACCATGAAGAAGGGGCGCCTGACCCAGGCGCAGGTGGACGAACGCATGGGCCTGCTGAGCACCACGCTCAGGTATGAAGACCTGGCCGATGCGGACTTGGTCATCGAAGCCGTATTCGAGGACATGGACGTGAAGGCCAAGGTCTTCCGCGCGCTGGACGCGGCGCTCAAGCCCGGCGCCATCCTGGCCACCAACACCTCCACGCTGGACGTCAACGCCATCGCCGGCTTCGTCCAGCGGCCCCAGGACGTGGTGGGCCTGCATTTCTTCAGTCCGGCGAACGTGATGAAGCTGCTGGAAATCGTGCGCGCCGACCGCACCTCGGACGAGGTGCTGGCGACGGCGCTGAGCCTGGCCAAGGCCATCGGCAAGCAGCCCGTGGTTTCCGGCGTGTGCGACGGCTTCATCGGCAACCGAATGCTGAACGGCTACCGCGCGGCCGCCGAGGAATTGCTGCTATACGGCGCCTCGCCCGCGCAGATCGACCGCGCGCTGGAAAACTTCGGCTTCGCCATGGGCCCCTACCGCATGGGCGACCTCGCGGGCCTGGACATCGGCTGGGCCATCCGCAAGCGCCGCCAGGCCGAGAATCCCGGCCAGGATTTCTCCTCCGTGGCCGATCGCATCTGCGAAGCGGGACGCTTCGGCCAGAAGACCGGCGCGGGTTGGTATCGCTACGAGGCGGGCAACCGCACGCCGCTCGAGGATCCCGCGGTCACCCGCATCCTCGCCGACTTCCGGCAGGAAAAAGGCATTTCGCCGCGCCCGTTCACGCCGGAAGAAATCGTCGCGCGATGCGTGTACGCGCTGGTCAACGAGGGCGCCCGCATCCTGGAGGAAGGCATTGCGCTGCGCGCCTCCGACATCGACGTCGTCTACCTGAACGGCTATGGCTTCCCCGCGCATCGCGGCGGCCCCATGCACTACGCCCAGCAGGTCGGGCTCTACAACGTGGTGCGCGCCATGCATCGCTATGCCCGCCTTTCGGACAAGGCCGCGGCGTTCTGGCAACCCGCGCCGCTGCTGGCCAAACACGCCGAATCCGGCGTCCCCCTCGCCTGACCCCGACCGGACCGAAGGACACCATGAAAGAAGCTGTCATTGTTTCCACGGCCCGTACCGGCCTGGCCAAGTCCTGGCGCGGTGCGTTCAACATGACTTACGGCGCCACGCTGGGCGCGCACGCGGTGCGCCATGCCGTGGCCCGGGCCGGCGTCGACCCGGCCGAGGTCGAGGACTGCATCATGGGCGGCACGTACCTGGAGGGCACGACGGGCGGCAACATCGCCCGCGCCATCGCCCTGCGCGCGGGCCTGCCCGCGACGACGGCCGGCATGAGCATCAACCGCTTCTGCTCGACGGGGCTGCAAAGCATCGCCATCGCCGCGCAGCGCGTCATGGTCGAAGGCGCGCCGATGATCGTGGCGGGCGGCGTGGAAAGCATCTCCTGCACGCAGAACGAGGCCAACCAGCACATGCGCCGCGACCCGTGGCTACTGGAGCACAAGCCCGACCTGTACCTGAGCATGCTGCAAACCGCCGAAAACGTCGCCAAACGCTACGACATCGGCAAGGACGCCCAGGACGCCTATGGCTTGCGCAGCCAGCAGCGCGCCGCCGCCGCGCAGGCCGCCGGCCTGTTCGACGACGAAATCGTGCCCATGACCACCGTCATGGCGGCGCAGGACAAGGCCACCGGCCGCCTGCAACGCTGCGAGGTGACGATCGCCGCCGATGAAGGCATCCGCGCCGACACCACCTTGGAAGGCCTCTCGCGCATCCGTCCCGCGCTGCCCGGCGGGGTCGTCACCGCCGGCAACGCCAGCCAGTTCTCGGACGGCGCCTCGGCCTGCCTGGTGATGGACGCCAAGCTGGCCGAACACCGCGGCATCCAGCCCCTGGGCATCTTCCGCGGATTCGCCGTGGCGGGCTGCGAGCCCGATGAAATGGGCATCGGCCCGGTATTCGCGGTGCCGCGCCTGCTGGAACGCGCGGGCCTGAAAGTGTCGGACATCGACTTGTGGGAATTGAACGAGGCCTTCGCCTGCCAGGTGCTGTATTGCCGGGACAGGCTGGGCATTCCGGACGATCGCCTCAACGTGAACGGCGGCGCCATCGCCGTCGGCCATCCCTACGGCGTCTCGGGCTCGCGGCTGACCGGCCATGCCCTCATCGAAGGCAAGCGGCGCGGCGCCAGGTACGTGGTCGTGACCATGTGCATCGGCGGCGGACAAGGCGCCGCCGGCCTGTTCGAAGTGGCCTGAGCGGCCGGCAGGAGGAGCCGACATGAGCGTAAAGGAGCTGTTCCAGTTGGCGGGCAAGGTGGCGCTGGTCACCGGCGGATCGCGCGGCCTGGGCCTGCAGATCGCCGAGGCCTTGGGAGAACTGGGTTGCAAGGTGGCCATCACCGCCCGCAAGGAAGCCGAGCTGGAAAACGCGCGGCAGCACCTGGAAGCCCAGGGCGTGGAAGTGCTGGCCATCCCCGGCAACCTGGCGCAGTTCGACACCATTCCGGCGCTGGTGGACACGGTGCTGGCGCGCTTCGGCACGATAGACATCCTCGTCAACAATGCCGGCGCCACCTGGGGCGCGCCGGCCGAGTCATACCCGGACGAGGCGTGGCACAAGGTCATGGACCTGAACATCAACGCCGTCTTCTACCTCTCGCGCGAAGTGGGCCGGCGCGTCATGATCCCGCGAGGCAGCGGCAAGATCATCAACATCGCCTCGGCCGCCGGCACGCGCGGCACGGCCAAGGGCGTGACCACGATCGCGTACAACACCTCCAAGGCGGCGGCGATCAATTTCACCCGCGCGCTGGCCTGCGAATGGGGCCCCCACAACATCAACGTCAACGCCATATGCCCCGGATACTTTTCCTCGCGTATGGCCGACGCATCCATCCAGCGCATGGGCGCTTCGCTGCTGGACCGCATCCCCCTGGGCCGCGTCGGCGGCGAGGAAGACCTGAAGGGAATCGCGGTTTTCCTGGCGAGCGAGGCGTCGCGTCACATTACGGGCCAGGCCATCCTCGTGGACGGCGGCGCGAGCGCCAGCGCATGAGGCATAAGCGCTTATCGGAGGCGGTTAAACAATGATCGACAAATTCATGGACAGCGTGCACGAGGCGGTGGCCGACGTGTTCGACGGCGCGACGGTGCTGGTCGGCGGCTTCGGCGGCGCGGGGCATCCCACCGAACTCCTGCATGCCTTGCTGGAGCAAGGCGCGCGCGACCTGACCGTGGTGAGCAATAACGCGGGCAACAACGAAGTGGGATTGGCCGCGCTGATCAAGGCGGAACGCGTCAGGAAGATGATCTGTTCCTTCCCGCGCGCCTCGCACTCCTATGTCTTCAACCAGTTCTATGCCGAAGGCCGCATCGAACTGGAGTGCGTGCCGCAGGGAACCATCGCCGAACGCCTGCACGCGGCGGGCGCCGGGGTGGGCGGCTTCTACGTCCGCACCAGCTACGGCACCGACCTGGCCGAAGGTAAGGAAGTGCGCGAAATCAACGGCCAGCACTATGTATTCGAATATCCGCTGCACGCCGATTTCGCGCTGGTCCGGGCGCAGAAAGGCGACCGCTGGGGCAACCTGGTCTACAACAAGACTGCCCGCAACTTCGGCCCCGTGATGTGCCAGGCGGCCAAGACCACCATCGTCCAGGTCAGGCACAAGGTCGCATTGGGCGAACTCGATCCCGAGGCCATCGTCACGCCGGGCATATTCGTGAACCGCGTGGTCGAAGTTGCCGATCCCAAATTTTCCAGTTGACCCAATTTTCCAGTTGAGAGCGACATGCAGAGACTGACGCGACACCAGATGGCCGCCAGGCTGGCGCGGGACATTCCCCCGGGCAGCTACGTGAACATCGGCATAGGCATGCCGGAACTGGTGGCCAACTACCTGGACCCCGACGACGAAATCCTGCTGCACAGCGAGAACGGCATCCTGGGCATGGGGCCGAACGCCGGGGAAGGCGAGGAAGACCTGGAGCTGATCAACGCCGGCAAGCGTCCCGTGACGCTGCTGACGGGCGGCGCGTTCTTCGAGCACGTCGACTCGTTCGCCATCATGCGCGGCGGCCACCTGGACCTGAGCATCATGGGCGGCATGCAGGTGGCGCCCAACGGCGACCTCGCCAACTGGTCCCTGGGACGCAAGGGCGAACCGCCGGCGGTGGGCGGCGCCATGGACTTATCCGTGGGGGCCAGGAAGGTCTACATCCTGATGGAGCACAACGCCAAGGACGGCACGCCCAAGCTGGTGGAGAAATGCACCTTGCCGTTGACGGGGCCGGGCGTGGTGCATCGGGTGTACACGGACCTGGCGGTGGTGGAGATCACGCCGGAGGGGTTTCTGGTGGTGGACAAGCTGGTCGGTATCAGCGACGAGGAATTGCAGGCGCAAACCGGAGCCAGGCTGCGGTTCGCGCACTGAGACCCGCGCAGGCGCGGTCCTCACGCCGCGCGCGCGGCCACGGTGGGGTCGCGCTCCGGTCCCGCGACGATGCCGGCATCGTGCAGCCGACCGATGGCGCCGCTGCTCATTCCCAGCACTTCGTAAAGCACTTCGTCGGTATGGGTGCCCAGCAATGCGGCGGGCGTCGTCGGCGCTCGGCTCATGCCCGGCGCGCGCACGGTTGCGCCCGCGGCGATATGCTCGCCGACGCCGGGCGTCTCGATCCGTTCGAACACGGGATTGCTGGCCGAGTTCATGCGCGGGTCCTGCGTCATCATCTCGCCGACGGTGCTGTAGCGCCCCCACGTTGCCCTGTGCGCGTCCAGCTCGCGTTCGGCCTGCTCGCGCGTCCGGGCCGCGAACCAGGGTTCGAGGAGTCCGGCGATGGCCTCGCGCGCCTCGAAGCGCCGCGCCTCATCGGATAGGTCCAAGCCGGTGCGCGCCTGCAAGGCCTGGACATCGTCGGCAATGCCGCAGGCGTCCACCAGGCATTTCCACTGGCCGGCCGAGATCGCCACCACCATCAGGCGCCGGCCGTCCGAGGTCGCGAAATCGCGGCCGAAGGCGCCGTAGAGATGATTGCCGATCGAGGGACGCTCCTGCCCCAGCAACTCCACCTCGGCGAGCACGCCCAGGTGCGACAGCATGGTGAAGGCCGTATCCGACAGCGCCAGCTTGAGTTCGGCGCCCTCTCCCGTGCGCCGGCGCCTGTCGACCGCGGCCAGGACCGCGAAGGCCGCTTGGTAGGCGCAGGCGATATCCCATGCGGGCAACACGTGGTTCACCGGATGTTGCGCGGAGCCGCCGCCAGTGACCAGCGGATAGCCGGTCACGCAGTTGACCGTGTAGTCGACCGCGGTGCTGCCATCGCCGTTGCCCTGGATGGTGCAACTGACCAGGTCAGCGCGTTTCTCCGCCAGCAGTCCGTGCGCCAGCCAGGGCGTGCCGATATTGGTCAACAGCACGCCGGCGTCGGGCCCGGGCGCCGTGACCAGGGCCTGGATGAGTTCGCGGCCCTCGGGCCGGCGCAGGTCGACGGCGACGGAGCGCTTGCCCTTGTTCAGGGCCGTCCAGTAAAGGCTGCGGCCACGCCCCTCGGGATGCGGCATCCGCGGCATGCGGCCGTAGTCGATGCCGCCGCCGATCATATCGATGCGGATGACGTCGGCGCCATGCTGCGCCAGGGTCAGCCCGGCCAGCGGCGCGGCGATGAAGGCCGAGCTCTCGATGACGCGCAGGCGATTCAGGAAGGGATAGGTCATGGGATGCTTTTCCTTGGCTTTGGAATCATTGGGCGCGGCCGCCCAGGCTGACCTGATGGCGCGGCGCCGCCCCGTCCATCACCGCGGCCATGTCGTCGGCCATCGACTTCATGATTGCCGCCCACGCCCCCTTGGTGGTGCCCATGGTGTGGGGCGAGGTAATGCAGTTCTTGCGGCGAAAGATCGGATGGCTGGTGTCGGGCGGCTCGGGCTCGAAAACATCCAGCGCCACGCCGCCCAGCCTGCCCGTCTCCAACATCTCGTCGAGCAGGTCTAGGCTTTCGACCACACCGCCCCGGGACAGGTTGACCAGCATCGTGCCCTCCTGGACCAGGGCCAGGCGCGCGCGGTCGATCAAGCCGTGGGTCTCCTTCGTGTAGGGGCAGTGCAGCGCGATGAAATGGCTGCGCCGCATGAGTTCGTCCAGGGACACGAGTTCGGCGTGATGTTCCCTGGCCCGCTCGGCCGGCGTGGTCGGGCTGTAGGCGATGACGTCCATCTCGAAGACCCGCGCCATGCGGGCCACCAGCCCGCCGATGCGGCCCAGGCCGACGATGCCCAGCGTATGGCCCGCCAGGTCGCCCGCTTGCAGGCCGAAACGGGAAGCCCAGTTGCCTGCCTTCAGTTCGGCGTCCCAGTAGGGGAGCATCTTGCACAGGCTGAGCATGAAGGCCATCGATCCTTCCGCCACCGCGCGCGCCCCGACCCCGGGCGTGTAGACCACGGGCACGCCACGCGCGGCGGCCGCGGCGACGTCGATCATGTCGTAGCCGACGCCCGTACGCCCGATCACCTGCAAGCCCGGCGCGGCATCGATCACCGCCTTGGTGATGTGGGTCTGCCCGCGCACGACGATGGCCCGCGCCTTGGGCGCCAGCTTCACCAGGCCCGCTTCGGACAGGTCCGGCGCGACGACCACCGATCCGTAGGCGGAGAGTCTGCGGCTTGCATAATCATCGGGCGCCTGGGTGCACAGGATGATGCCGGGCCCGGTGCCGGGTTCAGTGGAGGCAGCCATCGTCAGACCCGCTCTATCTTGGCCGCCACGAGCACTTCGGCCCACTTGTCGGCTTCGGCCTGCACGAACTTGCCGAACTGCGCCGCCGTCAGCGGCTGCACCGAGGATCCCAGCTTGTACATGCGTTCCTTGATGTCCGGCTGCGAAATCGCCTCGACCAGCGAGGCATTGAGTTTCTCGATGACGGCGTCCGGCGTGCCGGCGGGCGCGCACAGGCCGTTCCACGCGGCGACCTCATAGCCGGGCAAGCCCGCCTCCGCGATGGTCGGCACCTGCGGCAACTGGTCGGCTCGCCGCGGCGAGGTCACGCCCAGCGGCCTGAGTTTCCCCGCCTGGATATGGGGCAGCGAGGAGATCGTGGTATCGAACATGATCTGGCAGGTGCCGCCGATCACGTCGGCGATGGCCGGCGCGCTGCCCTTGTAGGGAACATGCGTCATGCGGATGCCGGCCTTCAGGTCGAACAGCTCGCCCGCCAGATGGGTCGACCCGCCGATGCCGGTGCTGGCGAAGTTGACCTTGCCGGGATTTTTCCTGGCGTAGGCGATCAGGCTCTTGACCGAATCGAAGGGCGCGTCGGGATTGGCGGCCAGAACCAGCGGCCCGCTGTAGATGATCCCGATTTGCCGCAGCCCTTTCTTCAGGTCGTAGCCGGGGGTCTTGAACAAGGTCGCGTTGATCGCATGCGCGGTCGTGATCAGGCCCACGGTATAGCCGTCCGCGTCCGCGCGCTGGACGGCGGCAAGGCCGATGTTGCCGCCGCCGCCGGGACGGTTTTCGACGATGAAGGTCTGCCCGAACGCCTGCGACATATGGGCGGCCACGATGCGGGCCGCGATATCCGTCGAGCCGCCCGGCGTAAACGGCACGATGACCTTGACCGGCCGGGTCGGCCAGTCCTGGCCGCCGGATTTGGCCTGGCTCCCGGAAGCCATGGTACCCAGGCCTGCCGCCAGCGTAAGCTTCAATACGCTTCTACGTTTCATGCTTGTCTCCGTTGTACTGTTTTAAGAAGGGACTGCCGCGCCGCGACCGGCGCTTATCCTTGTCCCGGCAAAGGGACCAGAGGGACGATGGGGCCCGCATCGTCGACCAGCAGGTCGGATGTCACCTCCGCCAACACCCGGCACCCCGAAAGCGCCATGTTCCGATCCAGCTCGGTCTTCAGGATCGACAGCACCCTGGCCGTTCCCGCGGCGCCGCCGACGATGGCGCCGTACAGCGCGGGGCGGCCCACGAAAACCATGCGGGCGCCCAGCGCGAGCGCCTTGAACACATCCGTGCCCCGCCTGAAACCGCTGTCGATGAAGACGGGGAAGTCGGACGGGACGGCTCGCACGACGTGCGGCAAGGCCAGCAGCGAGGCCTGCATGCATTCGAGCTGCCGTCCGCCATGGTTCGAGACCATGACGCCGTCCAGGCCCAGGCGCACCGCCTGCTCCGCGTCGCCCGGATGGATCACACCCTTCAGGACGATCCGGCCCTTCCAATGGGCCCGGATCCATTCCAGGTGCGTCCAGTCAAGCGCGTCGCGGCCATTGCGGAAGCCGCCCGGCGGATGCTCGGTGATGCGGAAGCCGGCGGGATCCGCCGAACTGTTGGTGAAACGGGGAATGCCGGCGCGGCTGAGGGTCTTGAAGAACACCGAAGCAAGCCATCGCGGATGCAGGATCCCGTCCAGCAGCAAGCGCGCGCTGAACTGGAAGGGAATGCTGAAACCAGCGCGCTCGTTATGCTCGCGGTTCGCGCCTACGGCGGTATCGACGGTGACGACCAGGACCTCGACCCGCGCGGCCTCCAGGCGCTTCAGCAATGCGCCGATTCTCTCGACGTTGCCCGGCAGATAGCCCTGGTACCAGACGTCGAGACCCGCCGCCTGCAATTGCTCCACCGGCACGGAGGAATAGCCGCTGAGAATGTACGGAACCTTCTGCGCGGCCGCGCCGGCCGCGATCTCCCGGTCGCATTCGTAGCGGCAGATCGCGACGGCGCCCATGGGCGAAACGCCCAGGGGCGCATCGTAGTCGCGGCCCCACAGGGAGACCGCCTGCGATCGCGCCGAGACGCCCGTCAGGCCACGCGGACGCAGCGCCAGGCGCGCGAAGGCGTCGCGGTTGGCCCTGAGCGTCGCGCCGTCCTCCGTGCCCGCATAAACGTAGTTCTGCAGTATGCGGGGCAGGCGGCGCAGGGCCGCGCGCTCGAAATCGTGGACGGACAGGAGCCGGTCGAGACGCATGTCAGGCCCTTTCGAACACCGCCGCCATGCCCTGCCCGCCACCGATGCACATCGTCTCCAGGCCGTAGCGCGCGTCGCGGCGCGCCATTTCGTGCAGCAGCGACGTCATGATGCGCACGCCGGTGGCGCCCACCGGATGGCCCAGCGAGATGCCCGAGCCGTTCACGTTGAAGCGGTCCGGGTCGTTCCAGCCCCACCCCTTGGCGACCGCCAGCGCCTGGCACGCGAACGCCTCGTTCAGTTCGACCAGGTCCATGTCGCCGAAACCCAGGCCGTTGCGGGCGAACAGTTTCTTCACGGCCGGCACCGGGCCGATGCCCATGTGCGAGGGCTCGCAGCCCGCCGCCGCCCAGCTATGCAGATAGCCGATGGGCGTCAGGCCCAATTCTTCCAGCTTGTCCTCGGCCACGATCAGGCAGGCCGCCGCCGCGTCGTTCTGCTGGCACGCGTTGCCGGCGGTGACGATGCCGCCCTTCACGATGGGCTTGAGCCGGGCGAGCTGGTCGATGGCCAGGTCGGCCCGGATGCCCTCGTCCTTGTCGACGATGACGGGGTCGCCCTTGCGCTGCGGCACGCTGACCGGCACGACTTCCTGCGCGAACTTTCCCGAGGCCCAGGCGGCCGCCGCGCGCTGATGGCTGCGCAGGGCGAAGGCGTCGGCCTCCTCGCGGCTGATCTCGTAATCGCGCGCCAGGTTCTCGGCGGTCTCGATCATCCCGCTGATCCTGCCGAAGCGGGATTCGGGCTGCGAGCGTTCGCGGCCGCGATCCAGCCGGTCATGGAAGGTCACCGAGCCGGCGCGTTTACCCCAGCGCATGTCGGTGGTGTAGTACTCGACGTTGCTCATGCTCTCGACGCCGCCGGCCATCACCACGTCCGCCGCGCCGGTCTGCACCATCATGGCCGCCGTGACGATGGCTTGCAGCCCGCTGCCGCAGCGGCGGTCCACCTGCATGCCGGCGACCCCGATGGGAAAGCCCGCCTGCAAGGCGATCCAGCGCCCCGTGCAGGGCACCTCGCCGTTCATGTACGAATGGCCGAACACCACGTCCTCGATGCGGGCCGGGTCCAGGCCGGTCCTGGCGACGATGGCGCGGGCGACGGTGGCGCCCAGCTCCTCCACCGGCACGGGCTTGAGGCCGCCGCCGAAGGCGCCGATGGGAGTGCGTAACGGGGAGACGATGGCTGCGCGTTTCATGTTTTCAATCCTTGCTGTCGAAATGCAATGCGTTGGGGAAGCGGGGCGTCTCCTTCGCCAGGAAGGCGCGCACGCCCTCCTTCGATTCGGCCGAGGTGAACACCCGTTCGGACAGGGGGAGCGCGGCCGCGATGGCCGCGTCTTCGCTCATATCGAAACTCAGGTCGATGGCCTGCTTGCAAAGCGCCAGCGCCAGCGGCGGACGCCGGGTCAGCGTGCGCGCGATGTCGAGCGCCGCGTCGAGCGCGGAACCCCGCCCCGCCACGCGGTTGACGAGGCCCCAGGCCAGCGCGGTGGCCGCGTCGATGGGCTCGCCCAGGAACATCATTTCCTTGGCGCGGCCCGCGCCGATGCGCCGCGTCACGCGAACCGGCCCGCCGCTGCCGGGGAACACGCCCAGCTTGATCTCGGGCAGCGCGAAACGGGCGGTCTCGTCCGCCACGAGAAGGTCGCAGCACACCGCGATCTCCAGCCCGCCGCCGAAGGCCAGGCCATTGACGGCGGCGATCGTGGGCTTGGGCAGGCCATCGAGCCGGGCGAACACCCGGTGCTGCAATTCCAGCTTCCCGGGACCGATGCGGCCGGGCTGCATCAGGGGCTGGAACTCGGCGATGTCGGAGCCGGCGCAGAAGGCGCGCGTGCCGGCGCCGGTGACGACCACCGCCTGCACCGAAACGTCCGCCTCGACGGCTTCCAAGGCGCGATCCAGCGCCTCGGTCAGGCCGCGGAAGACGACGTTCAGCGGCGGGTTGTCCAGCGTCAGGATGGCGATGCCGTCGGCGACCTCGCAGCGGACGGGTTCAGCCATAGCGGCCGCCCGTCACGTGCAGCACTTCGCCGGAGATGAAGCTAGCCGCTTCCGAAACCAGGAAGGCCACCGCGTTGGCGATATCATCCGGCTTGCCGACCCGCTTCAGCGGCTGCGCGGCGACCGCGCGTTCCTTGATGGTTTCATAGGTCGGCAAGGCCTGCACCATCTCGGTTTCCATGAAGCCGGGCGCCACGCAGTTGACGGTCACGCCGTAGCGCCCTTCCTCGATCGCCAGCGCCTTGGCCATGCCAATCAGCCCCGCCTTGGCGGCGGAATAGTTGGCCTGCGTCGCGTTGCCGAAATGCGCCCGGGAACTGATGTTGACGATACGCCCCCAGCCCTGCTCGATGAACGTCGGCATGACGGCCTTGGTAGCCAGGAAAGCGCCCTTGAGCATGACCTCCATCACCAGGTCCCAGTCTTCCTCCGTCATCTTCACCAGGTAGCGGTCGCGCGGGAAACCGGCGTTGTTGACCAGGATGTGGATCCCGCCGAAATGGGCCAGCGTCTCATCGACCAGGCGCTGCACTTCCGCGCCCTTGGTGATGTCCGCGATGATGCAATGCGCCTGCAGGCCGTCCGCCTTCAGCGCCGCGGCGGTCTGTTCGGCGCGCTCCTGCAGGATGTCGGTGATGACGACCTTGGCGCCTTCCTCGGCCAGCTTGCGGGCGGTCGCGGCGCCCAGGCCGCGAGCCGATCCGGTCACGATGGCGACCTTGCCGTTGATTTGCAGATCCATGCGAAAAACTCCTTGAATTGTTAGCGGGTCAGTCCAGGTCGACGCGGCCCGCATCGAGCACGACGACGTTGCGTTCCAGCGCGGTGGTGCGCAGCGATACGACGCTGCCGTCGCGCCACAGCGCCGTGCGCAGCGTGTCGCCCGGCAGCACGGGCGCGGTAAAACGCACGCGCATGCCGCGCACCGCGCCGGCGTCGTAGCCCAGCAGCGTCCTGAGCACCGCATGCATCGCCACGCCCATGGTGGCCAGGCCATGCAGGATGGGCCGCGAAAAGCCCGCCGCAGCCGCCGTCGCCGGGTCCGCATGCAGCGGGTTGAAGTCGCCGTTGAGCCGGTACAGCAAGGCGGCCTGCGGCAGGGTCGGCAGGTCGCAGACCGTATCGGGCGCCCGGGCGGGAATGGCATGGGGCGGCAGCAATGCCTGGCCGTGCGAGCCACCGAAACCGCCATCGCCGCGCAGCATCACGGTCTGGGTGACCGTGGCGAGCAGGTCGCCGCTGCCCGGGTCGGTGACGCGGCGTTCCTGTAGCATCAACGCGCCCTTGGCCGCTCCCTTGTCGTGCAGGCCGACGACCTTGTTGTCGCCGATCACCTTGCCCGCGGGCGCGAGCGGCTTCTGCAGCACGATGGCGTGTTCCGCGTGCACCAGCTTGCGCCACGTGATGCCGGTATCGGGCTGGTCGGCCCAGAAGCCGGCATAGCCCAGGATGTTGGCCTGGGTCGGCATGGCGCGCAGGCCGCCGGCGGCGCCTTCGTAGACATAAGCCAGTTCGCCGGCGTCGAGCGGATTCGCGCCCAGGCCGACGCCCAGCGCATAGAGCATGCTGTCGCGCGTCGTGTAGCCGTGTTCGACCGGCGCGAAAGCCCGGTCCAGCAGATGCCGGGGATCGATTGCCATATCGGGCCTCATCAACCCCGCGCCGCGCGGATCATGTTGCGGGCGATCACCAGTTGCTGGATCTGGGTGGTGCCCTCGTAGATGCGGAACAGGCGCACGTCGCGGTAGAACCGCTCTATGCCGCTGTCGGCCACGTAGCCGGCGCCGCCGAAGATCTGCACCGCGCGGTCGGCCACCCGGCCGCACATCTCGGACGCGAACAGCTTGCTCGCCGCCGCCTCGGTCACCACGTTCTCGCCGGCGTCGCGCTTGCGGGCGGCGTCCAGCACCATGCAGCGCGCGGCGTACAGCTCGGTCTTGCTGTCGGCCAGCATGGCCTGGACCAACTGGAAATCGGCGATCGGCTGGCCGAACTGCCGGCGCTCCATCGCATAGCGCAGCGCATCGGCCAATATACGTTCGGCGACGCCCACGCAGACCGCGGCGATCACGATGCGGCCCTTGTCGAGCACCTTCATCGCCGTGCGGAAGCCATTTCCGGTATTGTCCGCGCCCCCGATGATGCGGCTGGCCGGCACCCGCACGTTGTCGAAAATCACGTCGCAGGTGTGCGCGCCCTTCTGGCCCATCTTGCGGTCGCGCTTGCCGAACGAGATGCCCGGCGAGTTCGCGTCGACGATGAAAGCGCTGATGCCGCCCGCGCCGGCGACGGACGCATCGGTGCGTGCCATCAGCGTGAAGATGCCGGCGTGCGGCGCGTTGGTGATATAGCGCTTGGTGCCGTTGACGACGTAGTGATCCCCGTCCAGCACCGCGCTCGTGCGCAGCGAACCGGCGTCGGAGCCGGACTCGGGCTCCGTCAGGCAGAACGACGCCAGGATCTCGCCGGTCGCCAGGCGCGGCAGGAACGCCTGCTTTTGCGCCTCGGTGCCGTCCAGCAGGATGCCTTGCGAACCGATGCCGATGGTGGTGCCGATCAAGGAACGAAAGGCGGGCGAGGTCTGGCACAGCTCGATGTCGACCAGCACCTCCTCCTCGGTCGTCAGGCCCAGGCCGCCGTAGGCTTCGGGGATGCTGATGCCGCACAGGCCCAGGTCCTTCAGGCCCTGCACGATATGCGGCGGAATCTCGTCGGTTTCGTCGACTTCCTTTTCGGCCGGCACCAATTCCTCGCGCACGAAGCGGCGCACGCCATCGAGCAACTGCTCCAGGGTTTCCGGATCACGGATCATTCATTTACCTCTTCGATTTGAGCGGCCGCCCGCGCCGGGGCGAGTTCGATCACGGCATCGGCCGCGAACGCACCCTGCTCCCCGGGCATGGCGATCACCGGATTCAGGTCGACCGACAGCAACCGGTCGCCGGCTTGATGGGCAAACACCGAAAGACGCGACAGCATCGCCGCCAGCGCTTTCACGTCCATGGGCGGCCTGCCGCGCGCGCCCAGCAGCAGCGGGGCGCCCTTGATGGCGCGGATCATTTCCTCGGCGACGTCTTCGCCGAAGGGGCACGGGCGCAGCACCACGTCCTTCATCACCTCGACGAAGATGCCGCCCAGGCCGAACATCGCCACCGGTCCGAACACCGGATCGCGCTGGATGCCCAGGATGCATTCGACGCCGCCGCTCAACTGCCTGGCGACGAGCACGCCTTCGATGCGCGCGCCGGGAACCGCGCTTCCGGCGCGCTGGACCAGGGTGTCGAAGCCGGCACGAACCGAGGCGGCATCGTTGACGCCGAGCAACACGCCGCCGATCTCGGACTTGTGCAGGATGTCGGGCGACAGGATCTTCATCACCACGGGGAATCCCAGCGCTTCGGCGGCGGCCACCGCCGCGTCGGCGCTCTCGCAGGCGCGCTCGGGCGCCACCGCGATGCCGGCCTCGGCCAGCAGCCGCTTGCTCTCGGCCTCGTTCGGGGTTTCGGCGAGCAGCTCGACCCGCGGCACCGCGGGCGCCGGCTGGCCGGGCCGGCGCGCGAAGGCCTCGCCGAACTGGCCCATGGCCGCGATGGCGGCCACCGCGCGGGCCGGGTCCTCGAACACGGTGAAGCCGTCGTCCTCGTACTGGCGCCCCCGTTCATCCGAGGCCAGGATGGACAATGCGAACACCCGGTCCGGATACCGGTCACGCACCGCCTTGAGCTGCGCGCGCAAATCGTCGGCGATGGACTCCGCATCCACGGTGTAGGTAAAGAAGCCCAGCACCGATTGATAGCCGCCCTCTTCCACCACTGCCTCGGTGAAGCGCCCGGCGATGCTCAGGTCGTTCATGAACTGCGCGGTGCAATCCACCGGATTGCGCGGCGCGGCGAAGGGAATCAATTCCTTGAGCCGCTTCTGCGCGGCGGCGGGCATCTCGGGCATCGGCAGACCCGCCGCGTCGGCCGCGTCGGAGATGATCACGCCGGCGCCGCCGCTGACGGTAATCACGCCCAGGGTGTTGTTCACCGGATAGATCCGGCGCGCGGCCAGGCGCGCCACGTCCAGCATGTGCTCGGTGGAACGCGCGCGAACGACGCCCAGGTCGGACACCACCGCGTCGAATACCCGGTCGTTTCCGGCGATGGAGGCGGTGTGCGATTGCGCCGCGGCGCCGCCGACGGCGCTGGTGCCCACCTTCATCATCACCACCGGCTTGCGCGCGCGGCGAGCGGCTTCGAGCGCGGCCACCAAGCCCTGGCCATCGCGTATTCCTTCCGAATAGACCGCGATGACGTCGGTGTCCTCGTCGTCCACCAGGGCCTGGATCAGATCGTGCACGCCGAGATCGCTTTCGTTGCCGCTCATGAGCGCCGTGGATATACCCATGCCACGGCGTCGCGCCAGGCCCAGGATGTGGCAGCCATATGCGCCGGATTGGCTCACGATGCCCACCCTGCCCGGCTGCGGAAAACCGGCCTCCACCACCGAAGTGAATGTGCCGTAGAAACCGATGCGTGGATTCATCGCGCCCAGGGAGTTCGGTCCGAGCAGGCGCATGCCATGGCGCCTGGCGCAAGCCAGCGTGTCTCGTTCCAGCCGCTGCCCTTCGGGGCCCATCTCCGAAAAGCCGGCCGAGAAAATAATGGCGGCCTTGGTTCCGCGCGAGGCAAGTTGCTCTACCGTCTCGGGAACGAGCCTGGCGGCGACGGCGACGATGGCCAGATCGGGCGTCTCCGGCATATCGGCCACGGAGGAACTGGCGGCGATTCCCTGCACCACGGAGCGCGTCGGGTTCACCGGCAGGATGCGCCCTTTGTAGCCTTGTTGGAGCATGTACGAAATCGGCCTGCCGCCGATACGCAAGGGATCGTCGGACGCGCCGACGACGGCAACGGATGCCGGCCTGAGCAGGCGCGGAAACACGGAATGTGCGGGCATGGCTCTATCTTCTAAATTTACTTTCACTCGATAATTTCCCTATACTCCGCGGGGAGGAGCACCCATGGAAATCAGGCAACTTCAGCAGTTCGTCACGCTGGCCGAAACCCTCAGTTTTCGCGCCGCGGCCGAACGGCTGCACATATCTCAACCTCCACTATCCGTATCGATCAGAAAACTCGAACAGGAGATCGGCGCGGAACTGTTCGAGCGGACCACGCACACGGTCAACCTGACCAAGGCCGGCAAATCGGTGCTCGATCTGGCCAGGCAGATCCTGTTCAACGCCGGCGAACTGCCCAAGCTGGCGCGCCTGGCGAACACCGGCCTGGAAGGCGAACTCAAGATCGGGTTCGTGGGCTCGGCCAAATACTCCTTGCTGCAAAGAATCCTGATCCCGTTCAAGCAATCGCATCCCGGCGTGACGTTCCGGCTTCACGAAGACAGCAATCACGGGATCCTGCATGCCTTGGAAAAGAACGACCTCAACATCGGCATCATCCGGACGCCGCTCGGCATGCCGCCCACGATCAGCTACGAAATCGCGGAATATCACGAATTCCTCGTGGCGCTGCCGACGGATCATCCATTGGCGGCCAAGGAGATCCTTACCCTGGAAGACCTGCGGCATGAGCCGATCATCAACTACACGGCCAACGCCATTCCCGGACTGCATGCGCTCGTCTCCCGCCTCTTCGAAGATGCCGGCATCACGCCGAACCTGACCCAGGAGGCCGTCCAGGTGGAGACCGTCGTCTTTCTGGTTTCCCTTGGCATGGGCATCGCGCTGGTGCCGTCCTGTGTCGAGGCGCAACCCATCGCCGGCGTCGCCTTCCGGAAACTTCCCAAAAATACGTCGGCAACCCGGCTGGGGCTGGGCCTCGCCTTCAACACCAAATACAAGACCTTGCTCGCCAGCCACTTTCTTGAGACGGCGATGGCGTGCTAGCCGCCGTCAATCGATCTTGATGTGCGCGGCCTGGATCACCGAGGCGTAGGTCTGCACGTCCTGGGCGACGAAGCGCTGGCTGTCGGCGACGGACTTCCATGCAGGCATCAGATTCAAGCCGGCGAGTTTTTCTTTGGTATCGGGCAACGCCAGCGCCGCCTTGATCTGTTCGTTCAACGTCTCGACGACGTTGGCGGGCGTCTTCTTCGGCACGAAGATGCCATTCCAGAAAGACACGTCGAAGTCCTTGAAGCCCTGCTCCCGCATGGTCGGCACGTCCGGCAGCGCGCTATCGCGCTCGGCGGTGCTCACGGCCAAGGCCTTGACCCGGCCGGACTTGATGAAGGGCATGGCCACGGACAGGGTTTCGAAACTGAAAGTCACCTGCCCGCCGATCAACGCCGTCAGATCGGCCGAGCTGCCGGAGAACGGCACGTGCACCGAATCGAACGGACGCACCTGCCGCATGATCTCGACCGCCAGGTGTGGTGACGATCCGATCCCCGCCGACCCGAAGGACGTCTTTCCGGGATGCGCCGTGATATAGGAGATCAGATCCGACGCGCTCTTGACCGGACTGTCCTTGCTTACGACCAGTACCAATGCCCCTTTGACCAACGGCGACACCAGCGTCAGGTCCCGCGTCAGGTCGTAAGGAAGGTGAGGCATCAAGGTCTGGTTGATCGAATGCCCGGTCGTACCGAGGACCAACGTATAACCGTCCGGCGCCTGGCGAGCGACATAACCCGCCCCCAGCGTGCCGCCGGCGCCCGGCTTGTTCTCGACAATGAAACTCTGCTTGGTAGCCGCCGACAACTTCTCCGCCACCAACCGCGCCGCAATATCGCTGGAACCCCCAGGGCCATAAGGAACGACAAGACGCACCGGCCCGGAAGGATAATCCGCCCCCTGCGCGGCCACGCCCACAACCATGCACGCAGCCGCCATGACGCCGCGCAGCCAAGGTTTCAATCTCATAATGTCTCCGACTATTTTTTGGTATTTGGTATAGGCGCGCGGGGTCCACTGCGTACGAAAACACGCTTGCGGTGCGCTGGATACAGTGAGTGGCACTCCCACCCCGCCATCAACGTGGACGAATCCTAGCAAGGGCGGTGTTAGCCGAGAATTACTATTTGCGAATAGTTTGATAGTTGGCGGGTATTACCAACTGGGGGAGGGGTGGGGTTACTGGCGTGAAGGTGGCTTGGCAGGCTTGCCAGATTCGCTTGGTTCGATGCTGGCCGCAGGTAGTGGCTGCGGCACCCGTGGTGCGGTATAGCCGATGGCGGTGGCGAGCCTAGATAAGCTTTGCTAAGAAGCAGTGGCGATCAGTGTCTACTTTTTGCGCGGAAGCAAAGACTCGTGGAAGACTGTTCCCGACCTGAATTAACCGGTCAGATTATCGCTCCAAAGTATTTTTCACTGACTGGTCACCACGGACATGGGGAGGTAGCGAGGACGGGTTGTAATATTCAATACACAAGGCGCAAAGCTGGGCTGCATAGCTCTGTCTGACTATGTGCCGCGAATTTAGGCTTCTTTGTATTTCCGAGAAAACTCAAAATGTCTTCCATCAAGTATCAAGTGTTCGTCAGCTCGACCTACGACGATTTAAAGGATGAGCGATCCCAAGTCATAAAGGCAATTCTTGAGATGGGCCACATTCCCGTCGGAATGGAGATGTTTAGCGCCGCCGACGAGGAACAATGGAAGATTATCGCCCGTCAGATTGATGAGACCGACTACTACGTAGTTATCGTCGGAAGTCGGTACGGCTCCGTCACTGGCGGCGTGAGTTATACGGAAAAGGAGTTCGACTATGCTGTTTCCAAAGGCATTCCGGTTCTTGGCTTTATAATTGATTCATCTGTGGACCCGCTTGCAAAGCACACTGACAAAGAAGAAGAAAAAATTGCCGCTCTGACCAAATTCAAGGCCAAGGTGAAGCAACGGCCGGTCGGATTCTGGAAAACAGCCGACGATCTCCACGGTAGGGTATCGATAGCACTGATGAAGGCATTCAATACTACGCCTCGCATTGGCTGGACTCGAGCGACGGCTATAACCGGACCAGAAGTGACGCAGGAGTTGTCCCGCCTTTCGCGAGAGAATGCGGAACTCCGTGCACAACTCGAGGCAGCGCGCAAACAAGAAGTTATCGACCGGCGAACACATCTTCAACAGCGAATTGAAACATTGCAGGCGATTCCAACGACGCTCGCGATCAGGGAGCATGGAAAATCCACATGGGACATCGAGGTCGAAACGAATCTTTTCGAGATTTTCTCTCAGCTCGCACCTGAAATGATGGTGGAAACATCTACCAATCACGCTTCCATATACTTGGCGCTGCTGAACAAACCAGATAAGGAAATGCGTACCTCGAACAATGCCCCAATTGCTGTCAATCACGTCAGGTTACTATTTGCGGATCTTGCGAGCCTAGATCTTGTTGAGCCCAGCAAAAAGAAGCATTCGGTGGCGGACACAGATACGTATTGGACCCTGACGCAAGAAGGAAGCGAAGTTCTGAAGCTGGATCGAGCGACGCGATTGGAAGCCTATGCAGCAAAGGCTGTTACTGCTGCGGAAGCTGGAGAAAAAGAGGTAGCATCGACGCAGAAGCGAGCTACCAGGGAAGTCTGAGAGTACGTTCTAACCGCTTGTTCTAGCCGGTGGCCTACGCTCTCGCCTGAACGTGAGTAGCGGCCGCCAATAGAAAGCTTCGCCAACGGCAGCCCCTCAAACAAGTCATCAGTAAGTCGACGGTAATCGCGATACAAGGAAATCAACCCGTCCAGCCCCACATAGCCCCTACGCACACAGTAGGGAGACGCGAGTTTCCATTTGACTTGGTAGTCGATCCACTCGACACCGCGTTCGGCACAGATCGTTCTAATGGCTGCTTCGACATCCTCCTGCCAAAGGTACAGGATGAACGGATCCAGCGGCGCGATGACCGTCGCCAACTTCTGTACATAGCCAGAAATCAACTCGGCATCGGCCTCCATCAAGAGCAGATGGGTCAGGTCTCCGTGGAAAAGTTGGCCGTCCAATATCGGAATCTCTGCACTTGATTGTGTGTGTTCGACGAACGCGGACCATCTTGCCAATGCGCGCTCGGCGAGATCGGCAGGGGTTGTGTCTCGCCACGGTTCGAACCAGTGTTCGAGTTCGTCCGTCGCGCGAACCGGATGGGGATCTGTCCTTTCGTGGATAGGTACTGCCCGTCGCCCTGACTGTTGAAGGTGCTTCGCAATAAACCGCATGGTCGTCGACTTGCCCGATCCCATGATGCCTTCGACGATCACCATCCGGTGCACACCGGGAAGCCCGTCACTGCAGGAATTCAACAACGCTGTCATGGCTCATTCACGGTTGCGCTTCGTGGAAAGAAAGCCGGAGGATCGCTGGGCACAACAAACGAAAAGCCCCGGACTGTCTTTATAAATCAGCGCCCGCGTTCCTTCCTGACAACAGAAGGTGAGTCACCCCGGTAACCCTGGTCAGAGCCATCGATCAGGGAGAGCGGACCGGCCTGCTAATGCGCGACCAAGACCGTCGAAAGAGAAACCGAACTTTCAGCGCGAAGTAAGAAGCGCATAGCCAACCTCGAAGCAAGACTAACGCCCTCGCGCAAACGCATCTTGATAGCATCCCTCCAGAAGAAAACCGCGCCCCGCCATACGCCCCGCTCACCGTGGTCCCAGAATCGGGCCTCAATGATCAAAGATGGTGCGTAACCGCGCCATGCCGGTTCGTCGATGCTGACAGCACGCCGAACACGCCAATGCGCACCCGGAATCCAGGATTGCCCGCACCATCTCACACACACATTGGCATGTGTTTTGCTTTCTGAAATCGAAGGGTACAGCGGCTATCCATACCGCTGTGTTTTTCGTCGCCAGCGTGCTTCATGCATGGGGATGCTGGATAAATTCAGAGGTTGTCGCATGAAAGTATCGAAACTGATCTGTGTGTCGGGCATGGTCTTCGCGGCCGCCAGCACCGCCCACGCACAGACGCTGACGGGCACACTCGCGCAGATCAAGAATGCAGGCATCGTCACGGTCGGCGTGCGCGAATCGTCGCCGCCATTCAACTATTCGATAGGTCCAGGCAAATACACCGGCTATTCGTACGAGATCGAATTGAAGATCCTCGATGCGATCAAGCAGAAGCTGAATATGCCCGACCTGAAGGTGCGCGAGCTGCCTTTCAACTCGCAGAACCGCATCGCGCTCATCAAGAACGGCACGATGAACTACGAGTGCTCCTCGACGACCAATAATCGCGAGCGCGGCCAGCAGGTCACCTTCTCCGACACGATCTTCGCCATCGGCACGCGCCTGCTCACCAGCACGAAATCGGGCATCAAGGACTTCTCCGACCTCAAGGGCAAGAATGTCGTGACGATCGCCGGCTCGACGGACGAGCGCCTCCTCACCGACTTGAACGCCAAACAGAGCATGGACATGCACATCATTTCCATGCCCGAGAATAATCAGGCTTTCCTGGCGATGCAGCAAGGCCGCGCCGTCGCCTACATGATGGACGACGCGGTCCTGTACGCCGCGCGCGCGTCCGCCGTCGATCCCGCGCAATGGGTGGTGGTCGGGACGCCGCAATCGTTCGAAGCCTATGGCTGCATGATGCAGAAGGGCGATACGCAGATGCAGCAACTGGTCAACGAGGTGATCTCCGGCATGGCGAAGTCCGGCGAGATGAACAAGCTCTACGCCAAGTGGTTCCAGCAGCCTATCCCGCCGCGCAATGTCACGCTCGACTTCCCGATGTCCGACACGGTGAAGAAGGCCTTCGAGAGTCCGAACGACACGCCCTTCCAGTAAGAGGAATCATGTCGTCAGCCGGTACGCATCCCGGGGGAGACGTACCGGCTGCATAGGCAATATTGCATCATCAAAGGGCGGCGCATGTCGTATCAATGGAATTGGTCGATATTCCTGCAACCAGCCAGCGGCAACGCGACGTATCTGGACTGGCTGCTGCAAGGCTTCCGAACCACCGTCGAAATCAGCATCATGGCCTGGATCCTGGCCTTCGTGCTCGGTTCCGTGCTGGGCGTGCTGCGCACGATGCCGTCGCGGCTGCTGCGCGGCGTCGGAACGGTCTATGTGGACGTGTTGCGCAACATACCGCTGATCGTGCAGCTTTTCATGTGGTACTACATGGTGCCCAATTTTCTGCCCGAAAGTTGGCGCAACTGGCTGTTCGGATTACAGCCGCAGACCTCGGCGATGATCACGGCCACCTTGGGCCTGGGCGTCTATACCGCCTCGCGCATTTGCGAGCAGGTACGCGCCGGCATCGAGTCGCTGCCGAGCGGGATGCGCAACGCCGCCCTGGCGATGGGCATGACGCAGTTGCAGGCCTATCGCTACGTGCTGCTGCCGGTCACCTATCGGATCCTGCTGCCGCCGCTGACAAACGAGATGACGGCGCTGGTGAAGAATTCCTCGGTCGCCGCCACCGTCGGCGTCTACGATTTGTTCGCGCGCGTGAACCAGCTCAACGATTACACCAACCGGCCATACGAGTCCTTCCTGATGGTGATGGCGTGCTATCTGCTGATCAACGCCGTGGTCATGGTCATGATGAACAGCCTTGAATACCGCCTGCGCCTGTCGGGGCCTTTCGCCGTGAAATAAGGAGTTGGCCGTGCTTGGTTTGCACTTTGACTTTCTCTCCCTCGCAACCTTCCAAGGTCTTGCGACCGGTTTGGCGGTGACCATCCGCGTAACGATCACCGCCGTGATCGCTGGCCTGTTCTTCGGCACCTTGCTGGCGCTGGCGCGTCTGGGCCGGTGGCGCCCCCTGCGGCTGCTCGCCCAGGGCTACGTCGACCTGTTCCGTGCCCTTCCCCTGACGATGGTAATGCTGGGTTTCTACCTGGTAGTCCCGCAGATGCTGCAAAGCCTTTTCCCCGGCGCGCAAGCCTGGGACATGCGCATGGCCTCGGCGCTGGTGGGCTTCTCGCTGTTCGAGGCGGCCTATTACGGCGAGATCATTCGCGCCGGCGTGCTGAGCGTGCCGCGCGGTCAATATGCGGCGGCGGCCTCGCTGGGCATGCGCCCATGGAAGATCGTGACGAAGATCGTGCTGCCCCAGGCCTTTCGCAAGATGATTCCGCTGCTGCTCACGCAGCTCATCGTCCTGTTCCAGGATTCTTCGTTGGTTTTCGTGATCGCGTTGTCCGATTTCTTCACGACGGCCGAGACCATAGGCGAACGCGACGGCCGTGTCGCCGAGATGATGGTCATCGCCGGTCTTTTCTATTTTGTCGTCTGCTTCGGTACGTCGCGCATTGTGCATTACCTGGCCCGGAGAAATACCGCATGATCAATATGTACCGTGTTTCCAAGTGGTATGGAAACTTCCAGGTCCTGACCGATTGCTCCACCACCATCGCCAAAGGCGACATCGTGGTCGTCTGCGGGCCATCGGGCTCCGGCAAGTCCACGCTCATCAAGACCGTCAACGGCCTGGAACCGGTGCAGGCGGCAAAATCACAGTGGACGGCGTATCGGTAACCGACCTCAAGGCCGACCTGCCCAAGCTGCGCGCCCGCGTGGGCATGGTGTTCCAGAACTTCGAGCTGTTCCCGCACCTGACGGTACGCAAGAACCTGACGCTGGCGCAGAAAACCGTGCTGGGCCGCGGGACCGAAGAGGCCAACAGCAAAGGCATGGCGAGCCTGGAGCGCGTCGGCCTGCTGGCGCATATCGATAAATACCCCGGCCAGCTTTCCGGCGGCCAGCAGCAGCGCGTGGCGATCGCCCGCTCCCTGGTCATGGATCCCGTCTGCATGCTGTTCGACGAGCCGACTTCGGCGCTCGATCCCGAAATGGTCAACGAAGTGCTCGACGTCATGGTCGAACTGGCGCAGGAAGGCATGACCATGATGTGCGTCACCCACGAAATGGGCTTCGCCCGCAAGGTGGCCGACCGGATTATTTTCATGGACCGCGGGGAAATCGTCGAAGACTGCGGCAAGGATGCTTTCTTCGGCGACCTGGACGCCCGCAGCGAACGAGCCCGGCAGTTCCTGTCGAAGATCCTGCCGCATTGATTCTGCAGGGGCAAACCCCACGACCGTGGCGCCGCGCGGCCTCCCTTGCCTCGCACCCCCTTCGATCGACGCACCCTTACGGGGATGTATCGGCGCATGATTCTGGTGCAACCTTGGATCGATGGGCGCGAGTCTTCAACTACGGCTGAAGACTCGCGCAAGTTGGCTTGAATCTTGCTTAGACTAGGCGTGAATCTGCGCCGGTTGAGATATTTCGTGAAATGCGTGGACCTCGGCAGCCTGAACCAGGCAGCCGAGGTGCTGCATGTCGCGCAGCCCGCGCTGAGCCAGCAGTTGTCCATCCTGGAGGGTGAGCTCAAGCAGCCCTTGCTGATAAGGAGCAAGAAAGGCGTCGTTCCTACGGAAGCTGGCAAGGTCTTGTACCGGCACGCGCAGACTATTCTGCGGCAGAGCCGGCTCGCCTATGAAGACGTGCAGAATTCCGGCGCGCACCTGACCGGCTCCGTCACGATAGGCATGGCCCAGTTCTCGATGGCGACTCGCCTGGCCGTTCCCTTGATCGGCAGGGTGCGGGCCCGGCATCCCGGCATCCTGCTCTATGTGAACGAGAATTCCAGCATTCCCATGAGCGAGATGATCCTGAGCGGCCGAGCCGATCTGGCGCTCATTGGCACCAGCCTTTATGGCGCGAAGCCACCACACGGCTTGTCTTTTCTGCCCTTGATCGACGAACCCCTGTACCTGGTAGCAGACAGGACCGAGCATGCCTGCGCGGCTTCGGACATCGCGGCTCTCGCCGATGTCGGGCTGGCCCTGCCGGCCGAGAACCATTTCCTGAGAAGGCTGGTGGACGACTCTTTCTCAAGGCAGGGGCTAAAGCCGTGCGTGGTCACCGAAGTCACCTCTATGGCCACGCTTGCCGAACTGGTGCGACTGCACTTTGCGGCGTCGATCCTGCCGGAATCCGTCGCGCGGGATGTCGCCCAGGGCCATGAACGGCTCGATATTTTCCCCATCGCCGAACCCGTCGGACGGGCCCGGCTGGCCTTGTGCCAATCGGAACTTCAGCCGCTGACCCGCGCGGCGGAGTTCGTGAAAACCACGCTGATCGAATTGGCTCAGGGATAACACCACTATAAGAGCGAATTATCATGTTAGAGGCGATGTGTCTTGGCGCAGTTTTTGACGGGTTCCTAAACTGCCATGCATGACGAAAGACGCCTCTTCCTCCGATGTTTCTCCGAAAGACACGCCTGTCCGTACTGAACCTGACAGTGCCCGGCCCTTCGACGAGCTGACCATCGAACGCCTGGCGGAAGTGATGTCGCGCACGGACCTCTCCGAACTGCGCATCACCCTGGGCGCTCATAGCGTATACCTGGCCAGGCCCCCCGCCGGGCCACTTCAGGTCGACACGCACGATCTGCCCGCGACGTCTCCAGCCCGGCATGAAGCTTCCCGCGCGCCAGCGCGCGACAACGGCACCGACCCGCAGTCGGCCGTGCGTGCGACGCTGTACGGCATCGTCTACCTGACGCCCGCGCCAGAGCAGGCGCCATTCGTCCAGGTGGGCAGCGTCGTACGCCAAGGGCAACCTCTGCTGCTGCTGGAAGCGATGAAGATGTTCTATGAAGTCCAGGCGCCGCGAGACGGCGTGATCACCGCCATCCGTGTCGAGGCGGGGCAGGAAGTCCAGGTCGACGACGTTCTGATGGAAATTGGCGACCATGTTTGACCGTGTCCTGATCGCCAACCGCGGGGAAGTGGTGGTGCGCATCCAGCGGGCCTGCCGATCGCTGGGCCTGCGCACCCTGGTCGTCCATTCCCAGGCAGACGCCGGCTACGACTACGTGCGGCAAGCCGACGCCGCCGTGTGCATCGGCCCGCCTGCTTCCCGGTTCAGCTACCTCGACGGCGCCGCTATTCTGTTGGCAGCCGAAACACTCGGCGCGCAGGCGGTGCACCCCGGCTACGGCTTTCTGGCCGAGAACGCGGATTTCGCCCGAGACGTCGCGCAGGCGGGCATGGTTTTCGTCGGCCCCAACGAGCAATGCATCGCGCGCATGGGCGACAAAATCGCCGCCAAGCAGGCCATGCGAGCGGCTGGCGTCCCCTGTGTGCCAGGCTCCGACGGGGCCCTGAAGCCCGACGATCCCCGGGTGGCCGAAATCGCCCGGGACATCGGCTATCCGGTTCTGGTCAAGGCCGCGGGCGGCGGCGGCGGCCGCGGCATGCGGGTCGTTTATGAGCCCTCGGACTTGCGCCCGTCGATCCGCACCACGCGGGAAGAGGCCTTCCAGGCTTTTGGCAACGCCGAGGTCTACCTGGAAAAATACCTGGCCCGGCCGCGCCACGTCGAAATCCAGATCCTGTGCGACCGCCACGGCAACGGAGTCTGGCTGGGCAGCCGAGATTGTTCCATGCAGCGCCGGCACCAGAAGGTCGTCGAGGAAGCGCCCGCTCCTGGCATCGCCGCGGACCAACTGGCGCGGATCGGATCGGCCTGCCTGAAGGCCTGCCGGGAAATCGGTTACGAAGGCGCCGGCACCTTCGAGTTCATGGTCGAGGACGGCGAGTTCTACTTCATCGAAATGAATACCCGACTGCAAGTCGAACACGGCATCACGGAATTGATCTACGGCGTCGACATCGTTCAATGGCAATTGCGCATCGCCCGCGGCGAACCTCTGACTTTGCGCCAGGACGCGCTGGTCTGTTCAGGCCACGCCGTCGAATGCCGCATCAACGCGGAAAATCCCGCGACGTTCGCGCCGACGCCCGGCAGCATCGCGCACTGGTCCCTGCCCGCATCGGGTCCGGATTGCCGGATCGACACGCATCTGAAGCAAGGCGATGCAATTTCGCCTTATTACGACTCCATGATTGCCAAGATCATGTGCCACGGCGCTACGCGGGCGCAGGCCATGACCGCCATGGCTCGAGCCGTGGACGACATGCGGGTGTCGGGCGTGTCGACCACCCTGCCGCTGCATGCGAGCATCCTGCGCGACCCCGCTTTTCTGGAAGCGCCCCAGGATGTGCATTACCTGGAGGCCAACCTGCCGCGCTTGATGGCCGGGGAGGCGCGGGCATGAACACCGTCGACTCCCTGCCGCGTGTCACGCCGTTAGGCACCACGGCCCTGCTGTTCGAGGTTCCGGGCACGCTGGAGGACGCCAAGCAGCAGCGCGTCTGGGCCTTGGCGGAACAGGCGCGCCAATGGCCCCAAGTGCGCGAGGCCATCCCCTGCCTGAACAATCTCATGCTGGTGTATCGCGAACCGCCCCGCCAGTTGGAGCCGATCGAACAGGCGCTGCTGGAACTCTGGGAACGCTGCGAGCCGTTGCGGGTCGACGGCAGGCTCTACGACATTCCTGTGCGCTACGGCGGCGCGCACGGTCCGGGGCTGGCGCACGTAGCCAGCCATACGGGACTGACGCCGATGGACGTGGTGCGCGTCCACAGCGAGCAAACCTATACCGTATACGGACTGGGCAGCCATCCTGGACATTGCTACCTGGCGGGGCTGGACCCGCGCCTGGCCACGCCGCGCCGCCAGGTTCCCCTGTTGGACAATCCGGGCGGCTCGGTCTCGATCGGTGGCTCGCAAACGAGCTTCTCGGTCTCCAACGGCCCTACCGGCTGGTGGGCCATCGGCCGCACCGGCGAGCGCTTCTTCGACCCCTCCCGTTTTCCGCCCGCGCTCATGCAGCCGGGCGACCGCGTGCGCTTCCACGTTCTGGAGGTGGCCGAATGATCGAAGTCCTTTCTTCCATGCCCCTGTGCGCCGTGCAGGACATCGGCCGTTTCGGCTGCATGCGGTATGGGGTGAGCATGTCCGGCGCCATGGACGATCTGGCCGTCGAACTAGGCAACCTGATGCTGGGCAACCCGGCCGAGGCCGCGGCGGTGGAAGTGCCGCTGTTCCCGTTCGTCGTCCGCTTCCTCGCCGACTGCCGTTTTGCCGTGACCGGCGCCGAATCCCCCATCCGTCTCGATGACGAACCCGTCGCGCCCTGGTGGGTGATGCGGGCGCGCGCCGGCCAGACGCTGACGGTCGACCACCCCCGCCACGGCGCGCGCGCGTATCTGGTCGTCGGCGGCGGCATCGCCGTGCCCGAAGTGCTGGGATCGCGCAGCACACAGATCCGCGGCGCCTTCGGCGGTCTCGAAGGCCGGCCGCTGAAGCAGGCCGACCGGCTCCCCCTCACCGAGCAAGCGGCATCGGACGACGTGGACGATTTCGGCCTGGAGCCTCCTGCCCGGCGGCTGGCGTTGACGCGCGACGGCGTACCGCTGCTGCGGGTGCTGCCCGCGTCGGAATATCAGGAATTCCGGCCCGAATGCCGCGATGCGTTCTGGACGGCCGCCTGGAGGATCACTCCCCAAAGCAATCGCTACGGATACCGGTTGTCCGGGCCGTCCATCCTCGCCCACGCACCGCTGGAAATGCGCTCGCACGGCATCGTACCAGGCGTGATCCAGGTGCCGCACGGAGGGCAGCCCATCGTACAAATGCGCGACGCCCAGCCGACCGGCGGATATGCGAAATTCGGCGCCATCATCGAAGCCGACCTCTGGCGGCTGGGGCAATGCCCGATCGGCAGCTCCGTCGCGTTCCAGCAAGTCTCCTACGGCGAAGCCATCGCAGCGCGCGACGAGGTGGTCGACTACCGCCGGCACGCGGCCCGGTTGATCGAACTACATCGGCGTCAGGCCGCCCGAACGCCACTGCCGCGCCCTGTACGACAGGAGCGCGACGCATGAACCTCGACCGCATCGAAAGGCTGGCCGGCTTGCTGGCCCGCCATGGGCTGAGCGAATTGGCGTGCCGCGACAGCGACGACGAGATCGTGCTCAAGCGCGATGTTCGCTCACGCGTCCCGCGGGCCCTCCGCGCCGACCGCATCGCCGTCCTGTCTCCGTGGGTAGGGAAGCTGTCGTGGCGCAACCCTAACCGCCTGGATGAATCCGCGCGGGAAGATGAATCGCTGCCCGCGGGGCGGGCCGTCGCGTGGATCGTCGCCGGCCCGCTGATCCGGCCGGTCCGCATCGCCACGGACAGCCGCCTCGCCAGGCGTGAATTGGCGGAAGGGGCAGTCGTAGGCTACGGCGACACGATCGCCTTCATTGAACCGTTGGAACAAAGGACTGACACATGGATTTCGACCTGAACGCGGACCTTGGCGAAGGCTACGGTCCCTGGAAGATGGGCGAGGATGAAGCCCTGATGGAGATCATCTCGTCAGCCAACGTGGCGTGTGGTTTTCACGCCGGCGATCCCGTCATCATGCAGCGCACCATCCTCGAAGCCAAGCGGCGCGGCATCGACCACGGCGCGCACGTCGGCTTTCCCGACTTGTTGGGATTCGGACGGCGCCGCATGATCATCGACCCGAAGGAGCTGTCCGCCTATGTAGTGTACCAACTGGCCGCGCTGGCCGGCATGGCCGAAATGCTTGGCCATCCCATCACGCTGATGAGCTTTCACGGCGCGCTGGGCAACATGATCGCAGCCGACGAAGAGCTGGCCGTGCCGCTGGTCGCGGCCGTGGCCGCCTTCGACCGCTCCCTGATCCTGCGGTCCTCTATGAGCCCATCCATCCGCAAGGCTGCGGACAAAGCCGGCGGCATGCGCGTCGAAACCGTCTTTCACGCCGACCGCGCCTACGACGAGAACGGTCTGCTGGTCAACCGCAAGCTGCCCGGAGCGGTGATCAAGGACCAGGCCATGGCGCTGGACCGCGTGAAGCAGTTCCTGGACGACGGCACCGCCACCACCATCGAAGGCAAGAAGATACGCATCTCGGCGCGCTCCATCCTCGTGCACGGCGACACCGCCGGCGCGGTCGAGATGGCCGGTAAAGTGCGGGCGCTGATCGAGGAAGGCGGCCATCGCGTGACGCCGATCTCCCGGATCGCAGCCTGACGTCAGAACCAGGCCATTCATGACGATCTCTTTCAACCTAGCGGCTGTCCTGACGCCAGGAAACCTGGAAATCCTGGCGCACGGCATCGAAGTCACACTTGCCGTATCGGCGGCGTCCTGGACAGCGGGCATGATGCTCTCCATGGTGCTGCTCGCGGCCAGACTATCCAAGAATCGTCTGCTCCTGTTCCTGGCGCACGCCTTCATTTCGTATCACCGCAACGTACCGGTGCTAGTGCAACTGATGTTCTGGTACTTCGGCATCTCCACCCTGCTGCCGACCGGCCTGCGCCAGAGCCTGCAGGAGATCGGCAGCGAGTTTATCTTCAGCGCCATCGCGCTCTCCCTCTACATTTCCGCCTATTTCTGCGAGGACCTGCGCAGCGGCCTGAGAGCTATCCTCCCCGGCCAGCATGAGGCGGCCCGCGCCCTCGGATTCAACTTCGTCAGGTCCATGGCCTACATCATCATGCCGCAATGCGTGCGCAACGCGTTCCCCGCCTTGATGAACAACACCATCGTGCTGTTCAAGGCGAGCAGCCTGGGCATGGCCGTGGGGCTGGCCGAGCTGACCTACGTGGCACGCGAAATCGAGAACGCCACGTTCCGTACCTTCGAGATCTACGCGGTTGCCACGGCCATCTATGTGGTCTTCTGTCTGCTGCTGATGCTCGCCGGCGATCTGGTCTCCCGCCGCTACCGCAAGGAACAGGCGCGATGAGCTTCATCACGGATTTCTACTCGATACTGCGCGAATACGGCCTGCTGCTGCTGATCGGACAGTACCCGTACGGCCCCCTCGGCGGCCTCGTCAATACCCTCATTCTGTCGACCATCGCCATGGCCTTCGCCATACCGGTCGGCCTGCTGCTGGCCATCGCCCGGCTTTCCCCCTGGGCATGGGTGCGGCGGCCGGCCACGGTCTGGATCTACCTCCTGCGCAGCATCCCCCTGCTGCTGATCGTGTTCTGGACGTACTTCCTCGTTCCGGCCCTTCTCGGCTTCAGCATCAGCGGCTTCTCGGTCATGGCCTGCACGCTGGTCCTTTACCAGAGCACCTATCTCTGCGAGATCATCCGCGGCGGCATTCTCGCCCTGCATCCTAGCCAGGGCGAGGCAGCCCGCTCGCTGGGGCTGGGGTACTGGCGGACGCTGATCTGGGTGACGCTGCCGCAAGCGCTCTTCAACACCCTTCCCAGCCTCATCAGCCAATTCATCTACATCCTCAAGGAAACCACGCTGGGGCACGTCATCAACGTCGAAGAAATGACGTCCGCCGCGAGCCAGATCAACAACACGATCCTGACCCGGCCCTTCCACGTTTTCTTCATTCTCGCCATCAGCTACTACTTCATCAGCGTCGGGCTGAGCCAGATGGTCGCGTGGATAGAACGGCGGATCGTGCGCAAGCGGCAGGGCATGCAAGGGGTTACCGATGTATCCGCTAATTGAATTTTTCAACGTCAACAAATGGTACGGCGCGCACCACGCGCTCACCGACGTGTCCGGCCACATACATAAAGGTCAGGTCGTGGTGGTCTGCGGCCCTTCCGGATCCGGAAAATCGACCCTGATACGCACGGTAAACCGCTTGGAAGATATCCAGGGCGGCCAGATCCTGATCGACAGGCACGATATCCACGGCTCCGACGCGCGCCTGAACCTGCTGCGCAGCCGGGTCGGGTTCGTCTTCCAAAGCTTCAACCTGTTTCCGCACTTGTCCGTGCTCGACAACATCGTGCTGGCGCCGACCAAGATACTCGGCCTGAAGAAAAAGGAAGCCGTCGAACAGGCCATGCGCCTGCTCGATCGCGTCGGCCTGACCCATAAAGCCAAGGCCTATCCGGCGCAGCTTTCCGGCGGCCAGCAACAGCGTGTGGCGATCGCCCGCGCCCTGGCCATGACGCCGCCCATCATGCTGTTCGACGAGCCCACCAGCGCGCTGGACCCGGAGATGGTCGGCGAGGTGCTGTCCGTCATGCGCGACCTGGCCAAGGAAGGCATGACCATGATGTGCGTTACCCACGAAATGGGCTTCGCCCGGGAAGTGGCCGACGCCATTTGGTTCATGGACGAAGGCAAGATCCTCGAGGTTTCCACGCCCGAGCGGTTCTTCCAACGTCCCGCCCACGCCCGCGCGCAAAAGTTCATTTCCGAACTGCGTCGCTGATTGCAGCCGCTGCCCCCCGCGCACAAGCGCTTCACCCACTCTCCGGAACCTGCCATGCGATCCACCTTCTTTCTCGCTCCCCTCGCCGTGGCGCTCGCCCTGGCAGCCCCCGTTTCGGCCCACGCCGACCAGCTTCAGGAAATTCTCGGCCGCGGCAAGCTCATCTGCGGCGTGCAGAACAACACGCCGCCGTTCTCGTTTCCCGACCCGGCCACCCGCGCGCAAGTCGGCCACGACGTCGACCTGTGCAACAAGCTCGGCGAAGCCCTGAAGGTCGGCGTCGAGCTCAAGCCGCTGTCCACCGAGGCGCGCGTGCCGTCCATCACGATGGGGCACGTCGACGTCGCCATCGCCAACCTGGCCTACACCAAGGCCCGCGGCGAGCAGATCCAATTCAGCGACCCGTACTACATCGCCAAGGAAATGCTGGTCGTGCACGCCGCCGATGCCGGCAAGAGCAAGGCCGATTTCGTCGGCAAGCGTATCGCCTCCAGTAAAGGCTCCACCGGCGAGGTGGCGATCCGCCTGACTGGCAGCACGCCCGTCACGTACCAGGACATCAGCGGCGCCTACCTGGCCCTCGTCCAGAACAACACTACCGCGTTCGTCACGAACGGAATGACGGCGCGCAAGCTCATACTGAAAGCGAAGGAAACCGGGGAAAGCCTAGCCCTCATCAAGGAACCCATCGCGCTCGAACCCATCGGGATCGGCATGAAGAAGAACGAGCCGGCGCTGCTGGCCAAGGTCAATTCCCTACTGCAGGACTGGGAGCGGGCTGGCGTGCTGGACGCGCTCTGGACCAAGTGGATCAGCAGCTCGGCCGACTATGACCACATGCCGCGCGAAGACAAGGTGGTTCCGCTCACCAGCATCAAGTTCGAGCCGCTGCCCTGATCGACCGAAACCTCCAGCCCTTTTTTCATTCTCCACGCCCTATGACCATGCAAAATAATTGCGCCAGCCAGCGCGTCCAGCGCATCAAGCCCTCACCCAGCGGCGCCGCCGCCGACCGGGCCTCCGACCTGAAGCGCGAAGGCCGCCCCATCATCAGTCTCGTGGTGGGCGAGCCGGACTTCGACACCCCCGTCCACATATGCCAGGCGGGATGCGAAGCCATCATGAAGGGAGACACCCGGTACACGCACGGCCGAGGAACGATGGCGCTGCGCGAAGCGGTCGCGCGCAAGCTCAAGCGGGAAAACGGCCTGGAATACGGGACCCAGGAAATCATCGTGACCGCGGGCGCCAAGGCCGCGATCTACCTCGCGCTGGGAGCCACGCTGAACCCCGGCGACGAGGTGATCGTGCCGGCCCCGCACTGGGTTTCGTACACCGACATGACCCTGGCCTGCGACGGTGTGCCCGTGGTGGTGGCCTGCCCCGAGTCCAGCGGTTTCAAAATCACACCCGATCAGTTGGAAGCGGCGATCACCCCGCGCACGCGCTGGCTCATGATCAATTCGCCCTGCAATCCCACCGGGGCGACCTACTCCGCGCAGGAATATTCTGCCTTAGCCGACGTGCTGCGCCGCCATCCACAAGTGCTGTTGATGACCGACGAAATCTACGAGCACCTCTATTACGGCGCGGAACCCATCGTGCATCCCCTGATCGTGGCGCCCGATCTGCGCGACCGCACCCTGATCGTCAACGGCGTATCCAAGAGCTACGCCATGACAGGCTGGCGCATCGGCTACATCGCGGGCCCGGCCGACCTGATGCGTGCCATCAACGTGCTGAAATCCCAGGCCGCCGGCGCGACCGCCTCCATGTCGCAGGCGGCTGCTGTGGCCGCCCTGGACGGTGATCAGAGCTTCGTGGCGCAAAGCCGCGAAATCTTCAAGACGCGCCGCGACGCCACGGTGCGCCTGCTCAACGAAATTCCCGGCCTGTCGTGCCGCACCCCGGACGGAGCGTTCTACCTCTACGTGAACTGCGCCGCCCTGATCGGCAAACGCACGCCTGCCGGCGCCGTGCTGAACAACGACGACGCCGTGGTGATGTACATGCTGGAGACCGAGAACGTGGCGCTGGTGGCCGGCTCGGCCTACGGGCTGTCGCCGTATTTCCGGATGTCCATCGCCACCTCCATGGAAAACCTTCAGGAAGGATGCAAGCGCATCGCGCGAGCTATCGCGGCACTCCAATGAACACCGTCCTGTCCTGGTTTGGCCTGACGCAGGCCGACCGCCGCGAACAGTTGGGAATCTGGCCGGCGTTCGCCGCCATGATGGGGGTCTCCCTGTCCATGATGCTGTCCAGCCTGGATCAAACCATCGTCGGCAACGCACTGCCGACGATGGTGGCGGAACTGAACGGCTTCGACCTGTACGCCTGGGTCGCCACCAGCTACATGCTGTGCTCGATGATCGCCATCCCGGTATTCGGCCGGCTTGGCGATTATTTTGGGCGCAAGCCTTTCATCCTAGCTGCCATCTTCACGTTCACCGCAGCTTCCGTGGTCTGCGCCATGGCGGATTCGATGTGGGGCCTGGTGCTGGGGCGCGCACTGCAAGGCATCGGCGGCGGGATGATCATCGGCAGCGCCTTCGCCTGCATCCCCGAGCTGTTCCCCGACACTCGCCGGCGGCTGCGCTGGCAGATCATGCTCAGCACCATCTCCAGCGTCGCCAACGCGACCGGCCCGGTGCTGGGCGGTGTGCTGACCGACCAGTTCGGCTGGCGCTCCATCTTCCTCATCAACGTCCCGCTCGGCGCTCTGGCGTTGTTCTGGGCATGCCGCTTCATTCCTTTCTACCGACCGTCCCACGGCAGGAAAATACGCGTGGACTGGACCGGGGCCGCGCTGGTCGTTATCTTCCTGGTCGCGCTGCAAACGTTCGTCGACCTGATGCCGCTGGGGCGCCAAGGCCAGCTCGCGGCCGTGGGCGCGCTGACGCTGGCTGCCGGCGTGCTGCTGTACCGGTGCGAAAAACGCGCGACAGACGCGCTGCTGCCGCCGCGCCTGTTCCTGGAAACCGAAAGTCTGCGTCGGCTATTTTGCCTGGCCATCCTGGCCGGCGCCCTCATGTACGTACTGCTGTTCTACCTGCCCCTGCTATTTCAGGGCGGCTACGGCTACTCGCCCAGGGAGGCCGGTATACTCGTCACGCCCCTGGCCCTGCTCATGACGATAGGTGCCATCGTCAACGGCCGCATCGTCATCCGACTGCGTCATCCCAACTGGCTGCTGTTCTTCGGACTCGGCGCCCTGACGCTGTCCACCGCGGGCTTCGCCATCGCCGGGCCGCACGCCTCTTTCGGGCACCTGCTGGGGCTAGCCATTCTGGGCGGCATGGGGTTGGGGTTCTCCATGCTCAACTTGACGCTGTTCACGCAGTCGCTGTCGCCGCACGAATTCCTGGGCATTGCGACCGCCATGCAGAAATCGCTGCGCCTGGTCGGGGGCATGATAGGCGCGGCCGTCATGGCGACCCTGCTGTCGTGGCTATATTCCGCGCAAGTCGCTCACGACTTCGCGATTCTGAACCAGCCGGAAGCGGCGGCCTATTTCAGCAATCCCCAGGCACTGATTCCCGGCGCGGACCACGCCCTGGGACGCTACAGCACCGAGACCGTGGAACTGGCCCGCGCGGCGCTGCGCCGGTCGTTGTCCGTCGGACTATTCATAATGACGGGAGTGGGGGCCTGGGCGCTGTACATGCTGCGCAAGGTGCCCGCGATCAAGCTTGGGTAAAAGCTGCGGCTCTCCGTAAGCCTGGCTGTGGATCTCGGCGCGGACCTGCTCCTCGGTCCGGGTATCTACGGGCGCTGGAATGACACCAAAAAAACCTAAGTTATTGATTTTATTAATGTTTAGTGGCGGACAGAGGGGGATAGTTCGCCAAACAGTCTAATTCTCTGAAAAAACAGGAAGTTAGGCCGCTGTTTCCCCTCAAAACTTGCTACCCAAAATGCTACCATATTTTTGCAATTAATGGAGAGATTCTATGACTTTGGGCGATGTGGCAAACAACATTACCAATGCAATTCACTTCGGAATTCTAGCAGCCAGTGTAGTTGCATTCGTTATTTCGATTGCATTTGCGCTAAAAAAGAAAGGAAAGCATGCCGCCATAGCGCTAGTCGCCGCCTTGATCTGTTATGCAGTCAGCCAAAAAATACCGTCAACATCCCAACCACAATTGCAAAGCCAACCGTATCAAAGAATACAGTAATAACCCTTCTCTCCTTACGAGAAAACGATTCCCATTCGTCGTGCAAGCCACGAACGAACCAGCTTGTAAATTTAATGACCACAATCGCCCCAGTTGACAATTAAATAATTATCACTTATAAAATAATTGTCAATAGCCATTTGAGTGATGCCACATCGGCGAACTGACGCATACCGACATTAAAGCCAGCCTAGTGCTGGCTTTCTTGTATCTTATGAATAGAGCTATGAACCTAATTTCACTACTTACTGCCTTTGGAATGGGATCAATAATTACCGCTTTGATCCAATCATGGTTGTCAAGAAGATCACAAACAGATGAAAGGCGGTTTCGAGAAAAGCAGCAGGCATATATCGGCCTGTTGGAAGCCTATCATCGTGCAGCCACCGAAAGAACCGCCGAAGCTGCTAAAAACTTCGCTTACTGGCAAATGCGCAGCTCGCTAGTGGCACCGCTAGCAGTTCGATTAGCTGTCCAAAAGGTTATTGACACCAACGAAGACAAGCAAGGCAGGGCTTTGGCCCAGCAGAAAATGGAAGAGGAAATGCGGAAGGATTTGGGAGTCACCAAATAAAATGCCAAACCCAGATCTTGACATTTGTTTTTTTTGTTCTACTTATTAAGTATCGCATACGGTATGCGTCGAGGTCAGATGGTTTCTTTTGGGGATTTTGTTTCCCATCTAATAAAAACCCTTCCCGATTCCCGCTATGCCAAGCAATGAATAATTAAGCTGCAATGCAGAAGCTCGTCAAATTAAATGTGACTGCGGAGGAATAGGATCCTCAACGACGAACCAGCGAACTATTGTCAGGTTGCAACCTCAAGAAGATGAGGTAAGCCGTTAGAATGGATTAGTAGCAAAGCGGCATGGAAGACAGTCAGAAGGACCCAGCTACTGTATCGGCAACGATACGAACCTTCGAAGCAGGTAAAGTTGCTTTATATCTGCCCGGTGCTATGTGGTAACTATCACACGGAGACTCCCGGTAAAGTCCCAAGCTCGCTTTTCGCGGGTTAGGGTAAGCCTTTACCGGAACCGTGTGATAGCACGGTGAGGAAAAGGCGAAACAAATCCCCCCGAAGGTACAGAATCAGTACTAAATATCAATAATTATAATGATTAATCAACAGTACCAACTCGAATAATATTCAATGCGAAGCAGGACCACCCGCAGGGTAAAAGAATTTACGATAGTAAATTAAAAAGGACGACGAGCCTTAAATCGAAATTTGACATCAAGGTCAAATCTTTCGAACAACCTTTTCAGGTTCTGCTTTACATGCCTCGCACCACTCCAGGAATTCAATAAGGTCGACATACTGCTCTCCCCGCTCGACCTTCGAAACATAGCTCTGCCCCTTACCTAATTTTTTGGCAAGTTCAACTTGAGTGAGCCCCGCATCTACTCGTAGCTGTTGGAGCTCACGGCGAAGGACTTCGTACCGTTGACCATAGAGCATGCAAGCATGCTATAGTCTGTTTCCGAATATTCGATTTTAGACTATTTGCTACATAGCCTCGGGAGTTTCCTGTGAGTGACAACTGGCTTCGCGATCTTTTTATCCTCAATGAACTTGAGAACCAACGAACTGCAAAAGACCCCGACAATCCCGGCCCCGGAGTAATCTTTCTCATTGTGGCGGGGATCGCCTTGTTGGTCACTGTTTCCTATCCTGCGGTGTTGTTCCTTCAGTACCGTCGGAAAGAATGGGTGGCTATGGGGCTTACTTTGCTGTTCGGTGCTGTAGGCTACCTCTGGGCCCAGCCTCGCCTAATCGTTTCGGAGTCGGAAGGGCTGTGGGCAATTGCAGTAACCATCGGCGGCTTTTCGCTCTTTGGTTATCTTTGCTACTTTTTTGCTAAGAGGATCAGCAAGAAGATCGCCCCGAATTCGCCACCCCATTTTGATGCCAAATCAATTTTCACCATCTTTTCTTTTGGATATGTGGCATTCTTCATCCTTTGGGGGTTCCTCGTAAGCTTTCCGATTCTGACCGGCCCCACCTATGCTTGGTTAAGCCAATTTATCGACCTGCCTGGTCACGGCTATTTTTACTCGAAACTGGCTTGGCCGTACATTCTTGGTGGCACCGCTCTTGCCGTTTCACCAATGCAGGCTTGGTGCCGAAAACGGCAGGCAGAGGGCAAGCCCTCCGTTCCTACTCTCATTCTGGTTCTCGCCGTCCCTGCATTCCTTTTTTCCATTTTTTGGATCTCGGTATTTACCCGGAACCTCTTTAGCTAATTAGGGTGCCCTTCCAAGAGCGGGGGATGCGAGGGTTTGGAGGATGGAGCTTGAGGTTCGTACCTCTGCTTCATTCTCGCCAGCTCCCTCGCCAATAATTTGTTCTGCTCCATTAGAACTTGATTTGCCTTCAAGTCCAAGAATCGACCGTTTATCGCTTCCTTGTAAATCTCTCTTCGTTGGTCGACCTCCTCAAGTCCAGACTTCAGCTTCTTCCTTTCTGCAACGATTTCGTTCTGTAGGCGATGAAAATCTAGCCTAGCTAGAGCATTGGCAGTTTTCTGCTGCTTGGCGAAAAAATCGATATATGGAGTGAGAAGTTCGCGAATTTTTTGACGAACCACATTTATGCTAAGCCGCTCGCCCAGAGAAATCTCTACACTGTCGATTAGCCTATCAATTTTCTTCTTATAGTCGGTCTGCATCGCAAGATCGATAGCACGGTAGAACTTCTTCATCGGCACATGCTTTCGCATCGAGCCGCGAACACCTCGAACTAACTTCCACTTTTTGTTATGTTCAGCAAATCGATCCTGCAATCCGACTAGGAATTCCGGGTCATATCTTTTTGCATTTAATGACCAAGTTTCTTTGTGGAATTCGCCTTTTTGATTTTTATACCTCTTGAGCGACTTCAGCTCCGTAGAAATCATAAAGTGGATGTGTGGGCTCGATTCATCCATATGCAGCACTGCGAACTTTAGCTGCTGCCCGAATTCATTTTTTACGAATTGCACCTGATCGAGAGCCCACTTTCCGATCTGCTCTACAGATTTTCCTTTGAAAAATTCGGGCGAGGCAGTGGCGATGAACTCCAACATTTGCACATTGTCTTTCCGAGTTTTAATGCCGAGTTTTGCATAAAATTCGCAAAGCTTTTCTTGCAAACTCATGGATTTTGCGACATCGACATCTAGCGAATTGAACAGAATTTCGTTCAACTTTGATCTACTGGCATCGATGTTTGATTGCTCCCGCAATCTCAAATTGTGCTTCGCCGCCGCCGTTATTTGTGCCGGGCTTTTTATCTTTTTTGCTCTTAATATTGCGTACTGTGGCATGGTTTTTTCTTCTTATTTTTGCACTCCTTTTATTTATTCTAGCGGAGCACGAAGAAAAAACAAGGACACCGGATTAAAACCCGGTATCACTCACTATACCAACCCACTACACTTCGTTCCGGGGTTGGTGTTCGCCACGGGGTTCCCCCTTTGGATTCCCCAAAGCAAAACCGATGGGGCTGGGCCCCTTGCCCCCATTCCGACTGCCAAATAAATTTGACAATCGGCCCTATAGGCTACGCGATGAATCGGGTGTTACTCCTCCCACCGCGCAAGCGAGCCCCGCAGGGACTCTTCCAAAGCCCCCCCTTGTTAGGGGCTGGGGGTAGGAGGAAATTAGGCATAGCCAACTTTCTCCAACAGCATTTTTTGAACTACTGAAAGTTGAGCTTGAAGAACCGTCAACGGAAAATCTTGGCTATAGATTTCAGCATTTGTTCCCTCGACCTCATGCCCAATAACTTGGCATCGCATCTCTAACGACACCCCTTGTTCTTTCATATAATTATTAAAGAATTTTCTCAACGAGTGGAACACGAGCTTGCCTCGATTAATTCCAATTTCGTCAATATACCTAGCGAATTTTTTCCCAACTGCATTTCCCGCACCCTTACCCTCTAACTCCCGGTATTTGAAAATCTTGTCATCGGGCAGCTTTCTTCCCTCAATAAAAGGCTGGAGTTCGTTCATCAATTCATCGGGAATGGGCACCTCACGAACCCCCGCTTTTGTCTTGGCATCGAGAATTCGCACGAAATGAAAACTCCTCTCATGCTTGAGGAACTGCCCTTTTTTCAGGATAGTTAGCTCACCCACCCGAAAGCCTGTCACAAGTTCCAGCATCAGGCAGAAATAAAAGTCGGGATCCTTTTTCTTGTGGGCGAGCATTCTCTGCCGATCAAAGACTGACAACACCTCTTCCAGATAAAACGAAGCATAGGTGCTTTTCGCTCGTTCCCGCGAAGTCAGCAGGGTGCGATCTTTGGCGGGATTTTCCGCGAAAAGGTACTTGTGTTTGATGGCAAAATTAAGAACCGTACGAATGACGGACACTTTATTGTCAATCGTTCGCAGTTCATTGCCTGAACCCTTTAAATGCTCTTGATAACGGGTGATGTCATCGCTCGTTATCCGATAGAGATACGGATTTTTCAGGAACTCAGCAAATTCGGTAATGTTTGTCGTGTATTGCTGAACCGAACGGGTCTGCAATTTCTTCATTGCCATGAACTTGCTGAACAGCTCCAGCAGCCGCAACCCCTTGGGCTGCTCTTCCTCTATGGGAGCATTGCGAAGGACACCGCTGGCAGGCACCAGATGCCCCAGCTTGTCCAGCATCCCCAAGGCGAGCAATGCTTGCTCGTTGTCTTCCTTGGTGCCGTCAGTCTTGATATAGCCCCGCTTGAGGTCTATTTCGTAGTTCTTGACCTTCGATGGATCGACCATGCCCAGAGCCTCATAGAACTTCAAGGCTCGTAGGATAGCAAGGGAACGGTCACGGGTTCGCAGGCTTCGCTTTACTTGCCTACCATCGACCCGCAGATGAATGCAATAGACACCCGTTTCGGCACGGGCATAGACAGGTATTTTCACGGGTGTTGTTACCCATTTTGCTACCTATCCTGCATTCCAGAGTTTGGAAAATCCTTGAAAAATCAAGGACTTAGAAGACTTGGCGGACAGAGGGGGATTCGAACCCCCGATACGCTTTTGACGTATACACGCTTTCCAGGCGTGCGCCTTCAACCGCTCGGCCACCTGTCCTGATCCGGGTATTCCGCCCGGGAATCAACCCGAAACGGAAAACGGCAATCAGCGATTCTAGCAGATCTGGATGAATTGTGCTGGTATGGGGTTCCGCGGCTTGCCAGGCCCCCAACGGCCCCACAACGATCCCCCCCACGGCCAACCCCCAGCCGCAACAGCGTTAGCATCGACATCGACACCGCTAACCGCAACAAATCCCCCTCAACAGGACCCAAGATGCGCAACCTGGACTTCAGCTCCTGGCAAGCCCTGCTCTCCACCCTGGTCGGCCTGGCGATCTTCACCCTGATCGGCGTAGGCATCCGCCTACTCATCATGCAGACCGTGCAGCAAAAGCGCCAGCGTGAAAACCGCCAGATCAACGAACGCCTGCGCACGCTCATCGCCGCCTATAAAACCCTCGGCGGCTCCTTCACCGGCAACCTGCTGGTCGACCCCACCCACCTGCGCGACCTTCGCCAGAATACGAAAAGCCCCGACACAGCCGAGACAACGACCGACACCACCGAATCCACATCCGACCGCCGCCGCCGCACCCGCGACGCGGTGGAAGCCGCTCTATCCGACATCATTCTCCTCGGCACCGAAGAACAAGTCAGGCTGGCCGCCCACGCCGCCACCGAACTCACGCAAGGCAGGCCCATCCACACCGCCGAACTCGTGGCATCGCTACGGACCTTCATCCGCGAAGTCCTCGATCTGGAACCGTTGCCCCGCGAATTGACCATACCCGCCCAAGGCCCCGCCCGCCCCTCGGCATCCTCCTCGAAAGGCAAGGAAACCGGCCGCGGCGAAGGCGGCAAGGATGGCGGCAAGGACGGCAGTACAGGTGGTGGCGGCATGGGCGGCGGCGCGGGAATGGGCATGGGTCTCGGCCTGGGCGTGGGCGCCGCGCACAAGCTTCCGGACGACGACGGCGCTCCGAACTAACCCCCGACGCTGCCTACTTCCCCGCCCCACCCCGCGTCACGCAGTTCAAGTACCCGTCCACGGCCGCCAGGGCCGTCGCGGTCTGCACCTCCTGCGCGAGGCGGAAGCGGTCGCCATAGACCGTCTCATCGGGAAATTCGCTGATCAGCATCAGCGGCACCCGCTCCTTCGCCGACTCGCTGATCTGCACCGGAATCCCGTTCAGCATGTCGAAGCCGCGCTCTTGCGCATGCGCCTCGAATACGGCCAGTTGGCGCGCGTTGAACCGGATCAGTTCCGGCTGTTCGCGCGCCAGGCGGGCGGTGATGTTCTCCACCAGCGCCCGGGCCCTGCCGCCCCAGCCGGGATGATGCCGCATGACCAGGAAGAAGCCCTTGGGGATGGTCCACAACTCGAAATGGCGCGGCAGGTAGCCCGACAAGGGCCGCGTCCATTCATGGGACGGATAGCCATGCAGGCTGACGTGCAGTTGCGCGCCGCTCATCTCGTAGGCCTTGATGCGCGCTTCCAGTTCGTAGTACGGCGCCTTCTCGCGATACGCCAAGTCGTCGCCCAGCGCGGTGTAGCGGGCGGCATGGTGCATATGCCGCGGATTGGTCTGGCACAGGCGTCCGAACAGCGCATAGCCATCCGGATTCTCCAGCCCGATCAGCACGAAATGCGCGTCCGGCCGCGCCTTCAGCACATGCGCGGCAGCCAATGCGCCCACCACGCCGGAGGCCTCGTTGGCATGCTGCCCGCCGGAAATCACCACGGCCGGCTCGGCGCCGCGCACGTAGCAGCCGCGCACCGCGCGCCCCTGCCGCGTCCGCACGGCAAAGGGCTCTCCGCCCATCACCTGCATCTCGTGCGCGACACGCTCCGGCGACAGCGGCCCGTTAACCGCCGACAAGGGCGTGCCCAGCGACCGCGCCACCACTTCCGGGACCGGCTCGAAAGCCTCCGTGGCGATGCGCAGCTTCACCTCGCGCTCGCTATGGCGCACGTCCGGCACGATCTGTCCCGGCTGCAAGCCGCGGCTGCCCAAGGGCCGTCCCGAATGGCGCTGGAAGACTTCCAGCAAACCGAAGTAGATTTCCTCGTGCATGGCTTCGAAGGTGCTGATGACCTCGTCTTCGTAGCCCGTATCGCGTTCGATGCCCGGCAGCTCCACGAGCACTTCCAGCCGATCGAAATAGGGTTCGTCCTGCCCCCACGGATGCCCGGCCGCCGTGCGCAGGATGGCGTCGTACATCCGCGAATACTCGGTCGGCCGCGCCTCGTCCAACAGCAGCTTGCCGTCCGCCCCTTCCACGCGCACCCAGCCGGTGGGCGTCAGGCTGGACACGCCAGCGTGGTCGGTCACGACATGGTTCGGCGCGAACACCTTCTTCTGTTCGGTGCGGGCCGTGGCGTAGCGCAGCTCCACCTCGTAGTCGAGCCCATCGCCGGAGGCCTCGAACGACACCTCTATGGTGTCCAGCATGCCGACCAGCGGATAGGCCTCCAGGGTGAACCGGCGCGGCGGCGCCGACGCATGCACCGGATAGCGCACGGTCACGCCGGCCAGGCCGTTGACGTCGACCTCGTCCAGGAAGAAATGCACCAGCGGCTTGTAGGCGCTGTAGAACCGCGCCTGCACGCCCGCCTGCGACAGCCGCAGCTCGGCCGAACGGCGCGCCGCGGCGTCCTCGAACAGCCACGCATGCACGCTGGCGCCACGATAGACGGGGTCGGAAAACTCCCGCACCCAGGCATCCAGGGTGCGCTCGAAAGTCTGTTCCAGCAGTATCGCCATGTCTACACCTTGCCCGTCGGATCGAGACGGTCACGCAGCCAATCGCCCAGCAGGTTCAGGCCCAGCACCGTCAACATGATGGCCAGCCCCGGAAACACGCTGACCCACCAG